>NZ_JAGFJM010000141.1 GCF_024102715.1 Nitrosomonas communis
GAGCATTTTCTTTCTTCAGGCGCTTTAACTCTTCATATAAATGATCGTCAGTACGTACTGCTTTGTCCTGATCCAGTGGTCGACTGTATTTGTTAATCCAGGTATGCAGGGTATTTTCGTTTACGCCTGGATCTCTGGCCGTTTGTGCAACAGGTTTACTTGATTCGTTGGCCAGCTTAACTGCTGACGCTCTAAATTCGGCTGTATAAGTTTTGGTTCTTTCTCGCTTCATATTAGGATCACACTCTTTTCGGATTATTTTAAATTGTGTGTCCGGTTTAGTGTAGCCACATCGTGATGTGGTTCCAGGAAATGGCGTTAGTTTAAAATGCTTTTTCAATCGTGTAGCCTGGGATTCGCACACTAAGATGAAGAAGTCAGCGCCAAAGCATGACGTGGGAGCGGTTTGGACGATTGTGGAGACGCTTTGCTCCACCAATTGGGACACTTCATGACTTACCCTTCGAACGCTTTGCCGCCAGAACCTGAGGTAGGAGCTCAGTGCATTAGTAGTGCACGCTGGGTCTGTGCGAGGACGGAGCGCCTGTTGTTCGGGCAAGGATTGGCTCCATTATCGCCCGTCAAGGACATGATAGGCAGTCAAGCGAGCAAAGGGATGCATGTGCTGGCCAGATTTTCCCGCCAGATCGCAAGCTGTGGCGTCTGGACAGATGGCCGTGCTGACTGTGCTGGAAGCCTATCCCTCCGGGGTTGCCAACGCTCTGCCACGATCACCAGACTACGTGGTTAATATGATGCTTTGGGCCATGAAGAAAGACAAAGAGGATGCGCTGACCTGCGCTCTAATTGCTTATCTCTATGCGGTGCAGCGGCAGTTGCTTGCCGCACCGGCTAGCGATATACCGCTATCTGAAGGCTGGGTATGGATACCGAGGACGTGTTTGAACAATCGCGATAGAATTTAGCAATCGTAAAGACGGCAGACGGGCAGTCATGAGCACTATTGGCCAATCTGAACGTGACTCAGAACCGTCTCATTGACTTGTGGCGCGATAAGGTGGAAATGCTGCTGCCGGATTTGTTGGAAAAGGGTAGAGAGCGGCTCGATGTTGCATTGGTAGTGGCGTGCTCTGATTCACATTGATTTCGTCTACGCGGGGCCATACCAGCGAAGGAGCCGTGCATGGTCTAGGGGCAGCCCTTGCATCCATTAGTGTGCGTCATGTTGAAAATAGTCTGATCGAGGTTAGCCCCAGTTAGATCTGCGTCGGTCAGATTGGCGCCGGTGAAATTTACCCCCTGCAAATTGGTGTCAATCAGAGAGGCTCCACGCAAATTGGCGGCACGCATGTTGGCGCGCTGGATGTTGGCATGATCGAGGATAGCGCCGTCGAGCCTGGCATTGGTGAGATCCGCACTGGTCAGCACGGCTCTCGTCAAATTAGCACCACTGAGATCAGCATTTTGCAAAATGGCGCTTTGCAGATTTGCGTCAACAAGCAGCGCATCATTAAAGCGCGCACCGCGGGCATTGGTTTTCACCAGCGAAGCCTGGCTCAAATTGGCTTCGCGCAGTTGGGTACTTGATAGATTCGCTTCATTCAGATTGGCTGCGGTCAGATTCGCTTTGGAAAGTACCGAGCGCGTGAACTGGGAATTTGCCAGATTCGCACTTTGCAGGTCGGCGCCATATAGATTCATATCCACGCAAAACGTGCCGCGCCGGATACTGCATCCCTCTATATTGCGCACTCCCTGGGCAAGTGCATCAGCGCCGATCAGCCAAAACAGCAAGAGTACACTTCGGAAAAGCATGGTCAGTGGGCGGAAGTCAAGGCGCATGGCGTATGGAATGCGAGATATATCGGATAGATTGGTGAAGGTTCGAGTGTCGCATAATAGATTTTTCACAGTGACTGCTAGTGTAATGATTTGCTGTCTGGACATAAGTATTAGTATGACTCCATTGGAAACGCATATTTAGGGTAGGTTTATTCAGAAAAAGATTAATCTGTGACTCGCGCGCAAAGTACTCAAGACAACACACGACGCTTTTTGTGGTACAGCGTTGATGGCCGTTTTTCAGTCACCTCAAGTTCCGCCACGGCATCACGCAGCGTGTGGCTAGCGGAAGCCTTGATATTGACTCCTGTCAGGTCGGTGCGGATACGTTTGAATAGCGCGTCACCCTTAGCCTGGTTGTTTGGGAGTACAGGAATATAAATATCCTTTTCCAGCTAGCAGCAATGTACCGGGGATTCCCCGGTGTTGTCAAACATCCTCAATGAATCAACGAAATCAAACCCTCAAGTATTTCAAGTATGCCAAGGACAAATGCATCGATGGGATCTCCGATCCACAGCATAATCTGTAATCTTTTAATGATTTTGTATAATGATGCCGTAAAAAAGTTTTCAGTAACTTGACTGGAATATCATGTACTACAGGAATTCACTAATGAAAAACAGAAAGATATTGCGCGTGACTGCTTGCCTGATGATACTACCCTTGTTATCCGGTTGCTGGACATTGGTTGCGGCAGGGGCGGGCGCTTATGGGGGGTATAAAATGAAAGAGAATGGCTATACCCTACAAAATCCGATTACAAAAGAAAAAAGTAAAAAATCAAGTCAGTAAGATTGTCAGCATAATTGCTGGCGAAAAGATATTCATTATATTGACGCAATCATGAAACGGTGCAGCGTCATCCTCAACGGTATCAAGGGATTTCATCCGGCCTATTTTGCCATGGTAATGGCTACCGGTATCATGTCGATTGCATTTGAAGCCATGGCTTTCCCTGGCATAGCAAAGGCGCTTTTCATACTGAATCTAATTTTTTACCTGACTTTGTGCACCATTCTGGCTGTGCGCATAATATTTTTCCAGCCAGATTTAATGGCGGACTTGCGAACCCTGCAGCGTGCCGTGCTTTTTCTGACATTCGTGGTTGGTACCAATACCATTGGTATGCAGTTTGTCATCTTCCAGCAGTCGACGGTAGAGGCCATTTTGTTATGGCTGGTTGCTCTGGCTGGCTGGCTCGGATGCCTCTATTTCATCGCGCTCGATTTTATCGCCATGCGGGGGAAGCCTCTGCACGAAATCGTGAACGGCGCGACCTTGCTGATTGTGGTCAGCACTGTCTCAATATCCCTGCTGGCAGTCCGACTTCTGGCTGACGCGGAAATTTATACCGGTTATGCTTATTTGATTGCAGGGAGTTTCTGGGCTCTGGGTTGCGTTCTATATCTGTTGATTGTAACGATATTGATCTATCGCCTGTTTTTCAGGCAATTTGAACTTGGAGAGTGGGAGGCGCCTTACTGGATCTGCATGGGCGCAGCGGCAATCATTGTTCTCGCTGGCACCGAGCTCGTCATGCATATGTTCGTCCTACCGGGATGGGAAGGCATCGCGGGAATTATTTTATGCATGACTGTTGTTGCATGGAGCATGGGAACATTGTGGACGCCCTATCTATTGATCATGGATATCCGAAAATTCACCCGCGTTGGGATTGCAGCCTCGGCGCCCCTTTGGATAAAAACTTTTCCGTGGTTGAGGCTGGCATTTGGCAGGCAATATCATGCCTATGATCCGCCTGCATGGAGCAGAGTTTTTCCCATGGGAATGTACACAGCCTGCACCCTTTCCCTGGCGAAAGTGACGAATTTCGGATTGTTTGCGATGATTCCCCAATACTGGGGCTGGTTTGCACTGCTGGTGTGGTCGGTAACATTGATTGGCATGCTACGCGCTGTCATTTTTATAATTCCGGATTGAAGAATATAGGTGCATAAGGATGCACCGTGCCCTCTGTATAATGACAAATAATTTAGAAAATATATAGCGCCCCGTCAGCTTTTTATGCGTCAGTCCTTGAAACCGATTAAAGGTATCCTGATTTACACAGCTGTGATGGTCACAGCTTCATTGGCGTACTTTCTGTATGCCTATTCGGTTTATCCGGCTATTGAAGAAAAGGAAACCTTTCTGAGTGAAATCGGCGAGGGTTTTGGTAACATCGGCTTGGCTGCCCTGGCCTTTATTTACTTTCGTCCCTTCTTGAAATTGGTGCTGGGCAAGGGAAAACTGGTACAACGATTACTGCCTGATTATACGCCCCCGCTTGATTCTCCCTTGCTAAATCAGTTGCTTGGATTTCTAAACTGCACGCATGTCTATGTCGGTATAGTTCTGCTGAACTAAAGAAATTTTCCTATGTGGTGCATGCACAATTTGTCACGGGTATTGCGATCGGAATTTTTGCTTTTTTGGGCACATCTTGATTGATGATTAAATTTGGCAATGGCTACCGAAAAGGCTACGATGGCATTCGAGATCATTAACGATTACACAATAATGGTCAGGCTTCTTTGAAGAATCTTCGCTCAACAGCCAATTAAGCGGCATAACCACTTCCATCTGATTACTTGGCCAGTTGCTGTATTTGCTTCGAGGAAGCACGAAACACCAGCGATTCGGGCTGGGCTGTTACCTTTCATAAGCTGGGTCGTCCCTTATTGCCCATTCGGCACCGACTCCAGCCAAGTACATTGCTTGACTACCTCAGGATCTACGCCATCATGGCCAATTCCTCTGGCGATCAGGCCAATGACCCTCGGATCATTGTCATACTCGGTATGAGCGGACAGGGGATTGGCAAATTTTCCTACAAAGATATCCGCTATATCAGATACGTTAAGGATGGCATTGGTCAGAATTGGACAAAGACGTGAATCAACGTACTCGTCAATAAAGCTGGGAGGGAGCGCATAGCTGAATAAGTCATTGGGATCGCTGAAGGCAATGAGGTGGGTTTTGCGGAAGATCTTTTCTGTTTCATGGACTGCCGTCAGGTCACAGATATCAGCGATCCGGCCGGTAACTTCCGGCTTGGGCTGTCCCAATTGCAACAGAGGCAACTGGTTGGAAAGCATAAAGATGGTGAATTCCTTTTGCTGGAGGCGATGTTTTTGTTCCATGATATTGTTCCATGTTTTTGCTGAGAGCGGTGGCACCATGGCATTTCGTGGCGTTTGCAAAGGATCCGCAGTAGTCGTTGCCTTGGTGAGATCGCTCATAGCGCCTGCTATCCATTGCAGCGCATCAACGGTAATCCGGCTGCCAAGACTGTGAGAGATAAAAACGAACTCATCATCAAGCCGACTGAGACTTGTGGGAGCGCTTGCGTCGCAGAATTGCGCAGTCCTGGTCTTAAGCGACGCCCAGCTTTCGCTCATGAGCCAGCAGAGGGATTGGCCGACAGAAATCTGGATCAGCCGTCGTGAAGTGCCATTGAACATCATCACATCCGGAATAGTGTCATTGACAAATACCTTCAAGGTATTATTGATGGGTGCGCGCCGGAAGGAATACTCACCTGAGTTATCAAAGTTAATGGTTTGTTTTTCTTTTGCGATGATGGGATCCCAGGTCAGTTCGGCAAAAGTAACCTCTCTGTTTTCATCAGCATTCATATAATGTGTCAGACGGAGCAATCCCAATTCCTGATTTGGGTACTGGGGGTGGGTAATAGCAATCTCCTTGACTGTCTCCTGGACACGGTTGAGAGAAAGTGTCTGCGCCAGGTTTTCTGCCAGGCGGGTGGAGTAACCCGGTTGATGAGAGCCGATACCATGGACTACCAGCACCTTGAGCACAGGATGATCACTTTCGTTGGCACGAGCTACTTGTTCCTGCCTCTTTAACTTCGCTTCCAATCCCTCGAAAGGACGGCCACGGACGTAGCACTTGCGGGTATTCTCTTTCTTGCCTTGTCCACTTATGACTGCCTCGGTGACTCCTTTAGCAAAGCTGACGCAACCTGAAGAAAGTATTACCAGTAACAGCAGAAAAATCATCGAGATGTCTCTTGGCATCCGGGAAAATCGGCTTGCTATCATGCTTTTCTCCAAGAATAAATGAGCGGAATGACATCGAGAGTAAAACTCTGACTGTTGTCGGCTTGCTTCCTTATTCCAATTCTAAATCAAAACTTACTTTGTCGGCTTCTCCTTGGCCGCATTGTTCATACTGTCTGCAGCTTGCTCAACCAGTGGCAATAACTCAGCAGGCCAGCGCCGCAAGTACTGCATGCGGTGCTTTCAGCCAGCTTTACCAGATATGTTCTTTTAGGATTGCCATGGCATAATCATCGAGGGGCGGGATGCTCAGGATGATCAGCTGATCACTTCAGCACAATAAACCGCAATCTCAAAGCATTCGCAATGACACTGAGCGACGAGAGCGACATGGCAGTTGCTGCGATAACCGGTGAGAGCAGTATGCCGAAAAAGGGGTAGAGCATACCTGCCGCCACAGGTACCCCAGCAGCGTTGTAAACAAACGCGAAAAACAAGTTTTGCCGGATATTGCGCATGGTGGCCATGGATAGCTTGCGGGCGCGCACGATACCGGTCAGATCGCCTTTGAGCAGTGTGATGCCCGCACTTTCCATGGCAACATCGGTACCGGTTCCCATGGCAATGCCCACGTCAGCCGCTGCCAGCGCAGGCGCATCATTAGTGCCGTCGCCTGCCATAGCGACAATGTGTCCTGCTTCACGCAGTTTTTTGACAATTTTGCCTTTGTCTTCAGGCAGCACCTCCGATTCAACTGCTGTGATTGCTAGCTTTTTGGCCACAGCCTCGGCGGTACGGCGGTTATCGCCAGTCAGCATCAAGATATGGATGCCCTGTTGCTGCAGTACCTGAATCGCCGCCGCTGTGGTCGCCTTGACGGGATCGACTATCGCCAGAAGCCCGGCAGGTTTGCTGTCCACTGCGATAAAGATGACAGTTGCTCCCTCCGCGCGCAAGGCATCGGCCTCTATCGTGAGTGACGACATATTGATGGCGTATTGTTCCATCAACATGATATTGCCAAGAACAACCTGCTGACTTCTTATTTTTCCGATCACACCTTTGCCGCTCAGCGAGTCAAATTCATCCGCTGAAGATAGCGTGAGCGCTTTTTCTTTTGCTGCTGTGATAATGGCATGCGCCAGCGGGTGCTCGCTGCCCTGTTCCAGCGACGCGGCCAGCGCCAGCAGCACATCTTCGGCAAACCCTTCTGCCGCGACTATCCTGGTCACTGCCGGTTTGCCTTCGGTAAGCGTGCCAGTTTTATCAATGACCAGCGTATCGACTTTTTCCATCCGCTCTAGCGCTTCGGCATTTTTAATAAGCACGCCTGCCTGGGCGCCCTTGCCGACGCCGACCATAATCGACATGGGCGTGGCCAATCCCAGCGCGCAGGGGCAGGCGATAATCAGCACACTGACTGCGGCAATGAGTGCATAACTAAAGGTAGGTGCAGGCCCGTATACCGCCCAGGCGATGAAGGCCAGCAAAGCAATGAGTATCACCGCAGGTACAAACCAGGAAGAAACAACATCGGCCAGCCGTTGGATCGGAGCGCGGCTGCGCTGTGCTTCGGCCACCATCTGAACAATTTGCGCGAGCATCGTATCCTTGCCTACGTGCTCGGCACGCATGACAAAACTGCCGGTCTGATTCATCGTACCGCCGATCACCTTGCTGTTCAGTTCTTTTTTTACTGGCATCGATTCGCCTGTTACCATCGATTCATCCACTGCACTGCGTCCCTCAACGACAATGCCGTCCAAAGGGACTTTTTCACCAGGCCGGACACGCAGCAGATCATCCACATGGATATGTTCCAGCGGTACATCTTCTTCTTCATTTGCGTTAATCCGCCGGGCTGTTTTGGGCGCCAGATCAAGCAGCGCACGGATTGCGCCACCTGTCTGCTCGCGTGCTTTGAGTTCTAGCACCTGCCCCAGCAGGACTAGCACCGTAATCACTGCAGCGGCTTCGAAATAGACAGCCACAGTTCCGTCCGCCTGCCGGAATGCATCGGGGAAAATACCGGGCGCTAATGCCGCCACCATACTGTAGAGCCAGGCCACCCCTGTGCCCATGGCAATGAGGGTAAACATATTCAGTTTGCGTGTTTGCAATGAAGTCCAGCCGCGCGCGAAGAAGGGTTTTCCGGCCCAAAGTACCACGGGTGTCGCCAGCGCCAGTTGTATCCAGTGAGATAGAGCACCGCTGAAGTAATGATGCCGATCGATAAAATGTGTACTCATTTCCAAGATGAAAACGGGCAGAGTTAAGATCAGACCAATCCAGAGCCTTTTACGCATATCGGTCAGTTCCGGGTTTTCACCTTCTTCTCCTGTCATCGTGGCTGGTTCCAGTGCCATACCGCAGATGGGACAGTTTCCCGGACCTTTTTGCCGGATTTCCGGATGCATCGGACAGGTGTAGATCACTTCGCTACTAGCAAGCGGGATGGCTTGCATCGTCTTTTCAACTGACTTGTGCTCATGGTGGCCATTCTGTGAATTCATATAACCTCCTTGTGATGAGTCTTCACTTAAATCTTTAATCTCTGTTTGATATCACGCTCAAAAAACTGGTTCAACCTCAGTTGCTGAATTAGTCAGCAAGATTAGTTTTGACCATCGCTGTGATCAACATTGCCCACGCCATCGAGCTGATGGTTTTAGAAGCAGTTTGGAAACTCTCCTGCTCTAGTAATCGCCTCAACATAATAGGGATCATGGCGATATAAATTCAAGTTTCGTCTGGACAAGTGAGACGTTCGTAGCTTTTGCTAAGTTGGCGCGAATGATTAAACCAGCCGAAGGTATGCTCGATTACCTGGCAACAGGGTAGCACGGAATTTACTGTTGCTTATCCTGTTTACCAATTGCTATAGTAAAGTAGATAGTAAGTTGAATTTATCATTGATAAATTTCAATCATGGCATCGCTGGAAACAGTCGTTCCGACGAATAGGAAATATTAGTAAACCTTTTTTGCAGGAGAAGACTCATGACTATTGATGAAAATCTGATACAAGCAGTCTGGGAAAAAGGAAGAGGGATGCTGGAGAGAGATACCTCCGAATGGCGTATGGACCAATGCGGTGCTTGGATAAACAGGCGGCAATATAATAATGCAAAGTCAGAATATGGCTGGAAGATGGTAAATGTTAAACCGGGTAGCCCAGATTCTGCGGAAAGCCTGCAGCCATTTCACTGGAATAATGATTTCGATATTGCGAATGATAAGCCGCACTGCCGGGTCACAGCAGACCGAACTGGGTTGTCGCCTACCCAGAGTATCGATACACCGCACAACACGGATGTTTGATCTAGCAGCTTGATTGGAGTAAAACGGAGCGCCTTGTCAATGCGGCCATGCCAGGGAGTTTGCTGCTAAATGACCAACTGTCCAACAATATTGCCAAAGAGGAGGGATGGCAGCGCATGGCTTGTTTCGCTTTTCTCGGATACCTGCTGAATCATTAAGCGGTTCCCAGGCAGATTCTCATGTGATCCTGGTTCAGCTGAACAAAGAGGCAAGCTGATTTAGCCGTTTACCCAAAATCCTGAGCACACGAGGTATGTGATGATAAGGGCTTGGCGCATTACTCTGCTGCTTTTGCTGATAAATCTGCTCAGCGGCTTTACCCTGTTTAGCGAACAGCCAGAGTATTGCAAAAGTACTAGCAATGCGGATGCCAGCGCCTGTTTTGCCTCGCATCCCGCCTATTGTGAAAGCACGAGTTATGCCAATTCGGGAGCCTGTTTCCTCGCCAATGTTTCCTACTGCGAAAGCGATCGTAACGCCAATACTGGCGCGTGCTTCACGTCACACCCAACGTATTGCAGTAGTTCAACCTACGCCAACGCCGGGGCCTGCTTCCTTGCCAACGCAACCTATTGTGAGAGCGATCGTAATGCCAATTTTGGTGCATGCTTTGCATCACACCCAGCATATTGCAGTAGTTCGAACTATGCCGATGTGCCCGCCTGTTCGGGTGCAAGGCCTGCATACTGTGAAAACAGCATCTACGCAAACTCGAATGCATGCACCCGGTACGAGAAACTTAACCCTAAACGAATTATAGAATTTGCCCGCCGCATCGGTACTCCCGTAAATGTGAACAAACTTATGCAGGAGCTGATGAAGTAATTGGCAATGTTGGGATGGTAATGGCTAGCGTGAATCAATTCGAAGTCATGATTTCAAGGAGAATCAAGAAAAAAGAGACTTTACGGAAGCCGTAAAATTATCCCAGCTTTTTTCTATTTTGGCGGAAATGTCATTCCAGCCTGCTTCCAAGGAATCCTTCACTTCGTCCCATTTATCATCTGCAGTGTCGGCAATTTCCAGCGCTTTGGCTTTGGCTTGCTCAACTCTGGATTCCAATTCATCAATTGCCGCATGAATATCACTGATGGCTTCATTCGATTCGTTTATTGCCTTATTTTTAAGTTCTGTCAATTTTGTTTGCTGTTCATCAATGGTGGCTTGAATTTTAGAGAGCAGTTCATCTTTGGTCATCTTCTTATCTCCAGAATATTTGATCTAATAGATGATAACTATCAGATCTAGATTGAAAATCAATGTGATCTTGAGGGAAATATTTTTAGATAAGTGAATAATTCCCACTTTTTCATTCTTACATTTGTTTTCGTAGATTATCAGAATATGCCAGTCAAAAAAATACGTGCAAACACGTAAAAATGTTTCTGGTAGTGAGCGCAGATTGAAACAAAGAACTGGCGGTACGCATTATTTTTCCATGCATGATGCATTTGTGGGTACAAAAAAACCGCCCAAGAGGGCGGTTATAATTTTGAGTCATATATTTTAACCCTTGCTTTTTGAATCTTCTTTGTCCGGCATGGATTCACGTTCCATCAGCGCGCTTGGCGGATACTGACCAGGTTTTGGTTCCATGCAGGCAGTTAGCGACGGTGCTATTAAGAGTGCAGCTAATATGAGTAAAAGTTTCATTTTTGCAGTCTCCTATTAGAAAAAAATACATAACAACAAAGTAGATCTCGCAGAATCTATGCAAATTCAGTGGGGGTTAAATTGCATTGATTCATGGTGATCTGTTTATTATTGTTTCCTATTTCTATCATGACCACAATACGTATAAACACTTAGAAAATGATTTTAAAGACTCATTATCATTGTACAAAGCTGGGGTTTACTATCGACCTTGCGAAAAATTGGGATGAATCCTTGATTTCATCGCATGCAATCGAATGACTGGCGGGAGCAAGCCTTTCTGATGTTTATTGGAGTAATATTATGGCTAAAAGGCTGAGTGCCGGCATACTCTTGTATCGGGAAAGACAAAATAAACTTGAAGTTTTCCTTGTTCATCCAGGGGGACCATATTGGGCGAAAAAAGATAATGGTGTATAGTCAATTCCCAAGGGAGAGCTGGAAGAGGGAGATGATCTCTTTGAAACGGCGAAGCGTGAATTTATCGAGGAAACGGGATTGCCCATTAGCGGGGAGTTTTTCTCGCTGTCGCCGCTGAAGCAGCCCAGTGGCAAAGTAGTTTATGCCTGGGCGGTGAAAGGCGATCTCAACGTCACTGCTATTAGCAGCAATTTGTTTTCTATGGAGTGGCCTCCTGCTTCTGGTATTACACGGCAGTTCCCGGAGATCGATAAGGACGAATGGTTTAATATCCGGTCAGCAATGCAGAAGCTCTTACCAGGCCAGCGGCCATTCTTGAAGGAATTGTTAGAACACCTTGAGCATAATTTGCCAACTTCTATGCCATCTGACGTTTCTTCGATTAAACAAGGTTCTGGCGGCAGAAAACCGGACTAAAGGAGCCTATTCTGATGGCAGCAGCTGCCGCATTGGGAATTGACAAAGTCTAATCAAAAGTAGATCGCCTTTGTAAGTGGAAACTTTTCGGCCTTACCATCAGCCATAACGACAGTAATCTGGAGGTGGCAGGCAAAGCCATCAGTAAATAGATGCGTTATGCTTGTATATTTAATGACAATGGGGTTATCGGGATTGACGGAAACGAGGTGATTTAGTGCAAAAATCTTGGAATGCCAGTAACTGGACGCAAAGACCGCCGCAGTTACTAAACACGCCAGTGCTATCGCTGGCATTAACAGTGAAAGTATTTACATAAATGATATGGCTTCCCTCGCATCGCTGATCAATGAGGTACGTGCTTGCAGCCGCTGCGCTATGCACTTGCCGCTTGAGCCGCGTCCGGTCTTCCAGATACATGAGTCGGCCTGCATTCTGATTGCAGGACAAGCGCCTGGCAGGACGGTTCACGAAACGGGCATTCCCTTTAATGACCCAAGTGGTGACAGGTTGCGCGCGTGGCTAGGCATCTCGCGCGAAATATTCTATGACGCAGAGCAAATAGCCATTCTGCCTATGGGGTTCTGCTTTCCCGGAGCAGGCAAGTCCGGCGATCTACCGCCGCGACCTGAATGCGCGCCAGCATGGCGGGAAGCATTGTTGTCACACTTGCCGAATCTCAGGCTTACCCTGCTATTAGGACAGTACGCACAGGCCTATCACCTTCCCCAAGAAGATAAAGGGAAAGGTGTCTCAGTGACTGGCGCCGTGCAAGCATGGCAGAAGCACTGGCCACACACTGTCCCCCTTCCGCATCCGAGTCCGCGCAACAACCTGTGGCTCAAGCGCAATCCGTGGTTTGAGGTGGAGCTTATTCCAGTCCTTCGCGCCCGGGTTGCGAAGGTACTCAAACGTGATAGCTAACTCATTCATTAAGAAAACCGTCTCTGGCTTCATTGTGGCTTCTACTCGCTGAATAGCTGCTTGATTCGAGCGTCCTTCGAGCGCTTTTGTGTGATCCGGTGCGCTATCAGAGCGACTTGAGGTATTCGACCAGATCCGCTTTTTGTGCTGCTGTCAGATTCAGCCTGAAGTGGTTGTCATAGTGGTTGACCACGGCAGGGAGGTCTGGTGCGCTTCCATCATGAAAATATGGCGGATGCTGCAGAAGCCCTCGCAGCGGCGTCGTTCGGTATTTTTTTGTGGCAGATCTCGCGACGTACACCGACTCTCTGCCAATTTCCGAAGGGTCATGCAGGAATGGCACGCTCCGATCCGGGCCGCGCAGTACGTCAGTGAAGTGTGGCGGTCGATGGCAAGTAGCGCAGCCAGCTTCATTACGGAACAGACGCTTGCCTCGCTGAGCAGCTGCTCGATCGAAGCTCCCTTTAGGCGCTTTTGGCGCCTGCAAGCTCAATTGGTAGTCAAGCAGGGCCGGCAGCTTCGAAGTGACCAGGTCTGGCGTCTGTTCGATGGTGATGCCAATACGCGGATCGCTGAAGTTTCCATGGCCGCCCATTTGTCCCACGCCAACATAGCTGTTCCAATAGGAGATGGGTCCATCTGCGGTGTATGTTTCGAAGCCGGCACCCTTTAACCCATAGATTGGTGGAATAACGATCGGTTGAGACGGGCTGTTGAGCGGAGTGATGTTGGCTCCGTCAAAGAAGTGGTGCCGTGGAGCATACTTACCCGGCCCCCAATTACTGAATTCCTTCTTGGTGGCATCATCCAGTACCGGTGATAGCGCCACGATAGCGCCTACGTTCAAGTCGGTATTGGCCCATCCGTCGAGTCGCTTGCCAATACTTGGTGCAAATGAATTGTCCACAGATGAATGACACAGCGCACATGTCACGCCAATTTTGGCGAGTTGGCCTGCTTCGTCGAAGCTGCCCTTCACGCCGACCACTGCATTTAGGCGCAGCAGTTCCAGCGTTACCGCGGGGTTCGTCAGATCAACCTGACCGGCCTGAAGCGCTGTGATGACTTCCTGCGGCAAGGCTTCAACATCAACCTTGAGACCAACGGCTAACGCAGTTGCCGGATTGACCGTTGCAATAGCTTCGTGCATCCGCAACACACCGCTCCACAACTGCTCGTCACCGAAAGTGTCGAAGCGAAAAATCTCTTGTCCCTCGCGATGTTTCTGTGCAGCATCATCAGAGATTCCAGTGTCCTGCGTTGCCCAGCTTGCCGGGATGGATCCTGGAATGACGAAAGCCATTATCAGGACGAATACGATTGAAAGAATACCCATTGTTTCTCTGCCACTTTTGCAATAAATTGAAGCAGCAGTAGGAGAGGAGCAAGATTGCTCCTTGTACCCGTTATTAGATCTACTGCCTATAACCCATATTTTTTTTCTGCAACTGCTGCTAAGTGGTTTTATAGGTTCCATCTTTGCCTCCTTTTTAGCAAAACAACTCGATTATTATTAGGCGAACAAAAAATGTGGTCTTGCTACATGATACTAATGGCCACATTCATTAATAATTTAATTAGAAATAGAAGAAAATTGAATACGTATAAACACGTATAAAATGAAACCAACGGCATAATTTATTTGCATAAAATTAAATCATATAACCATAGTGATATCATGGATAATAATGATTTGTTAGGAAATTTAGAGTTATTAATCCTGTTAATATGCATAATTAAATGACATAACCATGGTGAGCTTGGGGATAATTCTGGTTTGGTCAGAAATTACGAGTTATTCATCCTATTTGTAAATCTGACGGAGCCTGATATGATGAAAATCAAGTTGACTAATTGCCTTAAGGCAAAAGAGATATCGTGAGTATTGCTGTAAGAGGCCTTTTCTTTTGATGTAGTAAATTACGTCATTGCAAAGGTTTGGTTTAAGTTAAGCCTGTTCTACGATTACACGACATCAGGAGGTAAGCATGGCAAAAATTCTTGTACTTTATTACAGTATGTATGGCCATATTGAAACAATGGCAAGCGCAGTGGCTGAAGGTGTGCGCAGTGTCGATGGCGTCGAGGTCATCATTAAACGCGTGCCCGAGCTTATGCCGGAAGATATGGCCCGGAAGGTTGGCGCCAAGCTCGATCAGGTAGCGCCGATTGCAACGGTGGATGAGTTGCCGAACTATGATGCCATCATTTTTGGCACACCTACGCGTTTCGGCAACATGTGCGCCCAGATGCGTAATTTCCTTGATCAGACTGGACGATTATGGTTGAGCGGCGGTTTGATCGGCAAGGTAGGCAGCGTATTCACGTCGACAGGAACGCAGCACGGTGGGCAGGAAACCACCATTACTTCGTTTCATACCACCCTGCTGCATCATGGCATGATTATCGTGGGAGTGCCCTATTCCTGCCAGGAAATCATGAACATGAATGAGATCACCGGTGGTTCGCCTTATGGAGCGAGCACGTTGGCAGGTAGCGATGGCAGTCGCCAACCATCAGATAATGAAATAACAATCGCACGCTTTCAGGGCGTACATGTCGCAAAAATAGCCAAAAAATTATCAAGCTAATTATCTGATGAGTGAGAGGAATATAACCATGGATGTATTCCTCTTAACAGAATATAAACGCTTCCTACAGTAGGGGTTGTAGATGATCAGACAAATATCTGAAACGCTTTCACCTGTGTTATATCTACCTCATGGTGGCGGACCATTGCCCATTCTGGGCGATAACAGACATGAGAAAATGGTTGCTTTCCTGAAAGAAATCGTGAGCAAACTGGGCGAGCCATCAGCGATTTTAGTCATCAGTGCTCACTGGGAAGAAGACCAGGCGACAATTACGAGTGGCAGTCATCCTGGCATGCTCTACGATTATTATGGATTCCCGGCCGAAGCTTATCAAATTAAGTATGCTGCGCCCGGTCATCCACAGCTTGCAACAGAAGTGCATGAGCTGATCGTGGCCAGCGGCATGCCGGCAAGACTTGACGAACGGCGGGATTTTGATCACGGCATGTTTGTGCCACTCAAATTGATGTATCCGCAGGCACGGATTCCCTGCATTCAATTATCGTTACTCAACAATTTAGATCCCGGTAAACATATCGCGCTGGGAAAAGCGATTGCCTCTCTCCGAAAAAAAGCGGTACTGATTATCGGGTCAGGTATGTCGTTTCATAACCTAAAGACCTTCTTCTCGCGAGATATTGACGGTAATAAAGAGAATGCTGAATTTGACGACTGGTTGATCGAAGTGTGTACCAGCCCGGCCATTTCACCTGAAGAGCGTGAGCGGCGATTAATTGAATGGGAAAAAGTGCCATCGGCCCGCTTCTGTCACCCAAGAGAAGAACATCTATTGCCGTTACACGTTTGCTACGGCATCGCCTGTGCTGACACCCCAATTGCCCAAGTGGTATTTAACCAGGAGGTTATGGGCAAAAGGGTGACGAGTTTGCTGTGGCAGTAGCGAA
Source organism: Nitrosomonas communis (assembly GCF_024102715.1). Taxonomy (GTDB): domain Bacteria; phylum Pseudomonadota; class Gammaproteobacteria; order Burkholderiales; family Nitrosomonadaceae; genus Nitrosomonas; species Nitrosomonas communis_B. The sequence continues at coordinate 16,062 of NZ_JAGFJM010000141.1, forward strand.
ACGTAGCGCTCAACATCAGTCTTAGAGATGATCTGGCCAGGTCTGATGAAGGCAAAATTAGCTAGCTGCCCAGAAAGGGATGTTACTCAGTAAAAGCATAGAAAATATGCATAAGTTTTATCTTGTTACTGCCTGACGTCCGAAGCGGGATGCGCCGAGCTCCACATCGGCACGTGCCCAAGCCTTTTGGAAGCGTGCTTCAATAAGCGCCGCCTGCTCGTCTTTTTTCTGGGCGCGCAGTGCCTGCATCAACCCGTAAAGCGCCCAGCCATTGTTGCGATTTTTCCTCAGGTCATCCCAATACACTGTTTCTGCTTCGTCCGGACGTCCTGATTCCAGCAGAATAGCACCCAGCGCTAGCCGTGGCGGAAAGTGAAATTCCAATGGTTCCGTGTACACCAGGGCATCTTCAAGGCGAACTGCCCGTTCAAGGTGTGCAATGGCTTGATCGAATTGACCGTGCGCAGCAGCGATTTCACCCGCAAGCACTTCGGGTGCAGCGCGCAAGACGGTACGCGGGGTATTTTTCGATAGCAGTGGGTGGTCCAGTGATGGATCATGCATGATCTCGCGCAGCGTCTCCAGCTCTTGCCCAGCTTGTTGCAATTGCCCTGTGGCGACACATGCGAGACCGCGTACATAATGCCAGCTTCCTCGCAAAAATGCGTTGGTGGGTGGCGGCGCAGGCTCGGCTAGGATCTCCTGCCAGCGCCCGAATCTTGCCAATGCCCAGTATGGCTGCATCCGGAAGAGTGCAGTCAGCGGCAAATCTTTTAGCATGGCATCGTCTATTCTGCTGGCTGCCTCCCGGGCCGATTCAATCGCAATTCTGCTTTGCCCATCCATCGTTGCAGCAAACGACAGGAAATGGATGTTATGCGGATAATAGACCATCGGATAAATTCCCTGCGCGCGGCTCTGCGCGATGTAATTCTCATCCGCAGCAATGGCAAGTTGATTGCTTTTCATCGCATCGGCATAGCGGCCCACACGCAGGTAGATGTGCGAAGACATATGTATCATGTGCCCCGCGGCAGGCATCAGCGTCAGCAGCGTATCGGCCGCCTTTTCTGCCCGTTCCGGCGTACTGGTCGGCTCGACGAGGTGGATATACATATGCAGCGCGCCCGGATGCTGCGGATTGCGCCGTATCACTTCCTCAGTAAGTGCGACGATTTCAGTCGTTCCTTTTTGTGAATAGCCATCACGCATCCAATAATCCCAAGGATGGATGTTCATCATCGATTCGATGTAAAGCGTGGCAATATCATCATCGTCCGGAAAACGCTGGTGCACTTCCCGCATCGCATCCGCATAGGCTTTGTCATTTGCCGCCCGTTGTTCAGACTTTCCGGTATAACGCTTCTCAAGCGCATCGATGAGCGCCTGCTCCCGCGCTGATGCTGTTGCCTTGCTTGCTACAGCTTTTTGGACAAGTTCCAACGCTGGTACTTCATCTTTCGGATCCATCGGCGCATTGATATTGGGGCCCAGCACCAGCGCCTGACCCCAATAAGCCATGGCAAGCATGGGATCAAGCCGTGCTGCTTCCTGGAATGCACGGCGTGCTTCTGCATGGTTGAATCCATAGGCGAGATTGAGTCCCTGATCGATGTAGCGTTGCGCTAATTTGTTGCGGGTGCTGACCAGGAATGTGTGAGAACCCAGGTTCAGCAAGCTTGGTGCAGGCTGACCTTCCGGGCCTGACTTAGCCATCATGCCGGATTGCATATCATGCTTGTGAGCAGCGCCAGATTCTGCGGCAGCGGCGCGATTTCTGGCCAAAGCTGCTTCGCCAGTTTCTGCGCATGCGCCAGAGACACCGGCAGCGGCTAAGGTCACACTAACAATTATTAGATTGATGAGATGGAGTTGCATGAACGTGATCTCCTTAATGAGTATTTTTTTCGGTGCTCTTTGGAATTAATTGTCAGCAGTGGTCGGATCAATCACAGCTTTGATTCGAGAGATGCGATTGGCCGGAAACTCGCCCTGGTCAGCATGTGCTCTGATGGTAGCTTCGTCGGGTGCGATGTAGATGCAATAGACCTTATCGTCCGTTACATAGCTTTCCAGCCATTGAATTTGTGGGCCCATCTTGTTCAGAATACTGCAGGATTTCTGTGAGATAGCCTGAAGATCCTGTGGCGTAAGAGTGCCAGCGCCAGGAATGCTACGTTCAATGATATATTTCGGCATTTTTTATCTCCTCCAGGGTTAAGGTTAAATATATGACCGGTCGTCTTATATTAATGTAAAAAATTAAGGCTTAAAAAAATCTTCCAGCAGATTCTTGCAGCATTGCTTAGCCGGGACAGATGATTTTTCTATTTTCATTCGCAGTAAAGCCCCCTGCCAGGTATTTATAAGTAAATCCGCCATCTCTTCAGTCGTTTTATCCGATCTTACCGTGCCCTGCTGCTGCGCCTTAGCCAGCCCAGATTGCAATAAATCCCGATAACGTCCAACAGCGAATTGAAGAGATTTCCGGCAAATTTCACTGCTATCGCCTATTTCCCCCATCAGATTGCCCAGCAGGCAACCGCCTTTAAACTCATTTTTTTCAAGTTCTACGATCAGTTCGCCGAAATAACGCCGTATCGCGCTCAGTGCATCGGTCTCGGATTGTTGCAGATGTGCCGCTAATTGCGTGATAAAAGGATCAATATAGTGCTGGATGACTTCTGCACCAAAATTCTCTTTACTGCCAAAGTAATTATAAAAAGAACCTTTTGGAATATTTGCTGCATTGAGGATTTCCTGTAGTCCCGTGCCATGATAGCCTTGCCCCATGAGCATGGTTACCCCCTGATTCAACAGACTTTCTCGTTTGAGTTCTTTTTTTGTCACTTTAGGCATGTGCTTATAATATGACCGGTCGTATTAATGCGTCAAGAAAAAAGAGTGCTTGCTTACTCTTAATGGGTAATTTCAATAATTGCTAACGATGATTCGATGATCGGTTGCTCAAAAATATCTTTTCTCCCACCAATCTGATTTCCGGCTGTTCACCATGTAATGCCAGCACGCTTTCATTGGCAAACTGTAAATATAATCGGCCATGCCGCTTCTGTGGCAGTGGTAGCGGGATCGGCTCATAACGTTTTCCGTCCAGCTCCAAATAACCCTCGACCACAGTATTTGGCAGTGTGGGTAATGGTTTCTCAAACCGGACATGCGCCATAAGCACTATTACCTCCTGACTCCAGACGACATCCGGCTTATGCTCCAAATAAATACAGGTGTAGGAAAAATGTAGCTCCGCTGTTTCATTCTGGAAGCGAAGGGTGCTCAGGCGTGAATCAAACAGCTCCAGCACTCTGCCCATCACTGTCACCTCATGTATAAAAAACTTTTTTATTTATAATGAATTCACAAAGCATACAATAAGTTTTTAGATTCTATCAGATGATCAACAAAGGATGATTTCTAGCAAGCTAAGAATACAGGTATGCCCTAATTTATGGCTTGGTTTTATCACCAGGGAATTTCGCTGCCATCATAGCGTAAGAAACGGCCACTATCCGCCAGGGTAAAAGCGTCGACTAAGGTGCGCATACCTTCGACACTCTGTTGGGGCGACAGCGGTCCGTCCGGGCCGCCCATGCGCGTTCGCACCCACCCCGGATGCAACAGTAATATCCCAATTTGCTGCGGTTTTAATTCCAGTGAGAATCCTTTCATGGCGGCATTCAATGCTGCTTTGCTGGAGCGATAATAATAGCTGCCAGGGCTTTCGATCTCGGCAATGGAACCCATGTGACTGGTGATGGCGACGATCAAACGCTTTTGGCTGCGCCGTAAATGGGCAAGGAACGCGCGGCTTACACGCAATGCACCGATCGTATTAACGCGGAAAGTGTGGGCCCAGACTTCATAATCGGTGGCTTGATCCGGTCGAACATATTTTTCGAAATAGACTCCCGCGTTATTGATCAAGAGATCGATGGGGGTATTCGCAAGCTCTGCTGCCAAGGCATCGATCTGAGCGGGATCGGTCACGTCGAGACGATGTCTGGTTAAGGCGCTGCTATCACTTTCCAGTTGCTGCAGTTCGTCTGCTTGCGCAGGAAATCGGCAGGTAGCAAAAACACGCCATCCTGCCTGTGCGTATTGCCGGCACCACTCCAGGCCGAGACCGCGGTTACTGCCAGTGATTAGAACGTTTGGCATAATGACAATGGCCTTGTTGTGCGATTGAAGCGCATCCAGAAACTCCTTCCAGCTCGTCCTGCCACTGTTTCCGTCTCGATCTGCTTATAAGGGCGTATGATCATAGTGACTTTATCCACGAATTATGTTCCATTGAGGCCGGCCATGTGTGATTGCTTTGTACGCTATGCGTGCATTTCGCTATCGGGAATACTTTATTAATAGATATCTGATAAAAAGTGAAAGTTCCTAATTGCTTGGGCTTTACAATTTGTGGAGGTTGCCACCTGAAAGCTTTGCGATAGGTCACCCCGGAATTCAATTTTCTGGAAGCCGAAATTGTAATAGCGCCACCGGAAATGAAGCGAATAACGCTGAAGCAGTGAGTTCAGGAACATCATTCGTCTGAGTAACTGCCACGATTTCTCCTGTCAAGATATTCACTCCCCGCATTCCCGCAGCGAGGCTGGGCACTTCGATGGTTGTATCAACCCATACGGTATCACCCAAAGGCAATTGCCCTGATGCTGCGGGTATCAACCGGGAAAACCAGCGCGGCGCGATGATAATCAAGGCAATGTCATCCGCCTGGCGGGCAAAGGCGCACAGATGATCCTTACGTGGACCCGTGGTTGTGAGCGGCAGATAAGCGCCCTGCTGGAAAACGTGCGGCCATTGCTTGCGGCTGTGCAGCAGGCGCCATGTCAGATACAACTTGGCGCGGCCGTCTGGCATGTAATCGAGCAGCTGTCGCACTTGCTGGGCCAGCGCTTCTTGCGGAACGGCAACAAGCGCTTCAATTTCATTCAACTGCTGCTGGCGCAGGGCATAATTCACAGGGCGGCGGTTGTCTGGATCTACCAGGCTGAAGTCCCATAGCTCATTGCCCTGGTAGATATCCGGCACGCCAGGTGCGGTTAATTTGAGCAGAGTTTGCGCGAGTGAGTTAAACATGCCGCTGTAAGCTACCCGTTGCTGGAAGGAAAGAAAATCTGCCAAGAAGGCATTTTTGTCAGAAGGGTTTAATATCTTCCTGATAAAAAGTGTCAAGCCATCTTCATAGGAGATGCTGGGATTGATCCAGCTGGTGTGATGTTTTGCTTCACGCACTGCCTTGAGCATATAGGCCTCGATACGTGCGAGCAAGGTTTCATGCTCAGTCGTAGTAAGCTCTGTAAATGGCCAGATGCCGATCAGTGTTTGGTAAATCAGGTATTCGTCGTTAGCGCTTGGAATTTCCTCGCGGTCGACCAGCAGTTTTTTGCTTCGGTTAAGTCGCCGCCACCGAAGTGCTTGTTTATGCCAATGACTGGGCATCTCGGACAAGACGTTGATGCGCATGCGCGTATCCTCGCTGCGCTTGTTGTCATGTGTTGAGGTATTGAGCATGGAATAAGGCCAGCGTTCCAGCCGCTTGGTATTCTCGGCATGAAAGGCTTTCACCGAGATGCCGACAAGGCGTGGGTCACCGCCGACCTCATTCAGGGAAATCAACCGGTGATACAGATAGAATGCGGTATCTTCGTAGCCTTTGGCCATCACTGGACTGGAAAGCTGCTGGAATTTCATGGCAAATGCAGTAATAGCTGCTGCATAGGGTGAATCTTTGTCGCTCGCAGCATCCAGCAGCAGTACGGAGCTGAGAAAATCAAAGATGCTGACATCCAGTACCTGCGTGAATTTCTTGGCTTGGGCGATGGCCCATTCCACATAGCGGCGATCCAGTACCGAAACCTGGTTGTCGCGCACATAGGTACGGTAGACAGGCAGGCGCGCAATGACCTCGGCAAGCGCGAGGCGCAGATTATTGGTGGTAAAGTCACGCGTATGCGGTCGCAATTCACAAATACGGCTCAATTGTCCCGCCATGACATTCAATTCACTGGCCATGGCATGTTTCATGATCTGATGCTTGCTGCGATAAACCAATTCTTCAAAGTCGGGCCGAATATGAGTAAACGAACGGTAAGTACGCTCCAGCGTTGTTCTTGCGCGAGGATCAACGAACAGACCATTGACCAGATTGCAAAAGTCATAACCGGTGGTGCCATGGATCGCCCAATCCTCGCGCAATGATTCATGGCTGGCGAGAATTTTTTCTGCCACGATATAAACGGCTTTTTCTCCTTCCGTCGGCGGCGAGCGCAGGGCCGCGCGATCCTGCAGTCGCTGAAAATACTGCAGTGGATCATATAAGCCATCAGGATGATCAATGCGCAAGCCATCCACCTTACCTTCGGCAACCAGTTCCAATGCTAGTTGATGGGTGGCTTCGAACACATGATTATCTTCCATGCGTAAGCCGGCGAGATCATTGATATCAAAAAAGCGGCGGTAGTTGATTTCATCAGAAGCCACGCGCCAGTTGGCGATGCGCCATGACTGGGTTTCGAGCAGCTCATGCAATAAGGTAAAAGAGTTGGGATCGCCTTGATTGCCGTTATAATCGTTGACAGTATCCAGCACCATCTGCTTGACAGGCAAGGAGATACCGGTTAATGCTGCCAGGCGTCGCTTGAGGAGTTCCTGATCGCGGTGCCGTTCCAGAATTTTATCTGTTGAAGTATCCTCTTGTGGCGGCAAATGGTCGAATGCGGTAATGAGACTGGTGAGCTCCTGCAAATCCTGGCTATCTGGCCGCAGCTGCGCTTCCAGCAAGGACAAACGATGTCGCAATAACCGTGGATACTCGCGTGGAGCGATGGGTAAGCGGTGGTGATAATACCACACACTGAAGCTGCCACATTCTTCGTCAAAGCTGAGCTTTAATTCACCGTCTTCCAGCGTATCGCCATAGGATCGCCCCAGAATGGGTAGCAGCACCTTGCCGCGCAGTTCTTCTTTGAGAGGCTGCCAGTCGATATCAAAGAAAGAAGCGTAGACTGAAGTGTGGCCGCTTTCCAGCACATCCAGCCACCATTGATTGTCTGCGCCCATCACGCCCATGTGATTGGGCACCAGATCAAGGATTTGTCCCATGCCATGCGCATGCAATACGGTACAAAAAGCTTCGAATTCTTCTTTTGTGCCAATTTCCGGGTTTAATGCGTTGTGATCGACGATGTCGTAGCCATGACTGCTGCCGGGACGTGCTTTGAGGTAGGGTGAACAATAGACATGACTGATGCCCAGCCTTGCTAGATAAGGTACCACTTGTGCCGCCTGGGCAAAGGTGAAGCTACGGTTAAGCTGCAGGCGGTAGGTGGCAAGGGGAATGCGTAAACGCTGCTTCAGCATGGGAGCAGCATGAATATGCGGACGTTCCTGCCGCATGGCTGCAGCCAGCGCAAGTATTCGACGGTCAGCTGTACAGGCTTCGAGATGGATCGGGAGCTTCCGCCGCCAATTGGGATGCTGCGTGGTGGTGGAAGGGATATTGACTTGATCTGGCACGCCCAGGATGTCCTCGAGTTGTACCATCAGTATCTTGGTCGGACTGCGGGCCAGATAAGTATAGACTGCCAGGATAAATTCTGGTAGAGCGGCAGGCAAAGATACTGGGTTGACTGTCATGCCTTCCGGTAACAATCCGGCCTGCTCCAGCATCAGTAACAGATAAGCACGCTCTTGCGCGCGCGTAACAACCTGGGTCCAGCGTGCTTCGTCAGAGCTGAATAATTGCAATTCCGTGCGCTGCACGATATCACGTCCTTGCCAGTAGCCTGGCAGCGTCGGTAAGTCGTGTGTGGTAACTGCCGCCAGCGCTTGTGCAGGATAGTTCGTTGGCGCTATGAAGCTACCTGTTGCTTCTTTTTCTGTGATTAACAATCGATACGAAAGGATGCCCAATGGCGGTAAAGCAGTCCGCACTTCTTCCGGTACGGTTCCCAGATCTTCGCCAATTACCAGGCACCGATTACGCTGACTTTCCAGCGCCAGAATACCGAGCAGATCGTCAAAAGGATAACGTACGTAGGCCCCATCGGTGGGAGACATGCCAGCAGGCACCCAGTATTGACGCATCAGTCCCATGACATGATCAAGGCGCAATGCGCCGGCGTGCCGCATGTTATGTCGCAAGGTGGCAATGAAAGGTGCGTAGGCTGTCTCGCGCAGGCGATCTGGTACAAATGGTGGTAACCCCCAATCTTGGCCAAGCTGATTGTTGAGCTCCGGCGGCGCACCTACTCCCACGCCAATGGCATAAAGCGCCTGATTGGCCCATGCTTCAGCGCCACCGCCATCTACCGAGATCGCCAGATCGAGATACAGCCCTACACCGAGTCCAAGTTCCAGCGAGCGCCAGCCGGCAGCGGCTAGCTGTAAATCGGCTTGCCATTGCAAGTAAGCAAAAAACTCGATGCGATCCCGATATTGCGTTTCAAACTCACGTACTTCAGTCGATTCGGGATGACGGTAGGGTTCCGGCCAGGCAGGCCAGCCCCATATATTAGGGTCCTGGTTATGGAAGTGTTCTTGCAAGGCCTCGAACAGGGTATGGCGATATAATCGCTCACCCTCACGTGCTTGGAAGGCACGAAATGCAGTGGCACGTTCACTACCTGCTGCAAGATGCCGCTCACAAAAAAAGCGGTACAGCATTTCCAGCATGGGTAATTTGAGCGCAGCGACGCCTGCGTAATCGACCAGGTCGGTTGCGCGCAATCCTTCCAGCCGCATCTGGAATTCTGGTGTGCGTAATAGTGCACGCGCGGCTTCGCATTCGTGAAAATCAGTAATGGCTTCTACATCGAGATAAAGGATATTGAAAAACAGGCGGCTGGAAGGGCTGTAGGGGCTCGCATGCTCCGGATTGTGCGGAAACAGGGCATGGAGCGGATTGATGCCGATGACATCTGCGCCTTGTGCCGCCCATTGCTCCAGCAGTAACCGCAGATCGGTAAAATCGCCTATCCCCCAATTACGCTCAGATCTGACTGAGTATAGTTGTACGGCTGGCCCCCAGATGCGGCCAGAATGGGCAACGGCCTCAGGCTGATAGCAGCTAGCAGGGGCAACAATGAATGCCTGCACTGCAAATGATTCGCCTGCCCGTAGCAGTGTCAGGCGATGATAACCCGGTACCGGCTGTTCCGGTAACGCCAATCGCCAGGCAGTGTGCGCCACCCCTTCGATTTTCTTGCTTTCAATTTTCGGTAGCGCTTGCGGGCGGAATTGACCGTGCTGACTGCTACCATCCTCCAGGTCCAGGCGCCATTCCCATTCCTCGGCAGCAACGGCATCCTGCACAACGAAACGTACCCAAGGTGTACGTGTTCGCACTACCGATACCGGCTCAAGTATTCTCCGCCAAGGGCGTAGTTCCCGCTCCTCAATGACGGTTGCGATTTTTTCTGGGGTGGAGACATCGAACCCCATGGCAGTCAGGAGCAGACGTTGTGTTGCAGGTGAGGTGATGTGCTGTTGCTGCCAGTTATCACTGTAGGTTGGCAAAATGCCTGCCAGTTCGCTTAGACGTGCTAATAACTTGAATTCGCTCATGGTTCTCCTTGAGAGAAGGTCTGACTATGTGATCGTTGTGGTATGTTGCTTGGTTGCACTGTGCTCGCCTTTTCAGTGCTCACTAAACTGCAGATGTTGCACGCTCTGTAACCCTTTCACACTAAATAGGTAGCCGAGCCGTTCATAACCTTCCAGTAAAAGCTATAAGCGCTAACCAAATAAATGATGTGAAGGCGGCAATTACTATCTTATTTTAATTTTAAATCAAAACTTACTTCGCCGGTTTCCCCTTTGCCATATTGTTCATGCAGTCTACGGCCTTCAAACTCTAAATTCTGGTGTAACAGGAGTGGATGAGAACAAGAAATTAACAATGTGTACTATGAGGATTAACCTTTACGTGTTTGCACGTATTTACTTGCTTCTTGTTGAGGATTAACTTATTAGCGATAAGAGAGAAGAATTTATTTGAATGTCAGTTAAATGGATGATGGGGGAGAAAAAATGATGCAACCCATAGGTAATAACGCTCGCTTGCTTTCAAATGACGTTCTGGCAAAGTGGTTGCTGGAAGATTTTCCATTTCGTATCCAGCTTTCAACGGCTTTCCCCTTTCTTCCGATCGCAGGTGACGCGCTGCGGTACGCGACGACCGGCCCACTGACGCCAGGCGTGACCATCAATCAGTGCGACTCCATCGCCGCGGACACCAAGCAACCTCATGACACCAACCGGATTTACCGCTTCGCAGAAATCGCCACGCAGTTCCGCGTTTGCTACAAGGCGCAAGACATCTTTTCCTCAAATGTAAATGACCAGGCTGCCGTGCAGATGGCGCTGGCGGTGCGGGAATTGCTGTACAAGTTCTGGATGCTCTTTGAGGGTGGTGATTCTGCGACCAACCCGGATGAATTCGATGGACTGCTGAAGCTAGTGGACCCCTCGAAAGTAGTTGATCTGGAAGGGCGTGAGCTGACGTTGGAAGATATGGACAGAGCCAAGGAAATGGTACGGACGAACGATGGACGGTGCATCGTGATTTTTACCAGCACTATTGGCAAGCGTGCGATTCATGCAGCTTACTGGAACCGGGGAGTGGCGCCAGAGTATGAAGAAATGGCCTTTCCCAGCCCCGATGGCAGCAGCAAAATGCAGCAAGTGCTCAAGTTTGATGGTGCGCCTGTTTATATCAACGACCTTAACCAGATCTATGCATGTGACGGCAGTAAGCCGGGGAAACTAATTCCACCGCCCAAAGCCCTCAATCTGGATGGATTTGACTTGCCGGTTGCAACCAACATCTGGTTTTTTGTGTTGGGTCAGGGAAATCTGCATGGCATCATGCCGGAAAAAGCACAAAGCATTATTACCCGCTCTACCATTCTGGCAGATGCTTCCACGCTGGTATACCACATGATGATGCCGGTAGGAATTGCGCTGGGCAGCGCATGCGCCCTTTCAGTTATTAAGAATGCGACTATTCCGCGGGGGTAGTAGACAGAAGAATGTTGGTACGCTGAATGGCGGCGTGGAATCAGAAGTTCTGTGGCAGAACCAATGCCAGTTTCTTCAGCGAGATAACCGCAGTTAAGGGATGTAACCATCCACTTCCAGCGGTTCCCATTAGAGCAGGTGCGTTTTCAAGAGGAGACGCAGCAGGGCACAATGAAGTAGGAAACGTACGCTATGAGATCACCTTTTATAGATGACGCCATCGACAACAACCGGAATATCAAAGATTTCGTAGTGGAGTGCGCCTGTTCTGCAGAGATAATTTGGTTGCGCTTGCCAAAAGAATGGACTGAGGCCGAGGTGAATCAGCAGATCACGGCTGCGAAGACATGGTTCAAGAAGTATTGTATTGACCTGGCGTTCAAGGAATTCGCGCTCGATCCCACCCTTCCAAAGCATGATGAAAAGAAAAAGGAGCTCGATGATCTTTTTAAGAAGTACGAAATCCAGGCTAGCCAGATCCCAAAGGGAAAGACCCAATCCGGTATTGAGGACCAGCTTAAAGCAATCCAGGAAACGGTCGAGGATATTCATAGCCTCATAATAGAGCGTGAAAAGACAAAGATCGAGCAGCAGAAGAAAAAGGCCAAGGGGGAGAAAAGCCCGCTCGTGGTGCTGTTCCTGGACGAATGGTATCCGCCTCTTCCTGGCGAAGGTATTCGCAGCGATCGTATCAGCGCCAACCACCGGAACTTTCCGCTGATTGGGTTAGATCGATACGACCGAGCAAGCTCCTTGCTGTTGGTGCACGAGTTGGCCCATGGCTTGAGGCGGGTCGTCAATCCCCCAAAAAAAGGAGTGAAGATTCTCGATAAAGTTTTCGAGCAAGTCGGTGAACCGGGAGTGCCTCCGAAGTTTGTCATTCCGTACAATACGAAGTGCGTCGACAAGTTCATCAAGACCAATCAGGTCAAGAAGTTAGCACCGCGATTCTGGGATGATCATTGCCCCAGTGGCGTTAACCAGGAGCGCGCCATGCTATTCATCGATCGATTTACGGCTTTCCAGCCGTACCAGTACAACCAGAATCACGTCTTTACGGTGCTCGAGTATCTGACCATCTTGGCGGCTGGATACGTGAGCTGCGTTGAGGGATGCGACGAGAAACAGGAAATGCGAACGCCATTTTATCTGACTGACTTGCTGCTTGATCTGAGCAGAGTTGTGCATCTAACGCCGGGACTTCGCTTCCCATTCCTGAAGAATGTGCCGTTTCCGGCCGAATTCACAGCAGTAGTGCGAGAAGAAATGCCGAATTTGGAAATGCTAAGCTTTCCCGCTCTGGTGGAAGAATCTCCAAACTCCTTTAGCACAAATGAAGTCTCGATTGAGCAGTCGCGAATTTTCGTTCCGCCGCTCGAGATGCCGGCACCATCAGCTTTTTTGTCCGGGCCTGAAGTGCCAGCGCCGCCCGACGGCGTTAATGTGTTTTACCTGCCCGACCTGACACTTGATATGACTGGCGTCGCGCACATGACGCCGGGATTTCGCGAGCCCGCTTTTTCTAATCTATCTTTGCTTGCCTTTAATCTTCCCGTGTTACGGCAAATAAGGCAGACCCTTTTGCTGAAAAAAAACAGTCCGGATGAAGAGCTAAAACGTAGTCCGGACGAGAAGATCATGGCGTTTGGCGAGTTGGAGATGGATGCCACGTTTGGCTTCGCCAAGGCAGGCCTCGTCGATACGATTTTTAATTTTGTCGAAGAAAACATCAACCCGCAACTTCCAAAACTTCCCAAATTTTTAAAACTTCCACTTGGAGAGGCAAAAATTACAAAGGAACAGGTCCAGGCTGCCGTTGACACAGTCAGCCCTAAAGTCGTGATAGATTTTACCTGTACCGGCAGTTGCGAGTATTTTGATTCGATCCAGATTGGGCAGCAATCACAAGAGCTCCATGGATCGAAAAGGGGAGGAACGACAATTCCTGTTATCGATGTTTCCCTTTTCTTGAGATTAGATGCAGTCGTGACTACAGCGCCGGTGAAAGTGATTAACTCCTGTATCACCGAAGAGGAATTGGATTTCCGGCGTAAATCAAAAGAAGCCCTTGAAGCCATGCAGGAATTTCAAGAGGCTGTGGGTAAGAAAGCAAAGGGGGAGAAGGTTGAATTGCCCGCCCGCCCTGAATTTCCTAAACCTCCGAAAGAGCGTTCCAAATCCGGCAAACAAGTGCAGCAGGACTTTATCATTAAATGGAGCCTGACAATCGAGTTTTCCTTACTTGGAATCGAGAACACCAGGAGATTGTATACACAAACAGTTAGCCGCTATTCGCCGTGTTGTCCAATACCCATTCCTGCTGTACCAATTCCCCCCAGCGCTGTTCCAGAAGGTGAAGAGGAGAAGGAAGACGATAAGAAGGGAACGCAGAAAGAATTCTTTTTGGCAGGCCACCAAGACTTGGGCGAAATCGTCCGCGGTTACTCCCCTGCGGCGCTTCCTGGCAATATAGCAGAAGAAATAGCAAGAGAAGAAGCCGCTATGGAAGAGCAGGAGAAGCCAGTCTTTGTTACAGGATTGGAGGAGATAGCGCTCAGCGCGGAAGCGCTCGCCACCAGGTTCATGGCCGCAGACATTGCTACGATCGTATCTCAACCGATCGAGAATACTGCTGCCCCGCTAAGCAGCCGGGAGGATTTATTTCCATTCCGGCTGATGATTACCTTGCCCGGCACGCCGCAGGACTAAACATCTATCCATCGGGTTTACGTGCTTAGGTTTCTGCCAGATACCAAACGACGGTGAAAGCAGGCAGGATACCCGCTGCAAGCTGCGGATCAGTATCCATGCTACTGCGATAGAATATTTTACCTTGCGGCGTAGCGGGCAAGTTGGCGGACGTTGCGCCTAAATTGGCGTAGACGGCCAGTTGTCCAGCATCAGCGCAAAGCCAACGGGCATGCAGCGCATGCGTTGTCAGCGCCTCAAAATGGCTGTCTTGGATGGCAGATAAACGCGGCACGATTATCTGCTGCCGCACAGCCAATAGTTCTTGGTATAGCCTGAGCCATTCCTGGTGAGGGGAACGGGTGAGTGCCCGCCAGTCCAGCTTGGCCAGCTCAAAGGTATGGGCTGCGCACGGATCGGGAATGACTGCGCGCGCAGCCGGGTCACGGAAACGCTCAAAACGGGCAAATTCTTTGCGCCGCCCTGCCGTTACCACCTCAGCCAGTTCGCCGCTGAAGGCGCAAAAAAAAGGAAACGGCTCGCGTGCGCTCCACTCTTCGCCCATAAACAACAGGGGTATCGAGGGCGACAACAGGAGCAGAATGGTGGCAACACGCAACGCTTCGGGTGCGGCCAATACCGTTAGGCGCTCACCGAATGCACGGTTGCCGATCTGATCATGATTTTGCAGAAAGTCGACAAAAGCTGTAGGTGGCAAATGGGTGCTCGGCTCACCGCGTGCCATGCCCTGGCGGTAAGTGGAAGTCTCACCCTGATAGGCAAACCCTTCGGTCAGGCAGCGTCCCAAATGGCGGATAGGATCAATAGCATAATCTGCATAATAGCCATCGCACTCATCCGTCAACAGTACATGGTAGGCATGATGCGCATCGTCGTTCCACTGCGCATTGTAATCGAGAGACTGGCTGTTCGGAGCGCGCGTCAGATAACGCGCTGCATTATGATCATTTTCCAAAATGAGGTGAACAGCACGTTCTGTGCCCAATGTGGCGCGCACTGTTTGCGCCAGTTCCTCGAGGATATCGGGTTGGCTGTCATCGAGAATCGCATGCACAGCATCCAGCCGCAGACCATCGAAGTGATACTCTTCCAGCCAATAGAGCGCGTTATGCAGGTAGAAATCGCGCACGATCCGCGAATTTTCACCATCGAAATTGATCGCCGCTCCCCATGGGGTATGATGCCGTTCAGTGAAAAATTGCGGGGCATACACATGCAGATAATTGCCCTCCGGCCCGAAGTGATTGTAGACGACATCGAGCAGCATTATCAGTCCGCGGCGATGCGCACTCTGTACCAGCCGCTTGAGATCATCTGGTGTGCCGTAAACACTATCCGGCGCAAACAGTAAAGTACCGTCGTAGCCCCAGTTGCACCTGCCAGGAAAATCGGCCACCGGCATGAGTTCGATAGCGGTCACGCCCAAGTCAATCAGATAATCCAGCTTTTGCTCGATTGCTGCAAAGGTGCCTGCAGGCGTGAAAGTGCCAACGTGGATTTCATAGATCACCGCTTCTTCCCAGGGGCGGCCATGCCAATCATCATCTTGCCAGTCAAATGCAGCAGGGTTGACTACCTGGCTTGCGCCATGCACATCATCCGGGTTATAGCGCGAAGCAGGATCAGGCACGCATAGTCCATTGTCAATCTGGTAGCGATACCGGCTACCCGCGCGCGCCTGTTCACTTATCCCTTCATACCAGCCTGCACCGATCGCTTGCATTGGTACGGGATTTTCCTTATCGACAAGCAGGGTGACCTGATGGGCGGCTGGTGCCCATAGACGGAAACGCACCTTGCCCTGTTGGGTAAACTCAGCGCCAAAGGGCATGCAGTGTTGTCGTTTCATGCCGCTATCTCTTTACCAATAATGGCCGATAGTGCCATCATATCTATATTTTCCTTTTGGTACGACCACGATTCCTGAATCAGTAACGGTATAACGCTCAGCGTCGGTTTGCCGGTCATAACCGATGCGGCTGTCGGCACAGATCAGGTTATACCGGTCTACGATAGCACGTTTGAGCCGTGAGCCCCGGCGTATGATAGCGTAATCCATGATGATGGATTCATCGATTTCAACGTCTTCTTCGATTAACACCTCTCGACGAATAACGGAGTTGTGAATCCTGGCACCTTTTATGAAGCTACCGTCACCGATAATGCTGTTCTCGATCTCAGCATGGATAAATTTTGCCGAGGGTCCCTGATATTCACTGGAAGCGAAGCGCCAGCGTGGATTAAACAGATTGAATTTTGGTTCAAGTCCCAGCAGGTCTTGATGTGCCAGGAAATAGGCGTTAATCGTGCCGACATCGCGCCAATAGGATTGTTCTTCGTAGTCTCGAATGCCTGGTATGAGATTATTTGCAAAGTTATAAGCAAACACGCGGTGGCTCTGGCATAAACGAGGTAGCAGATGGCTGCCGAAATCCTTTTCACCGCGACGTTTACCTTCCTCCAATGCGGTATACAAAGTGTCGGTACTGAACAGATAATTGCCCATTGATGCATAAGCGCGGGTAGGTTCTCCCGGCATCGAAGGCGGGTATTGCGGCTTCTCATAGAACTGGCGGATACGTCCATCATCAGCACTCTCGATTACACCGAAAGCGCTAGCCTGCGCCAGCGGCACTGGCAGCGCTGCCACAGTGACGTCAGCATCGTTTTCCAGATGAAAGTGCGCCATCTGTTGCACATCCATGCGATAGATGTGATCGGCCCCGAACACCGCCACCAGATCTGGTGCATGCTGCCGGATCAGACTGAGATTCTGGTACACTGCATCCGCTGTCCCCTGAAACCACTCAGGCCCCTCGCGCATTTGCGGCGGCACGATGGTGACAAACTGTTCGGGGAAAATCGGCGCCAGACCCCAGGAGCGGCGGATATGTTCGATCAGCGACTGCGATTTGTACTGCACCAGTAGATAGATCGCAAAAATATGCGAGTTCACCAGGTTGGATAAGACGAAGTCTACAATACGGTAGCGCCCTCCAAAGGGTACCGAGGGTTTGGAGCGTTCGCAGGTAAGCGGATAAAGGCGTTTACCTTCGCCTCCCGCCATCACCATTGCTAGAATTTTCGGATTAGGCATGTTCATCACCTCCACAAGATGGTGCTGTTTGCTCGATCAGGTCGAGCAGAATCAACATCACAGGTTCCAGCCCAGCGAACCGCTCAGCTAACGCTTTGCCCAGCTCATCCAGTATTTTTTCCATTAGGAATGATTCGAGCAGTTTTTGTTGCTGTGCCGCGTCAGTGGGGTAGGCGCAACAGTCAGTGATGGCTGTTTGATAACCAATTAGAAAAGCATTGACAGCCGCACGTTCCCACTCGCACGCGCGGCTTTCCAGCAAGTCACGGTGATCCGCGCGTTCAATCAGATGTCGACTGAGTGCTTGGAGCGCTGCGCTACTGAGTGAGTAGCGCATGCCTGCAATGTCTTTGAGGGGTGATTGCTTGGCGCGTCGTACTTCCAAAGATAGGCTAGGGTCACCTTCAAAGTCGGTGATAGTGAAATCGTTATGCGTAAGTAATATCTGGGCAAGGTGATAATTGCCATGGATGCGGATTTTGTATAAAGCGGGTTCGTCTAGCAGTGAATAGGTGAGGCGATCCAGCAGATGCAGTCGCTGGCTGAGTAGGCGCTGACAAATCCCGCGTGATTGTTCGGGCAGCTGGAATAACACTTGTTCCAGTTTGTCGAAAACGGTGACTAACTTCGTCCGTAACTGTGCCATCTGATCTGCGATTTCGCTGACCGGCTGCAGCTCAGGATCAAATGCGGCGTTGCCTGTGCTCTTAGCCAATGCTTGATGCAATTCTGCCGTACGCCGTCCCAGCGTCTCCATCTGGGTTAAATACACTGCATGCACGCCGGCGTCAGAAGCGCGATCGGGTTCATCCACGCACAGTTTGAAATAGCGGCCTAAATAATCCAGCGTGCAGTCCCAGAAGCTGCCTTGATTGGACACATACCGGTGCAGCACCCCAATCGCGGTAACCGTACCATGGGCGTGATATTCCAGGCTGCCAGCCAAAGGGGGCACGCTCGCGCATGGCGAAATTTCGGTCAGGAATCGTCCCATTTCCAGCTCCGGATTGATGCCTTCCTGCACGCGCCGGTAGACTTTGAGTATGGCTTGGCCGCCATAAACAATGGAGGTATTGCTCTGCTCCACTCCTGGCCGGTTGATATCGATTGTTTCTGGTAGTCCCGGGAATGCTGCTGTTCTGGAAAACACCATTTCGCCCGCGGCAAAGGGAAGGCGCATTTGCGCCATGATGGCATCCAGCATGAAGCGGCAAAAAGTATCTTCACCCAGGGCATCATAGAGTATGCCTTCACGCGCACGTTGTCTGGCCTTGGCCAGCATCCATGGTGACAAAGCGTGATAGTGCTGATCTGCGGCCTCTCCGAGTAGTAATCCCAACGGTAGAAAATAGCTCTGCGTTATTCCGGTCTCGAATTGGAGCCTGACCAGCAGCGGCAGCCATCCCTTGCCTTCGGCAGTTTTCCATGTCTGGCTTAAGTTTAATTCCAGCTGAGCGATGTTTTGACCAGCTCCTGCATACCAGCGCTGCGACGCAAGAAACGGCGGCAGCACTTCGGCTTGCAGTTGCGTGCGGGTCTTACGTGCCAGCACATCGCTGATTTCACCTGCCGGCTTAGACATCAATGCGCTCAGCAGTCCTTCCGGCAAGACTAATACAGGCAATAACTCGCGCGGAAGTTTGTCTACGTGCCAGACAGGCGCTTCCACATCGGTAGCTAGCCGGAACCAGTAAAAACTATAGCTCGGTAAACTCAGCAGATAAGGTAGTTCCCCGATGGCGGGGAAGGCGGTATGTCCGAGCAATTCTACTGGAACGCGGCCTTTGTATGCGGCCAGATTCAATTCGACTGGCTGAGCGCTGTTGGCAAGATTGGCTACGCATAAAATGCTTTCTTCCTGATATTCGCGTAAATAGGCGAGTATCTTGCGATTGCCCGGACGCAAAAATGTAATGGTGCCACGACCAAAAGCCTTGCGAGCTTTGCGCGTGATGATTAGGCGCTGCATCCAGTTGAGTAACGAACTGGCAGTGCGGCTTTGCGCTTCGACATTGACTGTTTCATAACCATAAAGCGGATCCATGATGGGCGGCAGATATAGTCGTTGTGGATCGGCCCGGGAAAAACCTGCATTGCGGTCGGGGCTCCATTGCATGGGTGTGCGTACTCCGTTACGGTCACCGAGGTAAATGTTGTCACCCATACCGATTTCGTCGCCATAATAAATAATGGGGGAGCCCGGCATGGATAGTAATAGGCTATACATCAGCTCAATCTTGGCACGACTGCCTTCCATCAGTGGTGCCAGCCGGCGGCGGATACCCAAATTGAGCCGTGCACGCGGGTCGGATGCGTAAGTGTTGTACATGTAATCACGCTCGCGATCAGTGACCATTTCCAGCGTCAATTCATCGTGATTGCGCAAGAACACAGCCCATTGGCAATTTTCTGGAATCTCTGGGGTTTGCGCCAGGATTTCGATGATGGGATGACGATCTTCCTGGGCCACCGCCATGAATATGCGCGGCATCAGTGGAAAATGAAAAGCCATATGACATTCATCGCCATCGCCGAAATACTCGCGCACATCCTCCGGCCATTGATTAGCTTCGGCGAGGAAGATGCGGTCAACATAGCGCTGATTCAGCTCTGCGCGCAAATGTTTGATAATGGCGTGTGTTTCGGGAAGATTCTCGTTATTGGTACCATCGCGTTCACACAGATAGGGAATGGCATCCAGCCGCATGCCATCGACCCCCATATCAAACCAGAAGTGCATGGCACGCAGCACCGCCTTGACGACATGCGGGTTGGCAAAATTGAGATCGGGTTGATGCGAAAAGAAGCGATGCCAGTAATATGCTTGTGCTGTTTCATCCCAAGCCCAGTTGGATTTTTCAGTGTCAGTAAAGATGATGCGTGTTTCTTCGTATTTCTTGACAGTATTGCTCCACACATAATAATTACGCTTGGCTGAACCGGGCGGCGCCACGCGTGCAGCCTGGAACCACGGATGCTGGTCCGAGGTATGGTTGATGACCAGTTCAGTAATGACTCTGAGATCACGCTTGTGCGCTTCATGCAGGAAAGTACGAAAGTCAGCCAGGGTGCCGTAATTGGGATGAATACCGCGGTAATCCGAGATATCGTAACCGTCATCGCGCAAAGGTGAGGGGTAAAACGGCAGTAACCAAAGCGTATTGACTCCTAACTCTTTCAAGTAATCCAGCTTGGTAGTCAATCCGGCGAAATCGCCAACGCCATCCCCATTGCTGTCACAGTAAGCACGCACATGTAATTGATAAATGATGGCATCTTTGTACCAGAGAACATCCTCTGCAATACTCATAGATCCTTCCTTTTACCAGTTAATTGACGCATTAGAACGCTAGCGCTCTAATGAATGGCTATGATGCAGTAAAGTTTGCCAAGATAGCGGTCTTTTACCCAGCTTGTTACCATCTTGACACCAGTCTGAGCAATTAATGAGATTTATTCATTTCAACGCCTACAATGTGGCTCATTGGAAAGCTTTTTTGTCAGAGTTTGACTGCGTCAAGCGCTGAAAGTTGTGATTGCTCAATTTCCAGGAATTTTCCTTCCTGCGGCTCAGGATAGCCATGAGGAAAATAAAACGCTGGAAAGAATGATTAACATAAATATTTCTTATTACTACCGTACCGAGTAATCATGGCACGGTCAAGCTATTTGTAGAGAACGCATGCTCAATTTCAATCAATGTATGCAAATGCAATATGGCATGACGATATCTCATGTCAAGACGGATCGTGCGCAATATTCGGTTAACCGTAATCCACGAAAGAATTCATCAGTACTTTTCGTAAAAACATCACAAGTTTTTCACTCTCCCATAGTTACACTGTTTCCAGCAATACATAATGGTATGCAGGCGTAGAACCCATATTCATGAGAGATCAGCATTTCTCATCGCTATCTTGCCAAATTTTTATAAGCCGGCATTTATTGGTTAGGCTGGATGCGTTAACTATTGCTTGCAATTTCAGAAGTACCGAAATCCGTGACAAATATTTTTTGGATTTCTCGATTTTGAAGGAGAGTGTAAGACAATGATGCAAAAAAATATGCAAATAATCTGTAAGCAGATTGTATTTATGATGGGATGTTTTATGGGCAGCAGCGTCACACTTGCTGCGGAAGCGAAAAATACGGAGGCGGTGAAAGCGGAAAAATCATCAATTATTGTCAGAAACGATACTGCCCCCAATGGCGCTCCATTCAGCGTGGAGGAAACTCCAGGACGTTTCCGGTTTGACTTTGACAGATTAACCAAACTTATGGAGGCAGATAAAACCCCACTTGCTGCCATGGCGCCAGATTGGCTTAACTTGGCCATTGAACACCGGACGCGCTATGACGTGTATGATCATGGCTTTACCAGAGCTATCCCGGATGGTAATGAGCAGATTCATCAACGGACACGGTTCTTGTTCGAGATCCAAAATATTATCGATCCTTTCCGCTTTACGCTTGAGCTGACCGATTTCCGTGCTCCTCTGGCGGAACATGGACAAGAGCATTCACCGATCTTTGCCAATCATTTTGATTTCACTCAACTTCACCTCGATTTGATATCCAGGGACTTTTTGGGAACCGGATATGGTGCAAAATTTGAAGTGGGACGCCTGATACTGGAATATGGAGAATCACGCCTGGTCGGAGGGCATCGGTGGGGAACCTTCACACCCACTTTTGATGGGATACGATTTTCAATGGGCAACGATAAAGAGAAATGGGGCCTGCATGTATTTGGCACCCGGCCTGTCAATCGAGAAGTATCAGAGCTGGACTGGAATACTCCCGAAAGCTATTTTTCTGGCGCACAGATTACTAACCGTGATTTGCGCTGGGCTAACACAGACGTCTATTGGTTTCAACTAAATGAAGGTAATAAGCTCAGGCAACGTAATTTATCTACCCCCGGTTTCAGGTTGTTTGCCAAACCCGTCAAAGGCAATTTCGATTATGAAATTGAATCCATATATCAGTTTGGGGATACACAAGATATCGATATTTTCGCGCATCGTCATCACGGAGAAATAGGCTATAGCTTTGAAACGGCAATGCCTTTCAGATTGGTCTACCTGTTTGATTATGCCTCAGGTGATCAGGATCCAAGGAAGAATTTTGATATTCTGTATGCAAAACGCCGCGTGGAGTATGGTCCTACCGGAATGTTTGGACCATTTTTCCCTTCTAATCTGTTCTCGCCTGTAGGCTTTCGTGCGGTACTTTTACCCGTTCCTAATGTCAGGCTCATGATGTCGCACCGTGCATATTGGCTGGCCAATAAACGTGGTCCCTATGTAGGCAGCGGCCTGCAAGACCCAACTGGCAGATCGGGCAGCTTTCTCGGAAATATGCTGGATATCAGCTTAGGATGGGATCCTCAATGGAGCTTTTTAAAACGCGTGAGCTTTGATATAGGGTTTAGCCATATATTCAAAGGTGATTACTTTGAAAAAGTGCCGAACAGTCCTGGTACTGCTGGCACCAATTATGGCTATACTATGGCTACTTTAAAGTTTTAGCAGCCTGCTGGATTAGCAGGCTGGTGAACATGGACTGAAAGTGGCTGTGCTGCCTGGTCCACATCGTGAATTCTCCGATCGCATGTTATTGCGTAATCATTTATTACACATTATCTGCTGGTTACGATTGATCCAGTATTATTTCGTGATGATGGTGATCACTGGTGACTCATCGAAGAGAGAAATACGTCAATGAGTATTAAGCGCTGCAAGCACTGGTATTTCAGGGTGTGAATCATGTAGTATTCATCGTTTTGAGAATCACGATGCGCAAGATCGCTTTATTCATCTTACTGACAGGAGCTTTGCTGCCATCGAGTTGGGCCGAGAGCATTATTCGTCCTGGCTTATGGGAGGTGACGACCAAATCTGACTTGCTGGCACTGGTACCCCATATTCCAGCGGAACAAATGCAGCAGCTTACCAGACTGGCAAAGCAGTATGGGTTAGAAATGCCACAAGTTCGCAACGGCGCGGCTACCTCCCAGGTCTGCATTACTCCGGAAATGGCCAGGCAGGATGTGCCTGCTTATTTTTACGAGAATCAGTCGGGCTGTACGGTCACAAATGCCACTCGCACAGGTAATCGTTATCAAATGGAATTGATGTGTGACAACCGGCAATTCAAAGGAAACGGCCATGCGGAGGGTGTATTTATGACCCCGGAAAGCTTTTCGGGACGAACGCAGTTCGACAGCATCGTCCAGGGGACACCACTCTACGCGCATGCTGATACCACCGGCAGATGGATAGGTGAACGGTGTGAGTTAGTGCAGCCTGTGCGATAGCTGACAGCCAGAGGTTTTATTGGTTGCTGTCAGTATGCAGGGGCGGGGTCAGCTTCATTTTACGCATCTATAGTTTCGAGCTTGCCTGTTTTGACGGGCCTGTCGCACCATTATCCAATGCGGCTGAATTGATCTGGTCAAGCAGCTACGGTTCATTATCCGCCATCTCCAGTACTTCGTTCGCTGTTAGTTGTCTGCTCATGTCGCCATCCCAGGTTGAGTTGAATGGCAGGGTGTTCTGCACGCGCGTGGCCTGCTTGAGATAGGTCTGCATGGTCATATGCGGGCGCGTGACCGGGATGGCGAAGGCGCGTGAGTTACGGATCACTTCATTGAGCAGGGCCTGATTGATCTTGGCCTGAGACCGCGCATTGAGCTTCGCCTTAGGCGTTGAGCGGGCGGTACTCAACGATTTCTTGAGCAGTTTGCCAT
This sequence comes from Nitrosomonas communis, assembly GCF_024102715.1. Classification (GTDB taxonomy): domain Bacteria; phylum Pseudomonadota; class Gammaproteobacteria; order Burkholderiales; family Nitrosomonadaceae; genus Nitrosomonas; species Nitrosomonas communis_B. The sequence continues at coordinate 39,668 of NZ_JAGFJM010000141.1, forward strand.
GATTGCGTTTGTCGTCTTCCAGGACAGGATAGGCCTGCAGATACAGCTCACGGCCGCGCCAGCCGAACAGGTGAGGCTGATTGACTACTCGCACTGGCGTGCCAACCGGCACCTCGCTGTAAATGCGCACAATGTCCTCAGGATACATGCGCAGACAACCATGACTGCCGCGCAGGCCGATGCTCGGCGGTTTGTCGGTGCCATGGATGGCATAGTTTGGCCAAGCGAGTTTCAGTACATGCGTCCCCATTGGATTGTCTGGCCCTGGAGGTACCACGGCAGGCAGCGGATCACCGTTTTGCGCATGCTCTTTGCGGATGGAAGGTGTCGGTATCCAAGCGGGGTTTTCCTTTTTGGAGGCGATTTTGGTAGTGCCTTCCGGTGTTTTCCATTCTACACGGCCGATACCGAGCGGATGGGTGATGACCTGTTTTGGCTTGCCTGCCTTGCTCTTCGGAAAATAAAACAGTCGCATTGCTGCAAGATTGACCACAATGCCGTTACGCGGTGCGTCCGGTAGCACGAACTGAGTGGGAATCACGATTTGGGTGCCTGCCCCCGGCAGCCAGGGATCGACGCCTGGGTTGGCGCTCACAATCTCTTCGTAACCTAGGTTGAAGCGTCGGGCGATATCGGAGAGTGTATCCTCTTTGTTGGCGGTGATAACCTGCAGTGTGCCGATTACATCCTCACGGGCAGGGTCATAGCTGAACTCATGGCTGGCCACTGGAATGGGTAACGGCTTGGCCCTTGGAGGGGGGAGCACCGATGGTTCGGTCAAAAACGACTGACAACCACCCAGAAGAAGAACAGTGCTGAGCAAGCCGCATACCAGGCCATAACGCAGCAAGTCAAACGGAGCAAACTTTACTCCTTCTTTCCTTGGTTTCTTCAGATTGTCTCTTGCTTCCATACAGGTTTGATTTGGCCGGTCTTGGTGATCAATCTTCAATCTGTTGCTGAAATCTTTCATTAGCTAGCATCCATGCTTTATTGACGGCAAGCCTGATCTGTTCGAGCATTCAATCAGGCATTTGAGATTCAAACATACTCTCTAACCTAACGCAGAATAAATATGATGTGCTTCTATCAAAGAATTTTGAATCCCTAAAGCTTCAAGATGATAACTTGACTAAGGATATTCTGCCAGATGAAAAATATTTTCATTTAGAGAATACGCGCTAATCATTTAATCTCAGTGTGTTAAATAGAAACGCATTCATTGGAGTTAAAAATTTCTTGACATCATGAAATAGTCCACATTTCCTAGTTAAAAAACCATTCTACTTGACTAAGTTGGCGTCAGCGTGTCACAAAATTTCAACTAATTGATTAAAAAAGTAAATTTTTGTGTTCAAAATTTAATCGAATCAATAAATATGATTACAAATAGCCATCTTAGCGCTAGTATTTACAAATTACCCACATATTTATCCACAGAAATTGTGGACAAGTAATTTTTCTGAAATAAAACTTAAGAACGCTGCATAGTCTTCAATGACCAGCTGGCCGTAATACAATCAGCGCATGCAAAGTTTTCAGGTACTCTGCACGTGGCTTGCTTGAGATCATCGCTGCTGGAAAGTGGATAACTGGCTGGAGATGTTATTCCATTTCTAAATCAAAACTGACATTGTCGGCTTCACCTTGCCGTATTATTTATACTGTCTGCGGCTCGCCTTCGCGTCATTTTTGATTTGGAAATGGAATTACAACCATGAAAGACGAAATCTGTATTCATTTCTTGCAGTGGGCCTTGCCACAGATGCAGTTACGCTGGCAGGGTTTTCGCCGGGTCAGGAAACAGGTATGTAAGCGCATTGGCCAGCGCATCAGTCAGCTAGGTTTGGCGGATGAAGCGGCTTACCGTGATTATCTGCGTAGCCAAGCCCCTGAATGGCAAACGCTGGCGGCATTGTGCCATGTCACCATCTCGCGTTTTTATCGCGATAAAATCGTGTTTAATCAACTCGTAAGTGAACTTATTCCACGGTTATGTGAAGAGCGTCAGCGGCAAGGTGAACAATGCCTGCATTGCTGGAGCGCAGGTTGCGCCAGAGGTGAAGAGGCCTATAGCCTGGTATTGTTGTGGTATTTTGTCTTGCAACAGCACTATCCGCAAATTGCCCTCTCGATTACGGCAACGGAGATCGAGCCGATCATGATCCAGCAGGCCCGCAAGGCGTGCTATCCCTTTAGCAGTGTGAAGAATTTGCCGGCTGAATGGCGGCAAATGGCATTTACGCAAAGCAATAGTCACTATTGCCTGCATCCTGATTATCAGCGCCCGGTCACTTTCTTACTCGGTGACGTAGAGCAAGCGGTAAGCACGCAGCAATCTTATCAATTGGTGTTGTGCCGCAATCTGGTGTTCACCTATTTCAGTCTGGAGAGACAACTGCAATTTCTGTATAAATTGCAATACCTGCTGTCAGCAGGAGGTGTGCTGGTACTGGGTGCACATGAGCGCTTGCCTGAAGGGAGCAACGGCTGGCGCCAATGGCGGCAACGGCTGCCGATTTATATTCGTGAATAGTTGAACAGGTTAATTGTCCAAAATCAGTATGTACTTGTAATTGTAACGTGTTGCCAGGATGGAGGCATGACCACTCGCGAGCAGGCGGCGTGCACTTCGTCATATACCTGCGGGAGCTTGTCAGCATAGCGCTGCGAAAAATGGAAGGGTATCAGTCTGGCAACTTCAGCAGCCATAGCAATCTCGCCGCAGGCGCGTGCGGTTAAATGTCCAGTCTGCACAGCTTGTTCCACATCGGCTTCGATAAAACGCGCTTCACAGAACAGGGTGTGGGCATATTGGGCCAAAGCCTGCAAATGCTGGCGATTGTCCGGGGTATCGGCAAGATCGGTCGCATAAATCAGTTTCTTGCCGGGTTTGATCAGGGCCAACTCGGCTGCGATCTCGGCTACCTGCGTCACCGTTCCATTAGGCAGGGTGATGACTGCGGTGTCATTTTCAGCCAGCAGGTGCTTTTTCAGCATGGCCAGCCAGGGTCCTGGCTTCAGGCCATGGCTTTGCAAGTAATCCTTGCGGATATTGATCTCCTTGACCGGTTCGAAGGCATACGCCAGCACCGGCGTGTGATGATCCAGCAGTTGTGCGCGAATACGGAAAGCCGCATCTTGCAGAATAACGCCTGCTGTCAATTTGACTGCATCGAGCTGCACACGCGCTTTCTGGCCTGCCTGCAGGCGAAAACGCAGCAGATGATCGGTGTGGAGCTCTGCTACCTCAAAGCAAGGTGCGCGTTCAGCCACCCGATCCCACAGTATCCCTTGCAGGAATCCTTCGATGTGCTGGGCCAATCCTGGCGGACCATACAGGCGGCAGGGCGGAAACTGGCCAATTCTGGAACGCAATAACATGAGGAAGCCACCAATATGATCGATGTGAGCATGACTGATAAAGACATCCGTTACTTGATGGGCAATGCGGGCAGGCAGACGTATGCCTTGTCCCAGATCAAACAACAAGCTACGCCTTTGCTGCCGCAAGCGCACGTGTAGTAGCGGATCACCCAAAATGCCGTTGACCAGGCAGAAATCGATTTGGCCGATCTGACCCATGACACGCACGCCACCATTTTGCTGGGCTGGCCCTGCCATAGCAGGGGGTGAGTGGTATTCGAGCGGTTCTGCCGCAAACGGAACAGCCGTTTCCATCCAGCCATTGAGTGTGCGCTGCGCATCCCTGATCAATAAGCTATCAAAAGTTTGCGGTAGAGATGGTAATCTGACGGTTAACCGATTTCCTTGCAGGCGCTTCACTTCGGCCATGACTTGTGTCTGATTGCGATGCAGTAGCGCGACTTGTCTTCCTACCCAGCTACTCGCTTCACCCAATGGCGGCGGCGTGCCGATGATATTCAGCTGATTGAGATCGAGCGTGTGCTCAATGCCATGTTTAAGATAGTTATTCCACAGCTGAGTGCGCTGGCGGGCACGGCTGCGCTTGCCCGGCCGTCTGGCCGCCGCACTGGTGTGCACCACATAGCGCTCAGTTGTTAAGGCACACAGTTCAGCAAGCAGTGCCGGGGGGCGATCAGCCGCAGTCAAGACGAGCACTGCCTCCGCCGCTACCGCTTCGAATAAACCCTGCAATAATTCACTGCCAGCCACACCCCGTGTCACCCCCGGGCTATCGATTAATAGCACCTCGTGATCCAGTAATCGCATGAGACGCTGAACCGCTAGCACCAGCGGCAGGCGGAAGCGGCCTGCATCGAGACTACAGATAGCTTCATAAGAGCTCATTTGCCAGCCATCCGCTTGCCATTTACCAAGCGAAACAGTGCCTGGCAAGCCAAAGGGAGGTGAGCCAGGATCGGCGCACAGGCAGTAACAGCTCTGACCGGCTTTATCCAATTCATGCGCCAACTGTACCGCCAATGTCGATTTGCCAGCGCCAGGCGGACCATGCAACAGTATGCGCCGCTTGTGCGATAACACAGCATTGGCGATATCAGCCGCGCAACAGGCTAAAACAGGTAAATTGTGCTTACTCTCGTCATGCATACTTATTTCCCATACGCAAAATATTTGATCATATCGCACCTAATCTGCAGCAGGTGAATGCGGGTTGTTTTTACTGAGGCGACAGGCAATCGCGCAGTGACGCGGTTTAATGTAGAACTCTATTTACCAGAATAACCGGTCAAGCACTACGCCAAATACGTCCGTAATTAGACGGAATAGTCAGCAATCGCTCATGCCCGTCCCCGATGACAAAATTATCCATTTCATGTAGCTGTTCATGATAATTGCCGCCACGCTCGAATGTGAATGGCACGTTCTGCGCGGCATCGGTAAAATTTACCGCAATCAAGCTGGTTGCCGCGTCAGTCTTGCGCACGAACAGCAGCAGCCCCCGTGATAGATAACGCGCGTCATCGTTGAAAAAATAATGCTCTCCACGGCGAAACTCTGCGCAGCGCTTGCGCAGGCTAACCAACTTGCGCGTCAAGCGAACAAGATTTTTGCCGATTTCGTCATAGAAATAATCCCACCGCAATGGCCGAAGGAGCATGACTCGCCCAAGCCCTTCATCGGGCAGGAAATAGTTTTCACCGAACTCCTGACCCTGCCAGAGCATGGGAATACCTTTTGATGCAAGCAAAGCGATCAGGTAGGGTTGCAGTCTATACCAGCGTGCACGATCACCTTCTGCGAATAGCAGGTTCCAGTCGCGCTGCCGCAGTCCAAATTTGCAGAGAAAACGGCTGTGATCGTGATTCTCGATATATTGCAGCGGGGCCTTGGCGAATACCTCACCGTGCTGGATGGCTTGATCAATATAACCCAGCGCACCAAGCCGCATCCCCAAATTCTCTATCGCTCCCGCTGCGCCGTGAGCACAGGCGCCGGCTGCTGCGAAGGTGGCATTCTGCCAAGTGGCATTGCTGTAGCTTTGTTCCAGAATCTGCTCCGGTGCCTCCAGTTGTTCAGCGATTTGAATCAAGCGAGGACCTTCCGGCGCAGCAAAGCGAGTCAACTGAGCAATCGCACCTTTGACATACTGATAGGTATGAAAGACCAGATTGGCATAACCATCGCCCATTGCGCCATCCCAGTAATTCGGCACGCAGTCGTAGCGGAAGCCGTCGATATGATAGGTCTCCAGCCAGTGCTTGTTGACACTAAAGAAAAAATCGCGGGTAAGGGCACGTTTGAAGTCGGTACTGACACCGAAGTAGTCCTTGGCGAACGTTCCCATAAACGGATTTTCATGATAGCGAAGACGGCGGTAGAGATCGTGGTAAGGAAAATCCTCCGCAGTATGGCCATAAACTGCGTCAACGATCACCGCTAGCCCGCGTTGATGAGCCTCATCGACAAAACGCTGGAAGTCGTCGCGCCGGCCAAAACGTTCATCAACTCCAAAATAGCCCAGTGGCAGATAGCCCCAATCGACTTCGAGCGCGACATTACTGACTGGCATTAACGACAGCGCGTTTACGCCGAGGTCGGCAAGGTAATCGAGCCGCTCGATCGCACCTTGCAAGCTGGCGCCGAATTCGGCGAGATTCAGTTCATACAGGATCAGGTCGCGCAGCGCAGGTGTTTGCCAGACCGCTTCCGCAGGACTCCAACGATAAGGAGTATAGCCGAGCGTAAAGGCAGAAAGCTTGCCGACTGCATACTCACGCGCAAAAGGATCGATGATCCAGTCCAGCATGCCAGCATTCGGGTTATGCAGTTCGTAACGATAGACATGCCGGCCTGATGAGCTAAAATGCGAGCCTGGCTGCAAATCATGCACAACGTTGAAATCGACTCTCACTGACCAGTAATCGCCATAGTCGGCATCGATGCCGTGTTGCAACTCGAAAGCCAGTGGTTGGATCGACTGGATGAATTGATCGCGTTCATGGATAATTTTTACGAACAGCCGGTTGCCATCATGTGCCGAAACCCATGGTAACAACACGCCAAAATCGACTACGCCGGCAGCCGATTCCCTGGGACCGAGTTTGTTCAAAGGAAGGCTTTTCATGATTTAGGTTTTCCTGGTGGAATAGACAATCAAAAAACGAAGCTGTTTAGTCAAAATAATGACCCAAAATTGGCCTTCGACAGACTCAGGCCGAACAGCGTCTTGGTCAATGTTTTGCTGAAACATTATGTTAGCGATGACTGGCGCATGATCCATTAGCTTCCTCTTCGTGAAATGCCCATATCAAACCGCAATGGCGGTATTGCCACAATCAAGTAATAGGTATTTGCTGTCCTGTCTTTAAGTCTTCCACATATTTCCTTACAGCCTGCACATACTTATTCATATTGTGATCCTTCAGGGGGTCTTGCAAGGTATCAACGCCAAGTTTTCCAGAACTGCCGCGTAGACCCTTTAGTCCGTCAAGTATGCGGCTAAATAAAGAAAACCCTGCCTGCAGTTTCTCGTCCGCATCGATATAAATCAAGCGGTCGATATGCCAATATCTCAGTGGAAGACCCATCGGTGGTACTTCTGCCACGATATCGTTGTTATTCACGAACCTGAAAGATCGTTCTTTGAATTGCTGGTCGAAAGCCGTCACAAAACTTCTGTTGCCAGTACGTGGCTGACCGAATGTATAAAGACCCTGGACGTCGAGTTGTTGGTTTCTGACGCCGTCCCCGA
>NZ_JAGFJM010000143.1 GCF_024102715.1 Nitrosomonas communis
TCGCATGGTTGGAAAAATGCCGTCGGCTGTGGAAAAATTGTGAACGTAAACTCAACACCAGCCTACAGTTCGTCCATCTTGCTTTCTTGGCATTGTTACTGCAAAGACTTTGAACAGACTCTAAGAAGCGAGCCACAGAAGATTAACATTAACGCGAAATGCTCATTTACGGTTAAAATGCACGATTTAATTTCTGAGAGGTTAATTCAATCATGTATCGCATCGCTCCGAGTATTCTATCGGCAAATTTCGCCAAATTGGGCGAAGAAATCACCAATGTGCTCGATTCGGGCGCGGATATCATTCACTTTGATGTCATGGATAATCACTACGTCCCCAATCTGACGATTGGCCCGTTGGTATGTGAAGCAATACGCCCACTAACCAACGCAGTGATTGACGTGCATTTGATGGTTGAGCCGGTGGATCGCATTATTCCTGATTTTGCCAAGGCAGGCGCTAACATTATTTCTTTCCACCCGGAAGCATCCAATCATATCGACCGCACGATCGGTCTAATCAAAGAACAAGGATGCAAAGCAGGCTTGGTCTTTAATCCCGCTACACCACTAAGTTATCTCGATCATGTCCTGGATAAACTGGACTTAGTCTTGATCATGTCGGTCAATCCCGGCTTCGGCGGTCAAACATTCATCCCGGAAGCGCTTAACAAATTACAAGCCGTACGTAAGCGCATCGATGCCAGCGGCAAAGATATTCTGTTGGAAATCGACGGTGGTGTAAAAGTTGATAATATTGCTGAAATCGCGCGGGCAGGTGCGGATACTTTTGTTGCTGGATCAGCCATTTATGGCGCTGGCAAAGACAGTGACCCCCATCGCTATGATACGATCATCTCAGCAATGCGCGCAGAGCTAGCAAAAATTTAGTATTGATTTTTACCTACCACCCTAATAAAAACGAATGGATCAGAATAATTTGCAACGCACTGACTGCTGTACCACAGAAATTGAGTTTCCTCTCCAGATTAAGGCTGTCGTCATCGATTTGGATGGCACGCTGCTTGATACAGCCATGGATCTCGCCTTTGCCGCGAATAAGATGCTACTTGAACTGGGCAAACCGGAATTACCGCTCGCTACCATCCAATCCTTCATAGGAAAAGGCATTCAGAAATTGGTGAAACGTTCGCTGACAAATAGCCTGGAAAATGAGCCAGATCCTGAATTATTCACCAAAGCTTTGCCTATTTATGAGCGAAATTATGGTGAAAATTTGTATACTCATACCCACCCCTATCCGGGGGTGGTTGATGGATTAAATGCGCTCAAAAAGGAAGGGTTTCAGCTAGCCTGCATCACCAATAAAGCTGAAGCATTTACTTTGCCATTGCTACGTGCAACCAACTTGCTGGATTATTTCGAGATCGTATTGTCGGGTGACAGCTTGCCAAAAAAGAAACCAGATCCCATGCCATTGCTGCATGCCTGCAAACACTTTCAAATTGAACCTTGTGAATTATTGTTAATCGGCGACTCTCTCAATGACGCGATTGCAGCAAGGGCAGCAGGCTGCAATATCTTCTGCGTGCCCTACGGTTATAATGAGGGGCAAGACGTACGCAAGCTAGACTGCGATGCAATCATTGCTTCACTGCTTGAGGCATCCAAATTAATAAAAAAACGAATTAGCAGTTAACAAGGCGTGCTGAATAATTTTCCATGGCAGTCACGTCGCTCTATATTCTGGATAAACAATCTGCTTGATGCGCATCATTCTTTTTTTCGATGAGGTAAGCGTGTGACTCAAAGTGAATTCAATGATTTGGTAGCACAGGGCTACAACCGCATTCCTCTGGTACTGGAAACCTTTGCTGATCTTGATACACCGCTTTCAGTTTATCTCAAACTCGCCAATCAACCCTATTCCTATTTACTGGAATCAGTACTAGGTGGCGAGCGTTTTGGGCGATACTCTGTCATCGGGTTGCCTACAAAGACGCGCATAGAGGCGTATGGCAATAACGTCGAAATCATTGGGTATTCTGGCTCCAATAAAATCAATGTTGAAAATGTGCTGGACTTTATTGAATCCTACCTTGCTCATTTCAAAATTGCCCCCTACCCCGGCCTACCTCGTTTCTGTGGAGGGCTCGTTGGTTATTTTGCCTATGACACAGTACGTTATATCGAACCAAGACTGGTCGGCCATGCGCGCCCTGATACGTTGCATACACCGGATGTGCTGCTCTTGTTATCCGAAGAATTGGCCGTAGTTGATAATCTTTCTGGCAAACTTTATCTCATCATCTATATTGATCCAGCATCAGATAATGCTTATCAAGCAGGAAAAAACCGGCTAAAAGAGCTGTTGAGCAAACTGCGACAGCCATTAACTATTCCCATTGAGAAACCGAGCAGTCCCAGTGCTGCCGTGTGTGAATTCAGTGAAGCTGATTTCATCGCAGCCGTGGAACGGGCAAAACACTATATTGTCGAAGGGGATATCATGCAGGTCGTCCTTTCACAACGTACCAGCAAATCTTATTCAGCTTCCCCGCTTGCGCTTTATCGCGCGCTGCGCAGTCTTAATCCCTCCCCCTACATGTTTTATTATCATCTGGATCATTTTCATATCATTGGCGCCTCTCCCGAGATTCTGGTGCGGCTTGAAAATAACATGGTAACAGTGCGACCAATCGCCGGGACGCGTCCGCGTGGCAAGAGTATGCAGGAAGATTCAGCACTGGCGGCTGATTTGCTAGCAGATCCCAAGGAACGTGCCGAGCATGTCATGCTGATGGATTTGGGGCGTAATGACATCGGGCGTGTCGCCCAAACCGGCACAGTCAACGTCACTGAGAACATGCAAATCGAACACTATTCGCATGTCATGCATATCGTTTCCAATGTGGAAGGCCAACTCAAGCCCGGCTTGAATGCAATCGATGTATTACGCGCCACTTTTCCAGCGGGTACGGTCAGTGGCGCACCCAAGGTCAGGGCAATGGAAATCATCGATGAATTGGAAATTTCCAAACGTGGTATTTACGCCGGTGCAGTCGGTTATCTGGGCTTCAATGGTGATATGGACCTGGCCATTGCAATTCGTACCGGTGTGATCAAGGATGGCAAATTACACGTCCAGGCAGGCGCCGGCATTGTTGCCGACTCAGTGCCCCAGAACGAATGGATTGAAACACAAAACAAAGCCAAAGCCATCCTGCGTGCCGCTGAGATTGCCGAGAGCGGACTGGACAGTCAACTCGATTAGAATATTATGCCGCTACCGGCTCAGTCCAATCGCATCGATCTGGAAAGCCGCTCCACAATTTGAACCACTCTGGACGGGTGCATTCGCCATCAACCTTTCGAGATCTTCCCCCATTGTCAGCTCAGCACCCAGACTCATCTGCACTTCCACCAGCATGCCCTGCTCACATTTCAATTTAACCCGCTCGCGCGCCGCTGCTCCGAGGACAGCCGCTAGCCGATTTAAAAAATCATCAGTACGCACTGACTGTCCAATTCTGCGATTCATGAAATAAGCCATACCCGATTCATTGAATTGACGGGTTAGATCCACTGACAGATCAAAATATTCCTCCATTGACCAAGCTGTCTGGCAAGTCCCGTGCTTATGCCACTCATGACGTTCGAGACAAGAGCCTGCTTTGACGCTCGGCATGACTTCCGCCAATGAAACATGAGAATCTACATCTAATTTGATTTCCGGATAATCACAAAACTTGTCTCTCTTGGCACGAATCTCGCCGCAAAACCCATAACTAATCCCGCATTGCCGTTTATTGGGCCATAAGCCGTGCAGGGTAAAATGCCGCGCTTGATAAGAGGCAGGATCGTTAAGCTGGCACTCTGTTTTTTCGGGTTTCGTTTCACAAAATGCAGGTTGCCACGAGAGTGCGAGTACATAACTATCCAACTGACCAGCAATGTTGCAGACACTGCTTCCTGTTGCGTTATCTTGTCCAGTCTGGAACTGACCACATTCGGCGCTGACCCAGCGTGCCTTAGGATTGGCGTTAGGCACGATAATTCGATACCAGCTAGGGCGATCAGCTCTATTGACCTCAAGTGTCTCATAATCTTCACCCGCCATTATCTGGACATGGTCCGGGTTGGTCAGCTTATTTTTGGAAACATAGGCTGGGCATGATTGCTGCGCAGAAAAAAGCCCTGTTACTTTATCTGCCCAGCTCGCAGACACATAACTGATACCCAGCATCAGCAACAACATGCGCAAAGCAGCACTCATTCTTGCAGATATCATTCTTCTCTCCTCTCTATATCGATCCGATACGACATACAGCGATTCTTATGCTCTTTCGTACACCCAACTGATCAATGCATCCATGGCCGAGCGGGCGTTACCTGCTTGTGGATGATTGACAAAGAAAACAACCACGATACGTCTGTCTTTATGGTCCAGTAGATAGCCAGCAATCGCCGATACCTCATTAAGCGTACCCGTTTTCATATGTGCCTTCCCTGCAACCAGCCCCCCCCTGAAGCGGTTTTTCATGGTGCCATCTACTCCGGCAATCGCCAAGGAGGAGATGAATTCAGGCATCACCGGACTTAGGAATGCAGTTACCAGGAGTTCCCCCATCTGGTATGCGCTAATACGCTCCTTACGCGATAATCCAGAGCCGTTCTCCACAACCAGATCAGAAAAATTTAGGCGCTTAGCAAACAGCCATCGCTTAATAGCCATATCGGCCTGATCCGGCGAAACTGATGTGGTGCCATTGGGCGAAATGGCCGTTTCCCCGAGCGCCAAATAGAGCTGCCGGGCAGCAACGTTATTGCTGAATTTATTGATTCCGCGAATGATGTCTGCGAGTGGCGGTGATTGATACACTCTGAGAGGCGATATTCCTGCTGGCACCATACCATTGCGCACGGCACCACGAAATGAACCACCTTGCTGTCCCCATAACTTTTTAAACAAGTCATGCACATAAACCGAGTTTTCGTACAAGCTCATATGATAGGTATTCTGGCCACACTGACTCGAATAATCACCATTGAGAATAACTGTCATCCGGTCATTATTTCCCTTCTGTTTGCGCACATCGATACTAAGCTGATTACGCCAGTCACCACAATGATTGCGAGTCAGCTTCAAATTATTCTGTAAATCGAGCAAATCCGAAGCAGGATCAACTACCACGCGCACGCTGTTATTGTCTGCCTGAGGCATCAGATGCAAGGCTGAGGCGCGATAATTGACCAATATCGCCTCTGGAAAAACATTATAGGTTTTGTAGCGATCACCATCAAAAGCACCCGGGTCACCCGCCGCAACATTGTAATAGCTGGTATCCAGAATCAAATCACCCGTGATTTTTTTCAGACCAGTCTGCCGGATCTGGCGAACCAGTAACCAGAAATTTTCCAGATTGAGATGAGGATCGCCGTACCCCTTGATTGCCAGATCCCCATGTAAAACACCATCTTCCACCTTGCCCAGCGCATAAATTTCAGTGCGCCAACTGTAGGCAGGACCAAGTAGTTCCAAACCGGCATACGTCGTTACCAATTTCATCACAGAGGCAGGATTCAAGGCCATCTTCGAATTGACTGCAAGCATGGGTCGTTTGGCATTCACATCTTTGACATAAATACCGATCGCTTCCTCCGGAATCCCCACTCGCTTTAATTCCTGGCGGACAGTATCCGGAATGGCAGCAGATAGAACAGGTAACGCGACCAATGTTGAAAATACTAATAAAAAGGCAAGCGTGGCAGTTAATCCGGGCTTTAAGCTGGTCAAAAATGACTTCATCTGAATTAGCCAAGGTTGAACAATTTCGCGTGTTTGCACTTAACTAGCGTGCACCACGGCAAATGGCAAAGCCATCATCCCATCCCATCCGGTACTGCCCGTCGTCACGATAGCGCTGTTCATCCTTGTACCCATAGCGTGTTTTTTTCGCAGTTTCACAACCATCGATGTAACCCTCCTTGGTCGCAGGAGGATAACCACTGAGATTATAGGCTGGTCGCGTACTGGGTGGTAAAGAACCCGCCGGACGCTGGGCTGGCGCCGGCGTTATCTGTGATTCAGGCTGGGGTCTGACAGGCTTGGGCGATGGCGGGTATGGCCCAGTCGTTGCACAACTTGCAAGCAAAATAATGAAACTTACTACTGAAATTCGATGCATTACTCACTTCCTTTTTTATCTTTTATCTACAATTATTTGATATCCACATTGTCACAATACTGACTTGAGCAATTTACCCATTTCTGCCGGATTACGCGTGACACGAATGCCGCATTCTTCCATGACAGCGATTTTCTCCTGGGCAGTTCCCTTACCGCCCGCAATAATCGCTCCTGCATGTCCCATACGCTTGCCCGGCGGTGCTGTCACCCCCGCAATAAAGCCAACGACAGGTTTTTTCATGTTGTCTTTAACCCAGCGCGCACAATCCTCCTCATCCGAGCCGCCGATCTCGCCTACCATTAATACCGCATCGGTTTCATCATCTTCATTGAACAGTTTCATCACATCGAGGTGCTTCAACCCATTGATCGGATCACCACCGATACCAATGCAGGTAGATTGCCCTAACCCTAATGCCATGAGTTGTGCAACCGCTTCATACGTTAGCGTACCGGAGCGGGAAACCACCCCAATGCGCCCTTTTTTATGAATATAACCGGGCATGATACCAATCTTGATTTCATCGGGCGTGATGATGCCAGGGCAATTTGGCCCAATCAGCAGTGTTTTCCGTCCCGCCATCTTATAGCGGGTGCGCAGCATATCACGCACCGGTATCCCTTCCGTGATGCAGATAACCAGATCAAGATCTGCCGCCACCGCTTCATCAATCGCTGCCGCAGCAAAAGCAGGGGGAACATAAATGACCGAGACAGTCGCACCGGTAGCTTCCTTGGCCTCCTGCACGGTGGCATAAATGGGAATACCTTCAAACTGTTCACCCGGTTTATTAGGATTGACGCCCGCCACGAAACATTGCTGCCCATACGCATACTCACGGCATAGCCGGGTATGAAACTGCCCTGTTTTACCGGTAATGCCCTGTGTAATCACACGGCTATGGCGATTAATCAGGATAGACATGATCTAAGCCCCCTTTACTGCTGCACGCACGGCTTTCTCAGCAGCATCGGCCATATTCGTTGCTGAAATAACCGGCAATCCTGATTCAGCCAAAATTTTCTTACCCAGTTCCACATTGGTCCCTTCCAGACGCACAATCAACGGTACCGACAACTTCACTTCTCGCGCAGCAGCCGTGACACCTTCAGCAATGACATCACATTTCATGATGCCACCAAAGATATTGACCAAGATAGCCTGCAATTTTGGATTGTGCAGCATGATTTTAAACGCCTCAGTCACCTTATCAACAGTCGCCCCGCCCCCCACATCCAGAAAGTTGGCTGGATTACCGCCATAGAGCTTGATGATATCCATCGTGGCCATAGCAAGTCCTGCGCCATTTACCAGACAGCCAATATTACCATCCAGTGGAATATAAGAAAGTCCATGCTTGGCAGCTTCGATTTCCATCGGATCTTCTTCATCCAGATCACGCAAAGCGACGATATCAGGATGACGAAACAAGGCGTTATCATCGAAATTCATTTTTGCATCCAGCGCCAGCACCTGACCATCATTGGTCACGATAAGCGGATTAATTTCGAGCAGCGAAGCATCCGTCTCGTCAAAAGCCTGATAAAGACCTTTCAGTAAAACTTGCGTGGCCATCACACTGGATGCGGGGATGCCGATTTTGTGCGCTAGCGTCGCTGCATCCTGATCAGTCAGGCCGGCTATAGGGTCAATCAGAATCTTATGGATCTTTTCTGGCGTGCTGGCTGCAACTTGTTCGATATCCATGCCTCCTTCCGAACTTGCCATCAGACAGGCACGCTGCTGGCTGCGATCTATCACGATGCCAATATAATATTCATGTTGAATACTTACTCCCTGCTCAATGTAGAGGCGATGCACTACCTGGCCATCTGGGCCTGTTTGTGGCGTGATCAAGGGCTTATTCAGCATGGCTTCCGTCAGTGATCGGATTTCTGCCAGCGATCGTGCTAATTTCACTCCACCTCCTTTACCCCGCCCGCCAGCATAGATTTGTGCCTTTACTACCCAGCTGTCTCCCCCCAGTTTCTGGGCAGCGGCAACAGCCTCATCCATGCTGAAACATACACTTCCCTGCGGTGTTATCACACCATATCGGCGTAAAATTTCCTTAGCCTGGTACTCGTGAATTTTCATCATTACCCCTCAATTGCGATTTATCCAGTGTATCTAGACAAGCTTCCACGGCTGTTATTTCCGCTTCAAAATGCGGCAATAGGTCGGCTAATTCTTTTTCATTGTTATCTTTGGCTGCTTGTTCTATTTTTGCGCACCATTCCCCCAGTCTGACTGCCCCGACCGATCGCGCCGAGGATTTAAGTTTATGCGCGCTTGCTTTGACTTTATCGAACTGGCTGGCTTTGTAGGCAGCACGGAGCTGTTCACTGATTTCCCTGGCATTCGCACGGAAATCCCGCAGAAACTCCTGAATGATTGCAGAATCATTACCTACTAATGCTTCGAGTATACTCACATCCACCGCCATGGTTGACTGGCTGACAGGAATTTGTTCCTTAAGGGTGACAGGCTTATGCTCTGGTGCCTGCAACCATTTTTCCAGGACTGCTTTGAGCTGCTCCAGTTGTACCGGCTTACTTAAGTAATCGTCCATGCCAATAGCGCGGCATTTATCAGCTTCGCCCTTAAGTGCATTGGCAGTCAACGCAATGATTGGAATATGAGTTAGTCCTGTCTTCGCTGCACGAATAGATTGGGTGAGTTGATAACCATCCATTTCCGGCATATGCAGATCAGTCAAGATCAAAGCATAGTCACCACTTTCCCATCGATGCAATGCTTCTCTTCCATCTGCCACCACATCTGCCACATAACCCAGCAAAGTCAGTTGCTGCCGTATGACTTTCTGGTTGATTTCATTATCTTCAGCCACCAGAATCAGTTTACGCTGCTGCAAAGCCTCTTCGCGTGAAGGTGGCGTAATCCGCATAGTACCCTCGAGGGACGGCACTTCTTCCTCCAATTTTGCTCTGCCTGCAGCAGCGGCCACTGCCTGGAGGAACGCTTGACGATACAGGATATTTCCATCCAGCGTAACTGAACCATCTTCCTCAATGCGCCCCCGATGACGCCGACCCCGCTTAACGACGACAAAATGAGGCTTGTCATGCGAATTCAGATTTGACCGAGTGCGGAAAGCTAGTCGCAACTCATTCACTGGCGGCTCCTCATGCCCCGCGTCAATCACCAGTAACCATTGCCCAGAAGAAAGTGTGTTGATTCGCTGACGTGCCGCATCAAGATCAGCCACGCGCTCAACGTTTGCTCCAGCATGCTTCAGATAGGCAACCAGATCATTACCCAAACTATCTTCACCCCCTAGTACTAGACATGAAAGTCCTGTCAGATCAATCACATTCTTGCTAGTAACCGGTTTGGTCGGTGAAAGCTTAAATGGCAGGTGTACACTAAAGGTGGAGCCTTCATCCGGCGTACTGGTTACGGTAATTTCCCCTCCCATTAATTCAACCAGATGATGAGTGATTGTCAGACCTAAACCAGTACCGCCGAAACGCCGTGTCGTTGAAGCATCTCCCTGGCTGAATGGCACAAAAAGACGCGCCAACAACTCTTTATCCATGCCAATACCATTATCAGTTACCTGAAATGCAACGATCACCCCTTCTGGGTTTGATTCGATCATGGTCGCCTGGACCGACACTCGCCCTGGCTGCTGCTGTCTACTGGAAAACTTGATCGCATTGTTGATCAGGTTAACCAGCACCTGGCGTAAGCGCAAAGCATCACCCAATACTTCTTCCGGAATAGTAGGGTCAGTAAACAAAGTCAGTTCCACCCCCTTGCTGGTTGCCATATGCTCCAGCATACTGCACGCCTTTTCTACCACCGTCGCCAATGGAATGGGGGTCAGCTCTATCTCTATCTTGCCCGCTTCGATTTTTGAGAAATCAAGGATATCCTCAATAATTTCCAGCAGTGCAAACGCTGATTCACGGATCAGATTGGTCATTTCCATTTGATAACTGGTCAGGCTCGATTGCTGCAGAACTTCAATCATGCCAATGACCCCATTCATGGGAGTACGAATCTCATGGCTCATCGCCGCCAGAAAAGCTGATTTGGCCTGATTGGCTTGCTCCGCTTCAAGCCGGGCATTTTCCAGATCCTTCATGATTTTTACATGCTCGCGAATATCGCGCATCACACCAGTGAAATGACGCTTCCCGCCTACAAAATACTCACTGACGGCGAGATAGATAGGAATCAGCTCGCCGTTTTTATGCACTCCTTCCACTTCGCGTCCAAGGCCAATACCATGCGAGCCAGTTAAATACGGGCGGCCGACATATTCTTGCCCATGACCAGTCTTGCAATACCGCTCCATGTAATACTCGTGTTGGCTTCGATCCGGCTCAGGAACCAGGATGGCCACATTTTGTCCAATCACTTCATCGCAGTTATAGCCAAACAATTTTTCCATCACCGGATTGACAGATAGCATGACGCCTCTTTCATCGGTCGTGACGACGCAATCCACCATATGCTCGACCACTGAGCGTGTTTCTTCTTCCTTGATGGCCAACTCGGCATTAGCATATTCCAGCTCAGCAGTCCGCTCTGCCACCCGTGCTTCCAGTTCTCGATAGCTGGTATTCAACCGCTCGGTCATGGTATTAAAAGCATTCGCCAGCGTCCCGATCTCATCCCATCCTTTAACCGGTACTCGCTGCCGCAGATCTCCCGATGCAATCGCTTGCGCCCCATCATTGAGTTTCTTCAAAGGTGTCACTACGCGCCGGTTGAACAATAGCGCACCAAGCGTGACAAGAATAAAGGTCAGACCCAGAATCACGAGACCAATGATGCGTACTCTGAATACAGATGCAAATGCTTCCTCCACGTCAATCTGTACCACCATTCCCCAGCTCATACTTGGGAGATAACGCCAGGCAGCCACCACTTCATTGCCTCGATAATCGATAGTCAGCCCACCACCCACTTGACCATCCAGGCTTTTTTTGATGGCAGTAGCAAGAATAGGATCATCCAGAGAAATCATACGTTTTAAGGCGGCATCGGGCTCATCGCGCAAAGGCGCCATCACCAGTGCCTGATGTTTGTTCTCAAGGCGGGTAACGATCGTTTCGCCGCTTTTTCCGAGGCCGACATTATTGGTGAGCACCTCAAAGACATGTTCGCTATAAATTTGCAGGGCAAAAACGCCGTGCGCTTCACCTTCAATGATGATGGGAACAGCGACAAATGCGGCAATGGCGCCTTTTGAAGGCTCGTAATACTCAAAATTCGAGATGCTGCTCTTACGCGTCTCGAGTGCCTGACGAAATACCTGCCCCAGTCCTGTATCCCGATAAGGACCGGTCAGTAAGTTAGTGGCAAAATCAGACTCATGGCTGGCTGAAAAAACAATCCACCCATCCAGGGAGATCAGGAATACATCGTAATACCCTGCGCCTTCGACAATGCGCTCAAAGTGCTCACGATACTTTAAGTCAAGCTCATGATAAATCTCAGAATCAATGCCATGCTGATTAAACACATGGGTGAATTGCGCGATAGCTTCATGAGTGGTCTCTGTTGCCTGAATCAGCACGGCTTCACGCGAACGCTCATGCAGGTAAGAATTAATCTGTTCGACCTTTTTATCAGCAATCGCTGACACCTGCTGGATGGCTGCCTTATGCATCTCGGTCTCAAACGTTTGCAATAGACTATAGCCAATCAGAACAATAGGTAACAGAGCGACCAAGGCAAACCAGATCGCGAAGCGCTGCGTCAGGGAAGCAAAACGAATCAAGCTCATTCTAGCAAGCAATCCGCATTATGCTGCTGTTTCAGGCTGCGGCGCGCATAATAGGAAAATGCGGCTGCGCTGCGTTGTGCACGCAGAATCCAGTCATGTGCTTCACGGCCAAGCTCAGGGTTTATCGGCTTAATTTTGCCGACTGAGGCAGCCAGCAGATGCATGCGCGCAGCCCGCTCAAACGCAAGCGCCAGCAAACAAGCTTCTTCAATACTGCTACAGGCTACCAGCAAGCCATGGTGCGCCAATAATAGAGCACGTTTATTACCCAGCGCAGACGCAATCAACTCACCCTCCTCATTCCCTACCGGCACCCCCGGCCATTTTGGCAGAAAAACCACATCATCATACAGCACGCAATTATCCATATGGGAAATCTCCAAAGGGACTTCCAGCATGCTCAAAGCTGCTGTATGCACAGCATGAGTATGAATGATGCAACGCACATCGGGACGCGCCCGATAAACCCAGGCATGAAAACGATTGGCAGGATTAGCCATACCCTCCCCTTCCAGTACCTGTAAATGCTCGTCGACCAACAACAAATTACCTGCGCAGATTTCGTCGAATCCCAGGCCAAGCCGCTGTGTCAGAAAAGTAGCTGGTTGTTCACTACGCGCCGTGATCTGTCCTGCAAGACCGGAATCATGACCATTATCGAACAGAATGCGGCACGTCAATGCCAACTTCTGGCGTAATGTATAGTCAGCGCCCTGTACGTGCTGCTCCATTTGATCGAAGGCGCGTTGCACCAGTTGATTTTTATCGAGATTGAAAGTGTTATTACCCATGATAGCTTTTCTTTGAGTGCGAGTCATATAGGCATAAAGTGATTGGTAATTATCAGCATACCAAATAATATACCCATTGCGGCAACTATCTTTTTTCTATCAAGCATGATAAGGAATGTCGAGAAGTCGCAAAAAAATTATGATGAGCACCTCAGGCGCAAGACGACAGAACGCGGAGTCGATAAAACGAGCTTTGCAAATTTTGGTGAGATTGCTTATCAAATAGACGGATGAGGAAACAGGTACCGCCCAACACTATGATCGAGGCAATCAGAACACCCCAAAGATCGAACTTGGATTGCCATTAGCGCAATCTAGACTTATTTCTAATCAAGAATAATGCAAAGGTAAACTGCGACATCATGCTGCAGCAAACAGCAAAAAGTAGGCGATGAGTTAGAACCGGCCTCACAAATTAATACTGCGCCCGCCATCCACAGCTATAATCTGACCGGTAATATAAGGCGCATCCGCAATCAGGAAATAAACAGCTTTAGCAATATCCTCTGGCTCGCCCATACGCTTGAGCAGCGTCCTGTCTATGATCTCTTTGCGTAACGATTTATCAATCCATTCTTCATGCTCAGGCCACAGAATAGGGCCAGGTGATACCCCATTCACACGAATGGACGGTGCGAGTTCCAATGCCAGCGATCGGGTGAGTGCAGCCAATCCGCCCTTGGCGGCGTTATAGATGACATAGTTTTTTAGCGGCTGTTCCACATGAATATCCACGATATTGACGATGCAGCCATGCTGTTTTTCCAGATATGGCATCGCTGCTTGTGATAAAAACAAAGGCGCCTTAAGATTACTGCCAATCAAATCCACCCAGGCTTCTTCAGTAAGCTGGCCGATTGGCGTGGGAAAAAAACTGGAAGCATTATTCACCAATGCATCCAGTTTCCCGAATCGCCGGATGGTTTCTTCGATCAAGTCTGACAATCGCTCAATATCCAGCAAATCGGCCTGAATCAATCCAATTGAGTCTGGGCGCATTTGTTCGAGGGCCTGCCGTAACATTTGTGCATCATTCTGAGAAGAACGGTAGTGCACCATCAGCTTTGCCCCCTGGGTATGCAGCTTACAACAAATGGCCGCCCCCACACGCTTGGCCCCGCCTGTGACCAGAATCACTTTATTTTTCACAGTCATCCGCTTTTCCCCTTTCACATACGCTACACTTATTGATTACAATCTACCACAAACCGTTTCATTGCAAATGCCTACCAATACCTTACCTCCCCCCAGCGAAATTGCGCTGCGACATAGTCATGCGTTACAAAATGCTCTTCACGCAAAAATCATAACTGCGGGTGGCTGGATTTCGTTCGCTGATTTTATGGAAACAGCGCTCTATACACCGGGTCTGGGCTACTACAGTGCCGGTGCCGAAAAATTCGGTCATGCTGGTGATTTTGTCACGGCACCAGAAATATCTTCCTTATTTGGTAAAACCATTGCACGGCAGGCAGCACAGGTATTCGAACTGATTGGCGGGAACGACATTCTGGAATTTGGTGCAGGTTCTGGCAAGCTGGCGCTCGATCTACTGCTTGAGCTGGAGCAACTAAACTGCTTACCTCGAAGATACTTTATTCTGGAAGTCAGCGCTGATTTACAGCAACGGCAGCACGAATTATTCGAAAAATATGCACCGCATCTTGCCTCTGTCATTCATTGGCTCACTACTTTGCCTCATGAATTTAATGGACTTATCCTTGCCAATGAAGTGCTCGATGCCATGCCGGTTCATCTGGTGGTATGGCAGAATCAGCATCTCTATGAGCGTGGCGTTACCTCGAATCATGATGCTTTTGCCTGGCAAGAGCGCCCTTTGATTGCCGGAGAACTGTTTGAAATTGCCCAGGAATTACCGCCACACAAGGAGGCAGTAAATCACCATGCTTTCCACTACCTCAGCGAGATCAGTTTAACAAACCGCCATTTCATACGCACCCTGACGCAGTTACTTCACCGCGGTGTCATTTTGCTGATTGACTACGGTTTTGGACAAAGCGAGTATTACCATCCGCAGCGCAGTCAGGGAACATTGATGTGCCACTACCGTCACCATGTGCATGGTGATCCCTTTTATTTGCCAGGATTGCAGGATATCACCAGCCATGTTGACTTCAGTGCGATCACCCATGTTGCATTGCACAATGAGCTTCAGTTGCTTGGCTACACCAGTCAGGCGAATTTTCTGATCAATTGCGGTATTACCGAGATTTTGTCGCAAACACCTGCAGACAATACCTATCAATATTTACCATTGGCCAATCAATTACAAAGATTGGTCAGCCCGGCCGAAATGGGTGAATTATTCAAGGTGATCGCCTTCGGCAGGCAGATTGATCAATCACTATTAGGATTTAGCCGCGGCGACAAAAGCCGCTTATTGTGAGAATAATTAATATTGTGGTGAAAATGCACCACCCAGTTCAATATCAGCATGTTTTACCACCGACAGCAGCGTAGCACAGGCTGCACGCATACTCGGCGCTAGACGCAGCAAGGTACTCACATTGACCGACCGGCACAAAACTAACTTCAGCAAATGCAGTGTGTTGACGCTGCCATCAGGATAGATCGCTCCTAGTAAAGTCGGTGGTGGTGAAAACTCGAGTGGATCGGTAATCGCGCGTACTGCCACAAACGGAATACCGGCATTGGCCGCGATCTCGGCAATGGCGCCACTTTCCATATCGACCGCGCAAGCGCCATTTCTGGCAGAAAATTCACGTTTCTCAGCTTCTGAGGTTAAAACTTGATGACTGGTAGCCAATGTGCCGCCGGCAACTTTCACATGCCTAGGTAAATGCTGCATGATGCGTGCACGCCATTCCAAGGTAACAGGATGCGCATATTCCGCATGAATGCATTCAGGGAGAACCAAATCACCCGGGCGCAGGGTTTCATCCAGCGCACCTGCCACGCCAAAGCTCATGAGTGCCGATACGCCTCTACCGCGCATTCCAGCTGCAGCCTGCCGGGCAGCTTCCCCTCCCATGCCACATAGCCAGATGGCGGTGCCTTCTCTAAGACGCACCATTTCATTGAAAGGCAGTCGACGCGGTGTAATACATTTCGCTTCCGCGCGCAGTGCTGTGACTATCCCAACGAGGCTCACGCGATGCTCCCTTTTGTCAGCGCCCGATACCGGATTAACGCCCACAGCGGGAAATATTTCGAATAACCATGATATTTCAGATAAAACACCCGAGGAAAGCCTGGCGCCGTAAACCATGGTTCATACCATAATCCATCTGCACTCTGTGTCTCTATCAGATATTTAATTCCTCTCTGCACTGCATGACTATGGACCTCACCAACTGCCATCAGACCAAGTAATGCCCATGCAGTCTGAAATGAAGTACTCTGCTCAAATTGCCCCGCGCGCTGCGGGTCGAAATAGGTATCATTGGTTTCCCCCCAGCCGCCATCCTCACGCTGAACCGATTTCAACCACTGAACCGCACGGCGAACAGCCGGCTGCTCCTTGTCAACATTTGCCAGCCGCATAGCTTCCAGCACAGACCAAGTGCCATAAATATAATTACTTCCCCAACGACCAAACCAAGCGCCGCTGGTTTCTTGTTCACTAAATAAACAGGCCAGGCCACGTTCCACTGCATGCTTATGTCGCTGATCACCATACAAGGCCAAGAAACCGGTACAACGGGCCGTCACGTCGCTTGTCGGTGGATCAAGCAAAGCACCGTGATCGGCAAAGGGAACTTCATTGAGATAATAATAAGTATTATCAATGTCGAAAGCAGCAAATCCACCGTTACTTGATTGCATGCCTGCGAGCCAGTCTGCAGCACGCCTGACGCTTACCTGATAATCAGCAGAATCGGTTTGATGCAACGCCCAGGCTGCTGCCGCGGTATCGTCCAGATCTGGGTAATGCGGGTTAGCATACTGAAATGCCCAGCCACCACCTGGTAAGTTCGGGCGAATCTCACGCCAGTCGCCGGGTGCATCAAGTATTTGATTCGGAATGAGCCAATCAAGGGCTCGCCGAATGGGCCTCTGATCAGCATCCCTGTCTTCCTGTAAGGCAAGGCAGGTTAAAACAGTATCCCAAACTGGGGAGGTGCAAGGCTGACACCATGCACGTTCACCCTCATCGACCAACAACCCCTGAAGTGCCAAGCGACATTGCTGCCGATAGGGATGATCATAAGCATAGCCAAGTAGCGCCAGTGCCTCATAGGCATTGACCATAGCAGGAAAAATTGCCCCCAGTCCACATTCGCCATTGAGCCGTTCGATCACCCAGTGTTCTGCACGGCGTAAAGCCATTTTACGTACAAAGGATGGAATCAGCGGTTCAAGTTTCGCGCCCAATCGTTCCATATACAAAAAAAATCGATTAAGCGGCGTACGGACTGGAAAATAGTTCTGTTCTTCTTCGGGCGGAATCGTGAATAATTCCCGCACATGAATATTCCTTGGATTAGCCGCCTTCGCTTTTAGGGAACACAGAATAGAAAGTGGAATCATGACAGTGCGCGACCAGTATGCCACTTTCCTGAGATGAAAAAGAAACCAGCGCGGGAACAGAATGATCTCTGCCGGGACAAACGGAACACCACGCCAAGGTATCTGACCATACATAGCAAGCAATAATCGGGTGAACACATTGGCGCGCGCTGCCCCACCATGCGCCAGGATAGCAGAACGGGCGCGCACCATATGTGGCGCATCGGGAGAATCCCCAGCCAGTTTCAAGGCGTAATAAGCTTTGACGCTACAGCTTTGATCAAATGCGCCACCATAATAAAGTGCCCAACCGCCATGCATCATATCCTGCTGTTCGCGAATAAAGCGGGCTAGTTTGTTTTCCAACGCACTATCTACTTCATCCATGAAATGCATCATTAGGATATATTCAGCAGGAATAGTGCAATCTGCTTCTAACGGAAAACACCAATGGCCATCTTTTTTTTGTGAAGCAATTAATGTGTTGCGTGCTGAAGAGATTGCACTATTCAGCCTTGATGTATCGCCCTCTTCTACAGTTGTTCTGCTTGATTTCAACCATTGACCCACCAGAGCTGCTTTTTTTATATTTATAAAGTCAAAGATTTGTTGCGACATTCTAGACATAAATATTAGAACCTCTATTCAACATATATTGCAATATACTCATTTTAAAAGAAATTCTTTCTTTGATAGTTTGATCTAACTACGAAATCATGTTATCCAGGTGGGCTCCGTAGCATCAAACCGCATTGGTTACGACAATAAATCGCTCACGAAACTGATCTATTTAGCAACATCATTCACTTCTTCACTCTCCTCCTCGTCCAAAAGAAAATCATTATAGCGATCAGAAGGAGGATTTCCGTCATGAATCAAAAATTCACGCTGCTGCAAATAGGCTTCGCGCACAAACAAATACGGATCTAGAGCCGATTGATCACGTATTTTCATTGGACCCGAAAGTCGTGCGCGTTTATCTACAACTCTTAAAAATAGAATGGGAATCATTGCTGGTCCGCTGATCGCATAGCTTGCGTAGAACAATGCATCAGCAAAAAAACTTACTGGCAAATCCGCTATATCGCGGCGGTTACTTGGCCCATAAATGGGAATAAATACATAAGAGCCTCTATTGATACCCCAGACTGCTAAAGTCTGTCCGAAATCCTCATTATTTTCCTTAAAGCCCATATGGCCCGCCATATCAGCGAGCCCAAATAAACCAATCGTTGAGTTAATTACGAAGCGCAGCGTGTCCTCAAACCCTTGACGAACCTTCCCTTGCAAAAAAGCATTCAATGCCACATTGGGATAAGAGAGGTTGCGATAAAAATTGCTGATGGGACGCTGCATTGCTTGAGGAACATGTTCTATATAGACATCTGCCACAGGCTCTAAAATACTCCGATCAATCACATCCGTAAACCAATAAGATTTTCGATTAGCAGATTCATAGGGATCGCCCGCATCCATACCGTCCTCATTTTTTGGTGCGGAAGCGCAACCTGCACAGAGAATAATCAAGAAATATAACAATATAACTGCCAAGCAACTTAGTCTCATACCCAGAACTAGCCTACGACCCTGCTAAAATGATTGGCTTGGATAATAGACATTAAAATACCTTGCAGCAAGAATTAAACAAGATTCGATGAAGAAGCATGGTTTATCAAACATTTTGCTGTAATGGTAAGGAACGCGTCACGTATCCTTCTTTAACCAACCATTCTATTTGGTCGATCAATGCCTGACGGAGCGAACTTTGCTTGAAACCCAATTCTTGCACGGCCTTATCACTCTCAAAAAACATGGAGCGCGCTGCTAGTCTGACACCTGTCAATGGCGCCTTGGGGGAGGCATGCGTAATATAATCGGCTGTCAATTCAGAGAATGCGCCCACAATAAGAGCCACCCAATGAGGAATGCGCAATTTCGGCATGGCCAATCCAGTAATTTCTTCGATCATTCGCAGCAAATCACCCAAAGTCAGATTTTCATGCCCCAGGATATAACGCTCTCCCGGACGGCCATGCTGAGCTGCCAGGATATGTCCTCTGGCTACATCCCGTACATCAACCATATTAAATCTGCAATCGAGATAAGCAGGTATTTTACAGTTTAAAAAATTTAGTATCATGCGCGTGGGAGGAGTGATCCTGCGATCTCCAGGTCCAATTGGTAATGTCGGGGAAACGATGACTACTGGCAATCCATTCTTTGCCGCCTCGAAAGCTGCCTGCTCTGCAAGAAATTTTGAGCGACAATAGGGACCCGGCATTTCATTAAGTTCGCGTATGACCGATGAATCAATAGGATCGCCTCCTTGCCGCCTGCTAGTCAGAATCGATTCGGTAGAAGTATATACCAATACTTCCAGATCAGCTCGTGCTGCCTCTGACAACACGGTGCACGTCCCTTGATAATTCACTTGCTTGAAAATATGCTTGTCTTGTGCCCATAAATTTGGATTTGCCGCCAAGTGATAGAGACGCTGTACACCTTTTAGAGCACGGCGAACTGTATCGACATCATTCACCGAACCTTGTATCACTTCCACATCGCTCGGCAATGAAGTATCGGCAAGCTCTAATACTTTCACTGTTTCGCCTTGTTCCAGCAACTGCCTCACCAGATGCGCCCCGATAAAGCCTCCTCCCCCAGTAACAAGGGAACAACCTCGATTCGACAAAACAACTCCTTTAAAATTAAACAATAATGGAAAAGTGCAACTTCTCAGAGAAAGCAGCAGTAAAATGCTGTGGCATACATGTATGGATACGCCCGAGGAGGCTCAGTCAAATTTTAGATATGCCAGTAACCACCACACTGAATTCAACTTATGTCACACTTTCCTTGTTTAAATTTGCCGCTCACCGTGCACAACCTCAACCAGCTTTAACGCTTGCAATTCCATTTCCATGACCAGAGCATCTACTTTGGCACGAAAATGCCGGTAAAAAATCATACTCGGTATTGCCACCAGTATGCCAAACGCAGCATTATACAATGCTATAGATATGCCATGGGCAAGTTGTGCCGGATTACTGCCTGTGGGCGCATTGGAGCCGAAAATTTCGATCATGCCAATGAGTGTTCCGAATAATCCCATTAATGGGCTCAAGGAAGCAATAGTTCCAAGTGTAGTAAGATAGCGATCAAGCTCATGCGCCACCCCACGGCCCGCTTCTTCAATAGACTCTTTCATGATTTCCCGTGAACTGCCGACATTCCTGAGCCCCGCTACAAAGATACGCCCGAGCGGTGAATTGCTCTGCAAACGCGACAGCATTTCAGCGCTAATCCCCGCTTTATGATATTCCTGTAACACTTTTGGCAGTAAATCCCGCGGCGAGACTTTGCTCAGTCGCAGACTCCATAAGCGCTCGCCGATAATGGCAACTGCTACGATGGAAGCAAAAATGATCGGCCATATCGGCCAACCAGCAGCTTGGATAATTGAAAACACGCGCTAATCTCCCTGTTTGTTGGTGGCATTTACATTATTTTGCAATTGCAACATATTTTATTCAATAGATTAGATAACTTATGAAAAATACGAGAATATTAAACAAACGGCTCGATGTACTTAATTTTGAAAAATTCCGATATAAACCGAAAAGTAATGTAGCGTGCCTATGTATTTTCGACAAGAAAACATAGATATTTTCTTGTTCACAATTCTGTGGATAAATTTGTGAATAAATTATGGATACAATGATTAAATTATCTTATTAAAAGATTATTTTTCTATCATCCCAGTTCTTCATACAACAAATATCATTTAATAACAATGCATTACCATATAATACTATTTTTATGTGCTTTTTCATGTACCAAACAGTAATCAAAAAAAATGTGGATCATTGTAGAATGGCTAAATGAATTTTTCTTTCCCGTCTATTAGTTCTCAGCCAGTATTAAGTGTCACCGAATTAAACCGCAGCGCAAGGGAAATATTGGAGCACGCCCTGCCGCTACTATGGGTATGTGGTGAAATTTCCAATCTTAAACAATATCCATCCGGCCACTGGTATTTTTCTCTTAAGGATGCAAACGCTCAAGTACGTTGTGTCATGTTTCGCCACAAGAATCAATATCTGAACTGGCAACCCAAAGATGGCATGCAAGTGGAGGTTCACGCTTTAGCCACACTTTACGAAGCACGCGGTGAATTTCAGTTGACCGTTGAAAACATTCGGCGTGCAGGGCTGGGATTACTCTATGAAGCATTTGAACGGCTTAAGGTTAAGCTAGAACAAGCTGGATTATTCGATCCAGCACACAAAAAAATACTCCCTGCTTTCCCCAAGCAAATCGGTATCATCACCTCTCTCAATACCGCTGCATTACACGATGTGTTAACCACCCTACATCGGCGGATGCCTTTATTGCCTGTGATTATTTATCCTGCACCGGTACAAGGAGAAGGTGCCGCAGCTAAAATAGCTGCAGCAATCCAGTTAGCCATGAAACGAGTGGAATGCGATGTGCTGATACTCTGCCGTGGTGGCGGATCGATTGAAGATCTATGGGCATTCAACGAGGAAACGGTAGCGCAAGCCATCTATGCTTGCTCAATCCCTATCGTAACAGGTATTGGGCATGAAACCGATTTTACCATTGCCGATTTTGTCGCTGATGCGCGCGCACCCACGCCTACCGGCGCTGCTCAAATCGTCTCCCCCAACACTCAAGAAATTTCCAATCACCTATACCATTTAGGACATCGTATGCAGCATGGAATGCAACGTCGCATAGAACGCCGCATGCAAATGATCGATTTGCTTTCACATCGCCTGTTGCATCCCGGTGAACGCATCATCAATCAAATGAAACACCTTCAACATCTGCAGGAAAGACTGGCAAATACCTGGCTAAGACATACGGACGTATTCCGCTGGCAGCTAAATGCATTTAGTCGGCGGTTACATAACAGTACACCTAATATTCCTTTCTTGCTCAAGCAGCAATATGATTGGGCGTTGCGATTACGCCGTGTCATCACGTATCGTATTGAAGCTTTGGAAAATAATCTTCAGCACCAACAGGCGCATCTTGTCCATCTCAATCCTCAATCGGTGCTGGCGCGCGGCTATAGTATCAGCTATACAGCCGATGGGCATATCTTGCATGATTCCCAACAGATTCACCCAGGTGATGATATTCGAGTTACTTTTGCTCAAGGATGGGCGCAAGCTAGCGTGACTGAAACAGGAAAATAGCTCTTAATAGACATTTTTATCACAGTGATGCAGACTGTGGCAGTCTTCAGCAAAAAAATTTACCTTACCTTCATTTATTCGCAATTTAAAAGGAACTTAATCAATAATGCTCAGAATTTTTCTTATGCTCGGCACGATCAATGCATTCTTATGCGTTCTGTTCGGCGCTTTAGGCGCGCATGCATTGAAACACACTCTCACCCCTGACATGCTGGCGATCTTCCAGACTGGCGTGCAATATCATTTCTATCATGCACTGGGACTGATCTTAGTGGGAGTGGTGTTATTCAATTACCCGCAATCGCGGCTGCTGAAACTATCAGGTTGGTTGATGTTTACTGGCATCGTACTGTTTTCAGGCACACTTTACAGCATAAGCCTCACTGGTATCCGTGGACTTAGCATGATCGCACCATTGGGCGGTCTTTCTTACATGAGCGCATGGCTACTGTTTGCCTATGCAGCATGGACAGGTAAATAAACGACGCAATCTAATTCGATTGACCGTATGAAATCTCTTTATTTCTTCGCGCCATGTCCTCGCGGTCTTGAATCTGTACTGACCACGGAATTGTCACAGCTCGGTGCTACAACCATTCAAGCATCACAAGGCGGTGTTGCCTTCCAGGGCAGCTGGCATACCTGTTATCGTGCCAATCTGGAAAGTCGTATCGCGAGCCGTATCCTATGGCAAGTTACCAGTCAGCGTTATTTCAATGAAGCGGATATTTACAACATTACGCATACGCTGCCGTGGCATAAATGGTTTGGACCGGATCTATCCATTCGAGTCAATTTGGCTGCAATCAAGTGCCCGTTGCGCAGCCTGGATTTCGCCACGCTCAGAATCAAGGATGCCATTTGTGATGCCTTCCGCAATACTTGTGGTCAACGCCCGAATGTCGATACGGCCAACCCTGCCATCCGTATTCATGGCTTCCTTGATGCGCAAACGTTTACTCTCTACCTGGATACCTCAGGTGAAGCACTGTTTAAACGCGGCTTAAGGAAGAATGCCGGGGAAGCGCCGATACGTGAGAATCTGGCAGCAGGCATTTTACATCTTGCAGGCTGGCAGCCTGGCATTCCATTACTTGATCCGATGTGTGGCAGCGGCACATTTTTACTGGAAGCAGCCCAGATGGCCTGCTGTATTGCACCAGGATCAGGACGGCATTTTGCATTTGAAAAATTTAAACTATTTGATGCTGTATTATGGGATCAACTCAAGCATGCAGCGCGGTCTCAACAACGCCCCCTTACACCTCGACCCATTTTCGGGAACGATTTATACGGTTATGCGCTAGCACATGCTCGCAATAATCTGACTGCTACCGGATTAATCGACGTTGTTAGCCTGAAACAGGCCAATGTACTGGAAATCGCTGCTCCCGCTGCAAGCGGCATCATCGTGACCAATCCTCCTTATGGCATGCGTATTGGTGAGCAGCAAGCACTGGCGCAGCTTTACCCGAAACTGGGCGATGTACTGAAAAGGAAATTCAGTGGCTGGAACGCCTATATTTTTACCGCCGATCCGCTGTTGCCCAAATCGATACGGTTGACCGCATCACGCCGTATTCCCCTCTTCAACGGCGCATTGGAATGCCGTCTGCTCGAATACAAAATGGTGGCAGGCAGCATGCGCAAGGATCGAACAAATGCGGGTAACACTGTCCAATCAAATGCAACCACTCACTAAGCAGACCGTATTTCCTCCATACTCATACACTTCACTTATTGACCGGGCAATACACATAAAAATATGCGAGCCATTTTTCTGTTAATTTTTCTGAGTTGTGCTGGACTGATTAGCTATGCACTGTATCTGCAATGGGTAGAAGGGCTACTGCCATGCCCACTCTGTGTGGTGCAACGGATTGCTTACTGGTGTTTAGGGCTGACTGCACTGTTTGCTTTCCTGCACAATCCGCAAAAAATCGGGCACAGAACATATAGCAGTCTGATGCTAGTCTTTACTCTGCTTGGTGCGATTGTCGCCGGTCGCCATGCCTGGTTAATCCGCTATCCCGAATCAGTTGAATGCGGCATCAGCCCAGAGGAAGCTTTTTTGAACGCGTTACCGATCGCCGAGTGGTGGCCGGCCATGTTTGAAGCCAATGGTGACTGTGCAGATGTCAACTGGCAGTTTCTATCGCTCACTATTCCCGATTGGTCGTTGCTTGCCTTTTTGCTATTTACCGGAGCGATTGCTTATCTGTTAATCACCAGAAGAGGTTAATCTAACCTCTAGGATGATGCTTGGTGTGCAGTTGCTTCAATCTTTCCCGTGCAACATGGGTATAAATCTGTGTGGTGGAAATATCTGCATGCCCAAGTAAGAGCTGTACAACGCGTAAATCAGCCCCATGATTGAGCAGATGTGTCGCAAAAGCATGGCGTAGGGTATGGGGTGACAGCGACTTGATGATACCAGCCTGCTGTGCATGACGTTTGATCAGATACCAGAACGTCTGGCGTGTCATGGCATCGCTGCGGGCAGTCACGAATAACTTATCCGTCACTTTATCGCCGAGCAAAAAAGGACGGGCTTTCCCGATATAATCGTCGACCCAGTACAGCGCTTCTTCACCGAGAGGCACCAGGCGCTCTTTGCTTCCTTTACCCGTGACACGTACTATTCCCATATCCGCATTGATTTGAGCGAGTTTAAGACTCACGAGTTCGGATACACGTAATCCTGTGGCATAAAGTATCTCCAGCATGGCACGGTCACGCAAGCCCAATGGCTGAGTGACGTCGGGTGCACTCAGCAGCGCCTCGACTTCTGCCTCAGTCAGGCTATCGGGCAAATAACGTGGCAGTCTTGGACTATCGATATTGAGACTGGGGTCGATCCTGATTCTCCCTTGCTGCAACAAGAAACGATAAAACCGCTTTATGCTTGATAACTCGCGACTGGTTGTACTAGCTTTAGCCAGGGAAGAAACCCGGCTAGCCAGAAACGCCAGCAAGTCTGGCTGGGTCGCTTCTCTTAGTGAGCGTACACCCTGGCTTTGTTTAGCCAGCCATTCACCCAACTGCCATAAGTCACTACGATAGCTCGTCAGTGTGTTACGGGATAAACCATCTTCAAGCCACAGCGTATCAGTAAATTCATCCAGTAACTTGGTATTGACAGCAGATGCATTCATACATTTTCATGTTTGAGCAGCCAGCGTTTAATATTGAGCGGCATGCCATCGCTTGCGTGCATGAAGCCTCCCAGGCCGCCATTCTTGGCAATGACACGGTGACAAGGAATGATAATGGGAAGCCGGTTGGCACCACATGCCTGGCCCACTGCACGCGGTGCAGAATGCAGTTGCCGGGCGATATCGGCGTAACTGCGCGTCGATCCGCTAGGAATTTGCTGAATGGCTTCCCAGACGCGTTGTTGATGCGATGTGCCTCCAATATGAAGTGACAGATCAAAAACAAATGCTGGCTCTTCCAGATAGGCGATTAATTGCTGACTAACCTCTTCTGCTAGCAAAGTAGTGGGCGCAAGTGGAGGAGTGTCCAATGGCAGATAATCAATATCAGTCAACCAATCTTCTTCTGTACGGATACCCAACACCGCAAATGGTGTAATCAATCTTGCCTGGTAATCCTTCATTTGCCTCGGTTCATGGTTTGTCTTTGATTTACTCATTGTCTCCTCCACTCAGGTTACATGCCTTAACCTTTGATAACCGCTAAAGCATTTGCAGTACAATCACACTCCCCCGATCATCACTACGGGCTACACCTGGTTATTTTCCACTCAGTACATTTTGCAAGAGCAGGTCATTGAGTCTCTTGACAAAGGTAGCCGGATCCTCGAGCTGACCGCCTTCTGCAAGCAGTGCCTGGTCAAAGAGGATATTACTCCAGTCTGAAAACTTTGCTTCTTCATATTTTAGACGCTGCACCATCGGATGATGTGGATTGATTTCCAAAATAGGTTTGGTATTGGGAACCGTCTGCCCCGCGGATTTAAGCAAACGCTCCAGATTGCCACTCATGTCATAGGTATCTACCACCAGACAAGCAGGTGATTCGGTCAGACGGAATGTGACACGCACATCCTTAATCCGCTCACCTAATACCTCTTTCATTTTGCTGGTGAGCTCCTTGTATTCATCTGCTTCTTTTTCCTGCTCTTTTTTTTCTGCCTCGTCTTCCAGTTTACCCAGATCAAGACTGCCTTTAGCGACTGACTGTAATGTTTTGCCGGCATACTCAGGCAAATTGGCTACCAACCATTCGTCCACACGATCGGACAACAGCAAAACCTCAATCCCTTTTTTGCGGAATATCTCCAGATGAGGGCTGCTTCTCGCGCCTTTCAGATTATCGGCAGTCACAAAATAAATTTTTTCCTGCCCTTCTTTCATGCGCGTAATATAGTCATCAAGGGACACCGTTTGTTCGTCAGTCTCACTATGCGTTGAAACAAAACGAAGCAGCTTGGCGATACGCTCACGGTTGGCATAATCTTCTCCCACGCCTTCTTTCAATACCTGACCAAATTCCTTCCAGAAAATCTTGAATTTCTCATGATCTTCATCTTTATCGCTACTGGCGAGATCTTCGATCAAGCCGAGGATCTTTTTTACCGATCCCGCACGGATATTGTCAATGTCCTTTGATTCCTGCAGGATTTCACGCGATACATTCAGCGGCAAATCATTTGAATCGATAATACCCCGGACAAAACGCAAATAATTAGGAAGTAATTTTTCTGCGTCATCCATAATGAAAACGCGCTTAACATATAATTTAATACCATGACGGCGCTCACGATCATATAAATCAAAGGGAGCACGGGATGGAATGTAGAGCAATTGGGTATATTCCTGCTTGCCCTCTACCTTGGCATGAACATACGCTAAAGGCGGTTCGAAATCGTGAGCAACATGTTTATAAAATTCTTCGTATTGCTCTTGCGTGATTTCATTTTTAGGACGTGCCCACAACGCACTAGCCTGATTGATAGTTTCATTTTCATCGGTAATCTTGTACTCATTGCTTTCTTGCGACCATTCTTCCTTTTGCATGACGATCGGCAAGGTAATATGGTCAGAATAGCGGCGAATAATCGAGCGTAAGCGAAAACCACTCAAGAGCTCGTCTTCGTCTTCCCGTAAATGCAGAATAATTTCAGTACCACGCTCTTTTTTCTCCACTGTTTCCAGCGTGTATTCACCCTCACCCGTAGATTCCCAGCGTATACCATGTTCGGCTGTTAAACCCGCACGACGGGTAATCAGCGTTACTTTATCTGCCACGATAAACGCAGAATAGAAACCCACGCCAAATTGACCGATCAAATGCGCATCCTTGGCCTGATCCCCAGTTAATGAATTAAAAAATTCACGTGTCCCCGATTTGGCAATCGTGCCAATGTTATCAATGACTTCTTGCCTGGACATACCAATACCATTATCAGAAATGGTAATGGTGCGCGCCTCCTTATCATAGCTGACATGAATTTTCAAATCTGAATCAGACTCATACAAGGCCGCGTCCGATAGTCCTTCGAAACGTAGCTTGTCAGCGGCATCTGATGCATTCGAAATCAATTCACGTAAAAATATTTCCTTGTTACTGTACAAGGAATGAATCATTAGCTTTAGAAGCTGTTTAGCTTCAGCCTGGAAACTCATATGTTCTTTGTTTATTGCAGCCTGCATAGTTTTCTCCTTAAAAAATGCGGTAACATTGTGGGGATGAACTGCACAATTTCAAGTTGCCAATAAAAAATGAATTGTAATAAATGGCTTCTTGATTTTGATGTCATACGCTCAAATATTTTCCAATCAACGCTAACATCCCAATCACTCAAGTTATGAAATTATCGCTTTGTTTAGTCCTATTTTTGTTTGTTCTGTGTAATAGCATGCAAGCTGTCGCACAAGATACCAGCCTGCCACTTGAAAAAATCAACTTACCACCAGGCTTTTCCATCAGTTTATGGGCAAAAGTCCCTGATGCACGCACTTTGGCATTAGGTGATAGAGGAACCGTATTTGTCGGATCACGATCTGCAGGTAACGTTTATGCTATCACGGATCATGATGGCGAACGACACGTTAGAATCATTGCCAGCAAACTTAAGCTGCCTTCTGGTGTAGCATTTCATCAGGGTACTTTATTTGTTTCAGCAGTCAACCGCATTCTTCGTTTTGACCGCATTGAAGAAAATCTGGATCACCCTCCTCAACCTCACGTCATACTGGATAGTTTGCCCAAAGAAGTTTTTCATGGGTGGCGTTTTATTGCCTTTGGCCCTGACGATTTGCTGTATGTCGCCATCGGCGCACCCTGTGATGCTTGTGAAGCAGACCAATCGCATTATGCACACATCGCCCGTCTTAAACCCGATGGATCTAATTATGAAATCTATGCTCAAGGTGTGCGCCATTCCGCTGGGTTCGACTGGCATCCTGAAACAAAAGAGCTGTGGTTTACGGATATAGGTCGCGAGTGGATGAGTGATAATATGCCGCCTGATGAACTCAATCATGCTCCTGCTAAAGGCATGCATTTTGGTTTTCCTTATTGCCATGCTAGCAACGTTCTTGATCCGAAGTTTGGCGCAAAACGTGGTTGTGAGCGCTCTACCCCGCCAGCCATAGAACTAGCTGCTCACGTGACACCACTAGGTATGCGATTTTATACAGGCAACATGTTTCCATCTGAATACAGAAACCGGCTCATTATCGCTGAACACGGTCCATGGAATGTGCGAACAAAGACTGGCTATCAGCTGGAGTGGGTATATATCGAAAACAACCAAGTAACTAAAAAGGAAGTATTTGCGGATGGTTGGTTAGAAAACGGTAATGCCTGGGGCAGACCGGTAGATGTGCTCGTTATGCCAGATGGCGCACTGCTAGTTTCTGATGATCAAGCCGGCGCCATTTACCGAATCAGTTACACAAAGCCATAAGCAAAGCTCGATCAGCCGTAGTGGCAAGCAATAAAAGTACTTCGTCTGACGAAGTACTTTTATTGCCACTTAGTTGATTTGGTCAAGCTTACAGTCTCAGCAAAAAAAGCCCAGTAGTACATGCATGCTAAGAGCTTTAAACACAACTCCGCCTTGACGGAGAGGAAACCTCAAAAAGTACAAGCATTCTCCTCCATTGGAGGTTAGGCCGTCTCTATTGTTACATCGACTGTTGAATAACGTAGAGACTGAGCCCCATAAGAGTTTGTGGGAAAATACCTAGCATGATTACTGCCAAACCATTTATGCTGATCAGCATCTTAATATCCATCGCAGGTAAAATAGGTATATCACTTTCCGGAGCATCAAAATACATAAACTTGATGATGCGCAAGTAATAAAATGCACCAATCAACGAAAGTAAAACAGCTACAACCGCCAACCATATATAGCCAGCGCTTAATACAGCTTGCAGTACAGATAATTTCGCATAAAAACCAATCATCGGTGGTATACCCGCCATAGATAGCATTAAGAACATCATAATCAAAGCAAGTAAGGGATTACGTTGGTTCAATCCTTTGAAATCACTAATGTTCTCAGACTCAAAACCTTCTCGCGAAAGTATCATGACAATACCAAAAGCACCTAGTGTCATTAATACATAAGCCGCAACATAAAACAATGATGAACTATAACCATTTCCTCCTGCTGCAATAAAGCCAAGCAGCACAAACCCCATATGCGAAATAGTTGAATAAGCCAACATGCGCTTGATGTTTGTTTGCACGATAGCAACCACGTTGCCAATAGCCATAGATGCTACAGCCAGGATAACCAGCATCCCTTGCCAATCGCTTACTAGTTCGCCCAATCCATCTACTAACAAGCGCATAACAAAACCAAAGGCTGCCATTTTTGGAGCAGAACCTACAAAAAGTGTTACTGCAGTGGGTGCTCCCTGATAAACATCGGGTGCCCACATATGAAAAGGTACAGCACTTAACTTAAAGCTAATTCCTGCGACGATAAACACTAACCCTACAACCAATACTGCATGATCAATCATGCCTGACTGAATAATCTCGGATAACTTTGTAGTATGCAGCGTGCCTGTAGCACCGTAAACCATAGACATCCCATAAAGCAAAAAACCAGAAGCCAATGCACCTAGCACAAAGAATTTCATAGCAGCTTCGGTTGCGATTGTTGACTCCCGCTGCAAAGCCACCATGGCGTAAAGAGAAAGCGATAGCAGTTCTAAACCTAAATAAAGGGTCATAAAATGACTAGCAGAAATCATGACCATCATGCCGAGCGTCGCAAACAAGGCGAGGCTAAAAAACTCACCTTTGAACATACCACGTACACCTATATAAGTACGGGAATAGATCAGGACGGCCGCAACAGTTGCATACACCATCAATTTGAGAGTATCCGACATGGCATCATCAACAAACATACCTGAGAAGGTATAGTTAATTTCTGACGAGAAAGAGGTATACGTAAGCACTGCACAACCAATTAACGCAAATTGTGCCAGAAAGAAAGCAAAGTAACGTCTTTTCTCACCCACAATCAGATCAACAAGCATAACGACACATACCATTACCAGCAAAAATAGCTCTGGATAAGCAAGAGTAAAATCAGGCGGCAGAAAATCCATTAATTATCCTCAATTCCTGGGGAGTTAGTCTAATATGTTGTTAAAATTGTTATAGTTTGCTATGGGTCATATGTTCCAGCAAATTATCGACGGTAGCATGCATAATTTCCGTCAAAGGAAATGGATAAATCCCTAACCATAATACCGCGATTGCCAAAATGACTAGTAGTATAAATTCGCGTTTGGAAATATCTTCTAATCCTTCTACATTTGAATTTGCCACTGCACCAAATATGACACGCTTGTACATCCATAATGTATAGGCCGCACCCAAAATAAGCGTCATTGCCGCAAAAAATGCATACCAGAAATTAACTTCAATAGCACCCATAATGACCATGAATTCACCTACAAAACCGCTGGTGCCTGGCAAGCCAGCGTTGGCCATGGCAAACAACATGAAGAAGGCGGCAAAAATTGGCATCTTATTTATTACACCGCCATAATCAGCAATCTGACGCGAATGCAATCTATCGTATAAAACTCCGACACATAAAAACATCGCGCCAGAAATAAAACCATGTGAAATCATCTGTACCATTGCACCTTCCACACCCAGACCATTCAACATAAAAAAGCCAAGGGTGACAAATCCCATATGAGAAACAGATGAATAGGCAATAAGCTTTTTCATGTCTTGTTGCATTAAAGCAACCAATCCAATGTATACCACCGCAATCAAAGACAGCAGAACGATCAAGTCTGCCAGATAAAGACTCGCATCAGGTGCGATCGGTAATGAAAATCTTAGAAAGCCGTAGCCGCCAAGCTTCAGCAATATCGCCGCCAACACAACCGAACCTCCCGTAGGTGCTTCAACGTGCGCATCTGGCAGCCAAGTATGTACAGGCCACATCGGTACCTTGACAGCAAATGCAAGCAAGAAAGCAATAAAGATGAGTATTTGCGGGGTCATCGCGATTGGCAGCTGGTGATAATCAAGTATTGAGAAACTGCCATCCGATACGTGATACAGATAAATCAGCGCAATCAGCATCAACAGAGAACCCAGTAATGTGTACAAAAAGAATTTGATTGCAGCATACACTCTGTTTGGACCACCCCAGACACCGATAATGATGAACATAGGGATTAGTGAAGCCTCCCAGAAAGTATAGAAAAGCACTGCATCCAACGAGGCGAACACACCATTGACAATGCCTGACATGATCAAGAATGCCCCCAAATACTGCGAGACACGTTCACGAATGACTTCCCATCCGGCTATCACAACCAATGGTGTTATGAAACAATTCAGTAGGATCAATGGCATGGATATACCATCGACACCAACATGGTAGTAAACATTCAGCCGTTCAAACCATACATATTGTTCCACAAATTGCATCGTACTCAACGCAGGATCAAAGCGTGTGTAAAGTGGAAGAGCCACGATCAATCCGAATATCGCTCCAACCAGCGAGAGCCAGCGTGATAATAAGGTATTACGATCATTACCGATTGCCAGCACAATCAGACCAACAATAATAGGTAACCAGATAACTAAACTTAATAGCGGGAATCCAAACAACATGATTATTCCATTTCGTTTACATGTAAATGCGTTTTTGTTTTTTTAGAGCACCATGAAAACTACCGTCTGGTACTTTATCGTCATACTTCAATCAATTTTCTCAGAAATAGAATAGCCACAAGCTCATTAAAACAAAGATACCTACAATCATAGTAAAGGCATAATGATAAATGTAGCCTGATTGAAATTGCCGTGCTGCTGCTGCTATCAAAGCAACCACGCGTGCACTACCATTGACAAAAAATCCGTCGATGATCTTAACGTCGCCAATTTTCCATAATACAGTTCCTAACATACGCGTACCGCCTGCAAATACCCATGAATAAATTTCATCGATATAATATTTGCGATCGAGCAATGTATAAATAGGACCTGCTAATTTTCTGATTTTTCCTGGTATTTCAGTTTTATATAAATATAAAAACCAGGCTGTCAAGATTCCACCCAGTGAAAGCCAGAAAGGTGTTGTGGAAAAGGCATGCAATATCATGCCGAACACACCCGTGAACTCCGCTTTTAGACTGGCAACTGCTTCATGCTCTGGGCGTATTTGGATAGCATCACCAAAATAATCACCAAATACCATTGTTCCGATCAACCAGCCAGCAGCAATAGTTGGTACTGCAAGCACCATGAGTGGTACTGTCACAACCCATGGAGATTCATGCAGATGATCGCGCGTATGTGCATCCATCCTTGTTTTTCCATGAAATGTCATGAACATTAAACGGAATGTATACAGTGCAGTCACAAACACAGTAGTTAATACACAAAAATAAGCGAATTCTCCACCTGGAATATCAGTATATTTAACCGCTTCAATAATCGCATCTTTAGAGAAAAATCCCGAGAAACCCGGTACACCGGCGCTTGCCAAAGCCGCAATAAACATCGTCCAGTACGTAATCGGCATGAATTGTTTTAGTCCGCCCATCTGCCGCATATCCTGCTCATGATGCATTGCTATGATCACTGAGCCAGCACCCAGGAATAAGACTGCTTTAAAGAAAGCATGTGTCATGAGATGGAAAATCGCAATAGAATATGCCGATGCGCCTAATGCCACAGTCATATAACCAAGCTGCGATAATGTAGAAAATGCTACCACACGTTTAATATCATTCTGCACCACGGCGACCAGTGCCATAAACAAAGTGGTGATACCACCTATTACCAGAATTGCTGATAATGCCGTTTCGGATAATTCAAATAAAGGCGACATGCGGGCAACCATAAAGATACCGGCGGTTACCATGGTGGCGGCATGGATTAAAGCAGATATCGGTGTCGGGCCTTCCATTGAATCTGGCAACCAAACATGCAAAGGAAACTGAGCGGATTTTCCCATCGCGCCCACAAATAACAAGAGGCATATGACTGTCATCAACATCCAGGGTTGTCCGGGAATGATCTCGATGAAATGTGATGCGATATGTCCCGCATGCGCAAACACAATTTCATAGTCCAATGTACCAAAGTACATGAGCACCAATCCAATCCCTAGCAAGAAGCCAAAATCACCCACGCGATTCACTAAAAAAGCTTTTAAATTGGCGTAAGTAGCTGTTGGTCGGGTATACCAGAAACCGATCAGTAAATAGGAAACAAGTCCTACCGCCTCCCAGCCAAAAAATAACTGTAAAAAGTTATTGGACATTACCAGCATTAGCATGGAAAAAGTAAACAACGAAATATAACTAAAAAATCGCTGATAACCGGGATCGCCATGCATATAACCAATGGTGTAAATATGTACCATCAGTGATACTAAACTCACCACTACCATCATGGTGGCTGAAAGTGGATCGATTAAAAAACCGACTTCAAAATGGGTTTCACCCAGAACCATCCAGGTATAGACACTCCCGTTATAGATATTTCCCTGCAAAACATCAGTGAAAATAACCAAAGAAGCGATGAGCGATATAAAAACCAAAAAGATGGTTGTTCGATGACTCCAAGTTGTGCCGATAAAACGACCAAATAATCCTGCAATAATTGCCCCCGCTAATGGCGCCAGCGGAACCAATAAATAAAGTTTTTCCATCTATGTTATGAAATATTAATTGTCAGTTATCAAATCGATTTGTTTCCTTAACAAACAGATGCTAGCCTTTCAACTCATCCAAATCGTCCACATTAATGGTATGCAAATTGCGGAAGATCACAACCAATATTGCCAGTCCAATTGCCGCTTCTGCTGCTGCTACAGTAAGGATAAAGAAAACAAAAATCTGTCCTGCTACATCTTGGAGAAAATGAGAAAAAGCAACAAAATTAATATTGACTGCTAATAGCATTAACTCGATAGACATCAATAGAATAATTACATTTTTCCGATTAAGAAAAATACCAACCACGCCTATCGCAAACAATATTGCACCAAGTACAAGATAATGGGATAACGATATCAATTAACCACCTTTTAATCTGAACATATAGGAAAATGGCTACGCTTCTATATTTGTTTAGGAGCGATCATTCTTTATTTTCGGAAGGCATCGAAATTATCCGTAGCCGATCATCTCGTTTAACTGCAACTTGCTTTGAAGGATTGGTAGATTTCTTATCAGTACGATAACGCAACGTAAGCGCAATGGCAGCCACCATTGCTACCAGCAAAATAACTGCTGCCAATTCAAATGCATAGACATATTCAGTATAGATTAAACGCCCTAATTCCTTGGTATTGCTATAACTTATCTCATGCGATGGCGGAATAGGCATATTATCTAAATTGAACTGCCCACCCATCAAGACCATTCCAATTTCTATAGCTAAAACCAATGCAAGCAGCGTGCCAAATGGAAACCACTTCCAGAAACCTTCTCGTAATCGCTCTAGATTAATATCCAGCATCATGACCACAAATAAGAATAAAACCATTACTGCACCAACGTAAACCAGAACCAAGGTAATGGCTAGAAACTCTGCTTCCAAAAGCAGCCATATTCCGGCAGAAGTAAAAAAAGCAAGTACTAACAATAACGCAGCATAAACAGGATTACGTAGCGTTATTACTCCCAGCGCAGACAACACCAATACTCCAGAAAAAAAATAAAAAATAAAATCCTGAAAATTCATGAGTAATGAGTATCTTAATTAATATGTTTATCGGTAAGGTGCGTCTGCTGCCTTGTCTTTAGCAATCTGCTCTTCGTAACGATCACCAACCGCAAGAAGCATCTCTTTGGTATAAGTAAGATCACCCCGCACCTCACCATGGTATTCGAGAACACGTGTTTCCACAATCGCGTCAACAGGACAGGCTTCCTCGCAAAAACCGCAAAATATACACTTAATCATGTCAATATCATAGCGAGTTGTGCGCCGGGTACCATCTTCACGTTGCTCTGATTCAATGGTAATTGCCAATGCAGGGCAAACCGCTTCACACAATTTACAAGCAATACAGCGTTCCTCCCCATTGGGATATCGCCGCAATGCATGCAATCCACGGAATCGTGGTGACTGAGGTGTTTTTTCTTCTGGGTAATGTACCGTAATCTTGGGCGCAAACAGATAGCGCCCTGTAACTTTCATTCCTTTTAATAATTCAAACAGCAGAAAGGATTTAAAAAAATGCTTAATACGTTCCATTTCTCTACCTCCCCTTAGTAAAACCACAGATTAAGTGGGAACAATTCTCTGGTTGATTCAGGTAACTGCATCAGTCCGCCCAATAAAACAATCCATATTAAGGTGATTGGAATAAATATTTTCCAACCCAGACGCATAATTTGATCATAGCGATAGCGTGGAAAAGTAGCACGGAACCATAAGAAGAAAAATAACATGAATGCTATTTTTAGTAGTAACCATACTATCCCAGGTATCAAAGTAAAGGGTGCAATATTCACCGGCGGAAGCCAGCCACCCAAAAACATAATGCTGGTAAGCGTAGCCACCAGAATCATATTGGCATACTCTGCCAGGAAAAAGACAGTAAAGGCCATTCCAGAATAATCGACATGGAATCCAGCGACAATC
Source organism: Nitrosomonas communis (assembly GCF_024102715.1). Taxonomy (GTDB): domain Bacteria; phylum Pseudomonadota; class Gammaproteobacteria; order Burkholderiales; family Nitrosomonadaceae; genus Nitrosomonas; species Nitrosomonas communis_B. The sequence goes on from NZ_JAGFJM010000143.1 coordinate 36,547, forward strand.
TCTGATTCTCCTTCGGCAACATCAAATGGCGCTCGGTTCGTTTCTGCCACACCCGAGATGAAATAAACTAGAAACATTGGAAATAAAGGAATCAAGTACCAATTTAAGAAACTTTCGCCTTGTTGCCCCTTAACAATATCACCTAGATTCAGACTTTCTGACATCATCAACACACAAACCAGCGCAAAACCCATTGCCAGTTCGTATGAAACAACCTGTGCTGCTGAGCGCATTGACCCTAAAAACGCATATTTAGAATTAGAGGCCCAGCCGGCTATAATCACACCATAAACACCCAAAGAAGTCATTGCCAATATATAGAGCAAACCAGCATTGATATCTGCCAGCACTAGCTCTGGTGAAAAAGGAACTACTGCCCACGCAGCCAACGCAGGCGCAATCGTGAGGATCGGTGCAAGTAAAAACAAAAACTTGTTGGCGCCAGTAGGAATAATGATTTCCTTCATAATCGCTTTTACTGCGTCTGCGATAGGTTGACCCCAACCCCGCAACCATGGAATTCCAAAGAAAGTCACCCGGTTAGGCCCTACTCTAATCTGCATATAGGCAATTATCTTGCGTTCCGCAAAGGTAAGATAGGCAACCGCCAAAAGTAATGGCACGACAATCGCAAAAATATAGAACACATTCTTGACCAGTAAATAAACCGTCGCGCCCCACTCAGCACCAAACATCTGCTCAAACAGTTGTTGTGTATAATCCATTAACGAATCCCACTCGTATTTTTATAATTTTTCTACTGAAACTTCCCCAAACATTGCCCCGAGGGAGGACGTATGGGGGTGCGCGCAAGCTATCCGGATACAATTGAGAGGTATTCCATCGTCACAGGCTACTTCAAGCTGTGCTTCACCATTGCCTTGTCTTAATCTAACTATCTCCCCTTCCCTCGCACCAAGCTGTTCGAGCATCATAGTAGACATCCATGCTTTCGGCGATGCCGCATCACGAGTCAGTTGTAAAGATCCAGCGCGCCGTACAATGGTATCTGCTTGATATATAGGAACTTCTCCAATACGTTGCAAACCGTCCAACTTTTTGGAGGATATATTTACCTGATAATCTTTTAAATTATTATTGAGATATCTTGTGATGGCGTCTTCGGCTGGAATAACCTGCGCGCGAATTTGCTCCGAGGTTTCGTAATCAAAACCATCTAACTGCAACAAATTACCTAGTACTCGCAAAACTTTCCAGCCAGGACGAGTATCCCCCAAAGGCGTAACTACACCATTGAAACTTTGCACACGTCCCTCTGTACTGACAAAAGTTCCTGAAGTTTCAGTAAATGGTGCAATCGGTAAAACCACATCTGCATAGCTTGTAATGCTGCCTTTAAACGTGCTCAGAGAAATTACAAATTCAGCATCATTAATTGATTTCATCGCTTGCTGCGGATTGTATGCATCCAGCTCCAGCTCTAGATTCATGAGTATATAGGCCTGACAAGCAGGTCCAGCATTTGCATCATGACCAAGCATCCGGGCCGCATTAAATTGGAATCCATTCTGATCGCTTTTGATTTCAGATCCCAATACACCTCGACCTGGAATCGCGCCTGCGAGATAAGCGCCTACACTGTTGGCTGCTTCGCCGAGAAATCCAAGATTCGCTCCGGTTACCTTTGCAATTAGATGTGCGATTGCATGTATATCTGCGTATTGTGGATGATGCTGCGCTAAATTTCCTAGAAAAATCGCAGTAGAAGGATTAGTTGTCAGGCTTTTTGCGATTGCCCTTGCCACATCGGTGATACTCACGGCGGTAATTGCCTGCTTGATATGCGCAGAAACCTGTTCGAGGGATTTAGTCTCAGCTACTGCCTTAAGGACTTGCGCCAGCATGTGCACCATATCAGCAGGCGCTACAATTGCACGATGTGCGGTTCTCATTAATAGATCATCGTCTATTGGATTAATAATACTAAGTTGCGCTCCTTTTTTTACCGCCTGGCGGAAGCGATGAGCTAGCAGAGGATGATCTTTGCGCAAGGTACTGCCAATAATTAGAATTGAATTTAATTGTTCAATTTCGGCGATATTCATTCCTAACCATGGCACCCCCTCGAGGCTATCATCAGCCCGAAAATCCGATTGGCGAACACGATGATCGATATTTCCACTCCCTAGCATTCGTACTAATTTCTGCAACAGGAAAAGCTCCTCCAAGGTGCTGTGAGCTGATCCTAACGCACCGACACTGCTCGCGCCGTGTTTCTCCATTACCGATTTCAACCCTTCAACGGTAAATACCAGTGCTTCCTGCCAATCACATGTATGCCACTGACCATTACGCTTGATCATGGGAGTTGTCAGACGATCATCCGAATTTAACCCTTCGTAGGCAAAACGATCTTTATCCGATAACCAGCATTCATTAATCTCTTCATTCTCACGAGGCAAAACCCGCATCACACGGTTCTGTTTGATCTGCACAATTAAATTGCTGCCCAAGCCACAATGCGGACTGATCGACTTCCTCCGTGATAACTCCCAAGTACGCGCTGAATAACGGAATGGCTTACTGACCAGAGCACCTACTGGACAAAGGTCAATTACATTGCCTGATAATTCTGAATCAACTGTTTGGCCCACAAACGCCAAAATTTCTGAATGCTCACCACGGCCCGCTTGACCTAATTCCATGATCCCGGCAATTTCCTGACCGAAACGCACACAGCGTGTACAGTGAATGCAACGAGTCATATCAGTTGAAATAAGCGGCCCAAGATTCTTATTTACCACTACCCGTTTTGCTTCCTGATAACGAGATTCACTGGTTCCATAACCTACTGCAAGATCTTGTAATTGACATTCACCGCCCTGATCGCAAATAGGACAATCCAAAGGGTGGTTGATCAACAAGAACTCCATGACACCTTTCTGAGCTGTTACCGCCTGCTGAGAATGCGTAAATACTTTCATCCCTTCCGTTGCGGGGGTCGCGCAAGCCGGTAAAGGTTTGGGTGCTTTCTCTACTTGCACCAAGCACATACGGCAATTTGCAGCAATCGATAACTTTTTGTGATAACAAAAATGAGGAATATAAATTCCGAGCTGCCTTGCACCGTCCATTACAGTGCCACCTTTGGGTACAGTTACTTGCTTACCATTGATTTCGATATTGATCATCGATTACAAACTCTCGGCTTAATCACAGATAATAAAAAGATTCACATCGACTTAACGCACATCACACCATGCATTTCTTATGCTCAATGTGATAGGCAAACTCATCGCGAAAATGCTGGAGCATTGCACGTACCGGCATTGCCGCTGCATCGCCTAGTGCACAAATAGTGCGCCCTTGAATATTGTCAGCTAGATTATCGAGCAGATCCAAATCTTCTGGTCTACCTTTGCCATGTTCTATGCGATTGACGATACGATAGAGCCAGCCCGTCCCTTCCCTGCATGGCGTACACTGGCCGCATGATTCCTCGTAATAGAAATAAGAAAGGCGTTCCAGTGCCTTCACCATACATGTAGTGTCATCCATGATGATGACTGCCCCTGAACCAAGCATTGACCCAGCTTTAGCAATTGAGTCATAGTCCATGTCTGTTTTCATCATTACATCTCCCGGTAGTACTGGCATTGATGACCCGCCTGGAATACATCCTTTTAGCTTCCTGCCACCGCGCATACCTCCTGCCATTTCCAATAATTCTGCAAATGGAGTTCCTAGCGGCACTTCATAATTTCCCGGTTTATTCACATGACCTGATACTGAAAAAATCTTGGTGCCGCCATTATTTGGTCTGCCGAGCTGCAAGTATTTCTCCCCGCCATGACGAATAATCCAAGGTACTGAAGCAAATGTTTCAGTATTATTGATCGTAGTTGGTTTACCATAAAGACCAAAGCTTGCGGGAAAAGGGGGTTTAAAGCGGGGTTGCCCCTTTTTACCTTCTATTGATTCTAGTAACGCTGTTTCTTCACCACAAATATATGCACCATAGCCGTGGTGATTATAAAGCTGAAAGCTAAAATCGGAGCCCAGGATCTTGTTGCCAAGAAAACCTGCCTGACGCGCTTCTTCTACCGCCTCTTCCATACGCTCATAGGTTTTCCAGATTTCACCGTGAACGTAGTTGTATCCCGTTTTTACACCCATAGCATAGGCAGCAATCAACATACCCTCTATCAGGATATGTGGATTGTATTGCATGATGTCGCGATCTTTAAATGTACCTGGCTCGCCTTCATCTGAATTACATACCAGATACTTATCCCCCTCATATTGCCGGGGCATAAAACTCCATTTCAAACCTGTTGGAAAACCCGCACCACCACGACCTCGTAATGCAGATTTTTTGACCTCCTCTATGATTGCCTCAGGAGGTATTTTATTAGCAATAATTTTCTTAAGAGCAACATAGCCATCACGCTTAAGATAGTTTCTCAATCTCCAGTTATCAGGTTCAGCAGGATCCACGCCAGCCAAGATTATCTGCACAGGCTGAGTCATTTGCGCAATTCCTCCAGCAATTGATCTATTTGATCATTGGACATAAAGCTACACATTCGTTTGTTATTAACCAACAAGACAGGCGCGTCGCCGCATGCCCCCATACATTCACCTTCCTTTAAGGTAAATAGTCCATCCGCAGTAGTTTCATTAAATCCAATTCCAAGCTTTTGCTTTAAGTAATCCGCTGCAACATTTCCGCCCGATAAAGCACAAGGCAGATTGGTACAAACCGTGATTTTATATTTGCCCAACGGTTTCAGATTGTACATATTATAGAATGTGGCAACTTCATACACTGCAATAGCCGGCATCTCCAAATATTTGGCAATGAAATTCATGGTTTCGGTAGCAAGCCAGCCTTTCTCATCCTGTGCAATAGCAAGTGCAGACATAACTGCCGATTGTTTCTGATCAGCAGGATACTTTGCTATTTCTCGATTTATTTTTTCCAAGGATTCAGCACTTAACATTTTTATTTATCTGTCTATTTCACCAAAAACGATATCCTGTGTACCAATAATTGCCACTAAATCAGCAATCATGTGGCCACGTGACATTTCATCCAAGGATGCTAGATGGGCAAATCCCGGAGCACGAATTTTTAAACGGTAAGGTTTATTAGCACCATCAGAAATAATATAGATACCAAATTCCCCTTTAGGATGCTCTACCGCTGCATAGACTTCACCTGGCGGAACATGAATACCTTCAGTGAAAAGTTTGAAGTGATGAATCATCTCCTCCATATTCTGCTTCATGGCTACGCGTGATGGAGGAGCAACTTTATGGTTGTCAACGATGACTGGCCCGGGATTATTGCGTAACCATTCGACACATTGCTTGATGATACGGTTAGACTGACGCATTTCTTCGATACGCACTAAATAACGATCATAGCAATCCCCATTAACTCCTACGGGTATATCAAAATCAACCTGATCATAAACCTCGTAAGGCTGTTTCTTGCGCAAATCCCACTCTACTCCGGAACCTCGCAGCATTGGCCCGGTAAACCCTAAAGCCTTCGCCCGCTCTGGTGATACTACACCAATATCAACCAATCGCTGTTTCCAGATACGATTGTCAGTTAAAAGTGTCTCATACTCATCCACATATTTCGGAAACCGATTAGTGAAATCCTCAATAAAATCGAGCAATGACCCCTGACGGTTCTCATTTCTTTTCTTTGTTTCTCTTTCGTCATGAATATGTGATGGCTGATACTGGGGCATTGTGTCAGGCAGATCCCGGTACACCCCACCCGGGCGGTAATAGGCAGCATGCATTCTCGCGCCAGAAACTGCTTCATAGCAATCCATCAAATCTTCTCTGTCTCTGAATGCATAGAGAAATACGGTCATTGCTCCCACATCCAGCGCGTGCGCTCCCAACCAAAGCAGGTGATTCAATATCCTCGTTATTTCATCAAACATGACACGTATATATTGAGCTCGCAAAGGAACTTCGATTTGCAGTAATCGCTCAATTGCCATCACATAGGCATGCTCATTTGCCATCATGGAAACGTAATCTAGCCGATCCATATAGGGTACCGACTGAATATAGGTTTTGTTTTCAGCTAATTTCTCTGTAGCACGATGCAGCAGCCCAATATGCGGATCTGCTCGCCTGATCACTTCACCATCCAACTCCATTACCAATCGCAACACACCGTGTGCAGCAGGATGTTGCGGTCCAAAATTCATGGTGTAATTACGTATTTCAGCCATACTCTAAGCAATCCCAGCATCAAAAAAGATATTTTTTGATTTCATGTTTAATCGACTTTATCACCCTCACCGTAATAGTCCTCACGGATTACATACGGCGTTATCTCCCGAGGCTCTATTGTGATGGGTTGGTAAACAACTCTTTTCTGATCAGCATCGTAACGCATTTCCACATGTCCAGATAATGGAAAATCCTTGCGGAATGGATTACCAATGAAGCCATAATCAGTAAGAATTCTACGCAAATCTGGATGATTGGAAAAAATGATGCCGTATAGATCAAATGCCTCACGCTCAAACCAATTAGCCGCCGGCCAAATACCCATTACTGAATCCACCATCGGAAATTCATCATCATCAACGAATATCCTTACTCGCAACCGATGATTATGCTTTACCGAAAGCAAGTGATAAACAACTGCAAAACGCCTGCCCTGACGCCGCTCCCCTGCATATGATTCATTGGTATAGGCAGAGTAATCAACGCCACACAAATCAATGAGCATATCAAAATTCAAATCTGGATGATCGCGTAACACCTTGACCGCATCCAACAAATCTTGCGACTGGACTACGATGGTTATCTCTTTCAGGTGCTGGTTTAAACTAATCAGCTTATTACCAAACGCATTCTGTAACGATGAGGTGAGTTTTTCAAAACGACTGGTCGACATGGTAAGGCCTAGCGTGCAAT
>NZ_JAGFJM010000024.1 GCF_024102715.1 Nitrosomonas communis
CATATTCACCAGACCTTAACCCCATTGAGCACAAATGGGCACAAGCCAAAGCAATCAGAAAACAACAAAACCAAACCGTTGAGCAACTCTTTAAAATTGAATCATTTTATGTGACGTAGGCTATAAAGAGAGATGCCATGCTAAAATATAAAATTAATGTTTGAACTATCTTATCAAGAAATCATTTTTAGCCATCTCAAATATTTTTCAGTTCAATCCAACAGTGACGAGCTGAATCCCGAACCCGACAACATCTAACGAAATGAATCAATTCGCAAAGGAAACCTTACCTGTCAGTCTTGAAGAGGAAATGCGACGCTCCTACCTCGATTATGCAATGAGTGTGATTGTGGGACGTGCACTACCCGATGTACGGGATGGTTTGAAACCAGTACATAGACGAGTACTGTATGCCATGCATGAACTCTCCAATGACTGGAATCGTCCTTATAAAAAATCAGCACGTATCGTGGGCGATGTCATAGGTAAATATCACCCACATGGCGATACCGCGGTCTATGACACGATTGTCCGAATGGCTCAATATTTTTCATTACGCTATATGCTGGTAGATGGGCAAGGTAACTTTGGTTCGGTCGATGGCGACAATGCCGCAGCCATGCGTTATACCGAAATTCGAATGTCACGTATCGCACATGAATTGCTTATCGATCTTGATAAAAACACAGTGGATTTCGGGCCTAACTATGACGGCTCAGAGCAAGAACCACTGATTTTCCCAGCAAAGATCCCCAACCTACTCATCAATGGTTCTTCCGGAATTGCCGTAGGTATGGCCACCAATATTCCACCGCACAATCTAAATGAAGTAATCGACGCCAGTCTTTTGTTACTTGGTAACCCAGATGTCAGTATAAATGAGCTAATTGAACATATTCAAGCGCCTGATTTTCCTACAGCCGGCATTATCTATGGGACAGCAGGTATACGTGATGGTTATCATACCGGACGGGGCCGTGTAATCATGCGAGCTCGCACGCATTTTGAGGATATCGATAAAGGTAACCGTCAGAGTATCATTATTGATGAGCTACCTTACCAGGTCAATAAAGCCAATTTGCTGATACGCATTGGCGAATTGGTGCGTGACAAAAAAATTGAAGGTATTTCTGACTTACGGGATGAATCAGATAAATCGGGCATGCGCGTCGTTATCGAGCTAAAGCGCGGCGAAATTCCTGAAGTCGTTCTGAACAATCTGTACAAAGAAACGCAGATGCAAGATACCTTCGGTATGAACATGGTGGCACTGATAGATGGTCAGCCCCGCCTGCTTAATCTAAAGCAGATACTGGAAGCATTTCTGCGGCATCGGCGTGAAGTGGTCACGCGCCGCACCACTTTTGAATTGAAGAAAGCACGTGAACGTGGCCACTTACTCGAAGGCTTGGCGGTGGCACTATCCAATGTTGATGAGATTATCGCTCTCATCAAAGCCGCACCTACTCCTGCTGATGCTAAAAATGCACTCATGTCCAGAATTTGGCGTTCTCAGCTGGTAGAAGAAATGCTTACGCGCGCATTAATTGATGCAAAGGCTTTTCGCCCAGATGGATTGGCCGCTGGATTTGGTTTATCCGAGCAAGGCTACCGCTTATCTGATATGCAAGCTCAGGCAATATTGGATCTTCGTCTGCAGCGCCTGACTGGCCTGGAGCAAAATAAGATTACTAGCGAATATAAAGAAATCATCGATAAAATCATTGACCTTCTGGATATTCTCGCTAACCCTGAGCGAATTACCGCCATTATCGCTGAGGAACTCGGCAGCATTAAGCAGCAATTCGGTGATAAGCGGCGCAGTGAAATCGTTATCGATACACAAGATTTAAACACAGAAGATTTGATTACCCCTGCCGATGTCGTCATTACCCTATCACATGCAGGTTACATCAAATCTCAGTTGCTGGATGATTATCGCGCTCAAAAACGGGGGGGTCGTGGGAAATTAGCGATCGCTACCAAAGAAGACGATTTCATTGATAATATGTTCATTGCCAATACACATGATTATATTCTGTGTTTTTCCAGTCTGGGACGCGTTTATTGGATTAAGGTTTACAATGTTCCTCAAGGCAGTCGCTCTTCACGAGGGAAACCCATCAACAATCTGGTACAACTGGAAAAAGATGAAAAAATCAATGCCGTCTTACCAGTAAAAACATTTGACGATAATCGTTATATTTTTATGGCAACTGCTTTCGGCACGGTTAAAAAAACACCGTTATCCGAGTTCTCGCGACCGCGCAATAATGGAATCATTGCAATTGGCCTTGATGAAGGTGATTATCTAGTGGGTGTCGCATTAACCGAAGGAAAGCACGATGTCATGCTGTTTTCTGACAATGGTAAAGCCATGCGTTTCGATGAGAATGATGTTAGGCCGATGGGGCGCATCGCACGCGGTGTACGCGGCATGAAACTCAGCGCCGGTCAGAAGGTTATTTCACTGCTTGTCGCTGAGAACGAGGAACTCACTGTCCTGACCGCAACCGAAAATGGATACGGCAAGCGTACACCGATCAGTGAGTATACTCGCCATAACCGCGGCACACAGGGCATGATCGCGATCAATACCAGTGCACGTAACGGCAAAGTGGTAGCAGCACAGCTTGTCAAACCCGATGATGAAATCATGCTGATCACCACAGGGGGGGTATTAATCCGGACCCGTGTCAATGAAATTCGTGAAATGGGTCGTGCCACTCAGGGCGTTACCCTGATTAACCTTGATCAGGGAGAAAAGCTTGCTGGCTTGGAGAGGGTCATTGAAACTGATGAAACATAAAATCGATCTTCTTACAATTGAAATACGGCAGAATTAGAATGAAATAAACCAGGAATCTATTGATGAGCATAATTTACAATTTCAGTGCAGGTCCTGCTGTATTACCCAAAGAAGTTCTCCAGCAAGCGCGTGATGAGATGCTAAATTGGCATGGCAGCGGCATGTCAGTGATGGAAATGAGCCATCGCGGCGAAGAATTCATGTCCATTGCCGCCAAAGTTGAAAGTGATTTACGCGAACTAGCAAATATCCCGGATCATTACAAAATACTTTTTCTTCAGGGCGGCGCTTCCAGTCAATTTGCCATGGTGCCAATGAATCTTTTGCGCGGAAAATCGAGCGCTGATTACATCAACACCGGACAATGGTCACAGAAAGCCATCGAAGAAGCAAAAAAATATTGTGCAGTTAATATCGCTGCGTCAGCAGAAGACGCTCATTTTACCTACGTCCCTGCACTTGATGAATGGAAAATCAATCCTGATACCGCCTATGTTCATTACACACCTAACGAAACCATTGGCGGAGTGGAGTTCAACTGGGTCCCCGATATATCACAAGTAATGGGCGGAAAAGCCGATATTCCACTGGTAGCCGACATGTCCTCTAATATTTTGTCTCGCCTGCTGGATGTCACACCGTTTGGGCTTATTTATGCGGGGGCACAGAAAAATATTGGCCCAGCTGGACTTGTTCTTGTTATTGTCCGCGAGGATTTACTGGGTAAATCGATTGCGGGCACTCCGACTATGTATCATTACAAAACGCATGCAGACCACAACTCCATGTACAACACACCGCCCACCTATGCTATTTATATCATGGGTCTTGTGCTAACGTGGCTAAAACAAAAAGGTGGACTGGCTGCAATGGAGGCAATCAATATCTCCAAATCCAAGCTGCTTTATGACTTAATCGATTCCAGTGATTTCTATCAATGCCCGGTTGCCAAATCTGATCGGTCACGCATGAACATTCCATTTACCCTGAAAAATACTGCGCTGGATAATGAATTTCTAAAGCAAGCCAAGGCACGGGGATTACTCCAATTAAAAGGCCACCGTTCCGTCGGCGGCATGCGTGCTTCGATCTATAATGCTATGCCCTATGAAGGCGTCATGACTCTGGTTTCTTTTATGAAAGAGTTCGAAAAAATCTATGGCTGACGATACACAAAGGATTTTTAATATCCTCACGCTTAATAACATTGCGTCTATTGGATTAAAGCGATTTCCTTCTGATCGTTACTGTGTCAGCGATGAATTATCTCATCCAGATGCCATTCTGGTTCGATCGCACAACATGCTGGATATGGAGATACCCAGAAGCGTCGTTGCCATTGGGCGGGCAGGCGCTGGCACAAACAACATCCCGGTTAACGAAATGAATTTACGCGGCATCCCAGTATTCAATACACCTGGCGCCAATGCTAATGCTGTCAAAGAACTGGTATTGGCAGGCATGTTAATAGCGTCACGTAACCTGATTCCTGCATTTCGCTTCGTTGAAAGCTTGCAAGGCGACGATCAGGCTCTGCATAAGCAAGTAGAAGAACACAAAAAGAAATTCTTGGGTGTGGAACTGCCCAAACGAACACTTGGCATCATTGGCTTGGGTAAAATTGGAAGACTGGTAGCCGATGCTGCCATTAAACTGGGAATGAAAGTACTAGGATATGACCCTAAAATTACGGTTGACTCTGCTTGGAGCCTGTCTTCAGAAGTACAAAGAGCTCAGAGTATCGAAGATCTGTTACGTCACAGTGATTTTATTTCCCTGCATGTACCTTTAATGGATACCACTTATCACCTCATCAATGATAAGCTCATGCACTATTTGCAGCGAGATACGATATTGCTTAATTTTTCCCGTGACGCCATTGTTGACGAAGATGCGGTTCTCACTGGAATCAAGAATGGTAAAATTAAATATTATGTATCTGATTTCCCGAGTCAGAAATTACATCATCAGAAAGCAGTGATTACCCTGCCTCATCTGGGCGCATCCACCCAGGAGGCAGAAGAAAATTGCGCTATCATGATTGTTGATCAGACAATGGATTACTTGCAACACGGCAATATTGCCAACACAGTCAATTTCCCGAATGTCGTTATGGAGCGAGGGTCACCCTATCGGGTCGGCGTAGCCAACGCCAATGTTCCCAATCTTTTAGGCCAGATATCAACATGCATGGCTAAAGCCGGATTAAATATACATAATATGACCAACCAGTCGCGCGGCGAAATGGCCTACACCCTCGTTGATACAGATAGTCCAGTTCCAAACCATGTGATTGACGCTCTTTCCAAAATCACAGGTGTCTTACTAGTACGCTATTTGCCAATTCTAGCAAAAACTCCAGATTAATATTTATTTCCCATGACTGAACAACTCAAACAGTTGCGAGATAAAATCGATACGATTGATAACGAGCTACTCAAACTCATTAATACACGTGCTGAGCTAGCACAGGAAATCGGTCGCCAGAAGAATGGCGTAACTTACCGTCCCGAACGTGAGTCCCAGGTATTAGCCCGTCTGCAACAGTTAAATCCAGGACCGCTCCCCAATAAGCGTATCGCACAATTGTTTACAGAAATCACTTCAGCCTGTCGTGCGCTGGAAGAACCATTAACCGTTGCTTATCTTGGCCCTCAAGGAACTTTTTCTGAAGAAGCAGTAATCAAGCGTTTTGGTAATGCAGTGACGGCACTGGCCAGCAATTCAATTGATGATGTCTTTCGCAAGGTAGAATCGGGTACTGCCAGCTATGGTGTCGTACCGGTGGAAAATTCCACTGAAGGCGCAGTCGGCAGAACCATGGATTTGCTACTCCAAACCTCACTCACTGTATGCGGTGAAATTGAATTACCTATCCATCAGTGTCTAATGGGACATCAGACAGATCTTACCGCCATTCAGAAAATATACTCTCATCCACAATCGTTTGCGCAATGTCTTGAATGGTTGAATAAGTATTTACCGAATTTACAAGCTATCTCACGCATCGATACAGCAAGTAATGCCGATGCGGCCCGCTTAGCCTCAGCAGATAAGAATGCTGCAGCCATCGCAGGAAAAAAAGCTGCCGATCTCTTTGGACTCACGATCTGCGCCAAGAATATTGAAGACGATCCGAATAATACCACTCGATTTCTAGTTATCGGTAGGCAACAAGTCTCCGTCTCCGGCAAAGATAAAACCTCTATCGTTCTGTCTACCAGTAACCGGCCTGGTGCCATTTATGAGCTATTGGCGCCCTTTGCGCGCTATCAAGTCGGTATGAGCCGATTAGAATCCCGTCCTTCCCGTAAAGGACTGTGGGAATATGTGTTTTTTATTGACATCGAAGGCCATCAACAAAATGAGAATGTTGCAAAAGCACTTGAAGAAATCCGCAGTAAAGCAACTTTCCTTAAGATACTTGGCTCCTACCCAGCTGTGTAACAAACAATCTGACCCGTTACTGATCCTGGTAATTATTTTTAGTTTTTCTAGCATTCTGACCTTATGAAACTTTGTGAACTTGCACCAGAATATATCCGGGCTATCCAGCCTTATCAACCAGGCAAACCGATTTCAGAGTTGGTACGAGAGCTCGGACTTGAAAAATATGGTGTCATCAAACTTGCATCCAATGAAAATCCCCTTGGCACAAGTCCGTTGGCTATAGAAGCAATGACCACCGCGCTCCAGGAAATCGCTCGATATCCTGATGGAAGTGGCTTTGAGCTAAAAAATGCATTATCGAAGCACTACGGTGTGAGTGTCGATCAGATTGTATTGGGGAATGGTTCGAATGATGTGCTGGAACTCGCTGCCCGTATATTTCTGAAACCAGGTGCATCAGCTGTTTATTCGCAGCATGCTTTCGCTATTTATCCACTGCTGACACAGGCATTGGGCGCACATGGCATCACCGTACCTGCCAGACTTTATGGTCATGATCTGGTTGCCATGCTCAATACCATCACCCCGGAAACACGTATCGTCTTTATTGCCAACCCCAATAATCCCACTGGCACACTCTGTGATGCCGATGATCTGCTGCGCTTTCTTGAGCGGGTCTCATCGGATGTCTTGGTTATCCTGGATGAAGCCTACGATGAATACCTGCCTGAAGCGAATAAGGCCAATAGTATTTCCTGGTTGAGAAAATTTCCCAATCTGTTAATTACACGCACCTTTTCCAAAGCATATGGCCTAGCTGGCATTCGTGTAGGATTTGCGCTAACTCATCCCGATTTGGCAGATTTGATGAATCGTATACGCCAGCCATTCAATGTCAATAGTATTGGATTGGTAGGCGCACTTGCTGCATTGGAAGATATCGAATTTGTCAAACGCTCCTATGCGCTCAATCGAGCCGGGATGCTACAAATTACCAATGGTTTACGTCAGTTGGGTGTGGAATATATTCCTTCCTACGGAAATTTCATTAGCTTTCGCGTCAGAGGTGATGTATCCAATACCATGAAGACTTACCAGAGCTTGCTGGAGCAGGGAGTGATCGTACGTCCTCTGGGCGTTTATGATATGCCCCATCATTTAAGGGTTACCATAGGACTGGAATCTGAAAATCAGAAATTCCTGCAAGCATTGGAACAGGTATTAAAAGCCCCGGGCTAAACGCCGTGGCAAATTCTTGGATACTCGCACTCTTCTCGGCATAGAAATATGACATCTCTTCCGCTCAATAAACTCGTTGTCATTGGCGTTGGTCTGATTGGCGGCTCCTTTGCGCTAGCACTGCGTCATACTGGCATGGTCAAGCAAATCGTCGGCATCGGACGCAGCCAAAAAAATATGCAGCGTGCTGTTGAGCTCGGTGTTATCGATGAAATTGCGAGTAATCCTGCCGCCGCATTAAAAAACGCAGATTTTGTTCTGCTAGCAATGCCTGTAGGCCAAACCAGTCATATCATGGCACAAATCGCTCCCTGCCTAGAGTCTGAAACGATCATTTCGGATGTAGGGAGTACTAAGCAAGATGTGATAACTGCTGCCCGCACCCATCTTACCCGACATCTCACTCGCTTTATCCCCAGTCACCCCATTGCCGGAACTGAATTCAGTGGTGCCGAGGCTGCCAGCACTCATTTATTTCTTGACAAGCATTTAATTATCACCCCCCTGACGGAAAATAGCGAGCAAGCAATCAGCCTAGTCACAGCCCTCTGGCAGCATTGCGGCGCAAAAGTCTCTTGTATGCCTGCAGATCAACACGACCGAATACTTGCCATCGTTAGTCACCTGCCGCATATCTTGGCATTTACGCTCATGAATCACGTTCATGCTAACATTGAAGACAAACCTGAAGAAGTATTACGTTTTGCTGGCAGCAGTTTTCGTGATTGCACTCGCATTGCGAGCAGTTCCCCGGAAATGTGGCGCGATATCTGCCTCGCTAACCAGGAAACATTACTTAAACAGATTGATGTCTATCAGAACAAACTATCCGATCTGCGCACGCTTTTAGCAAACAATGATGGAGAAGCACTCGAAAAAACATTTTTGCAGGCGCGAGAAACACGACAGCAATGGTTGGAAAGCAATCAACTTCTCAAGTAGTCTCTTGCTAGAAAGTACTTTCTTGCTAAATTACACTACATAGATGAGAAGAAAAGCAGTAGCTTGATCGAACTTCCTATTGAATATGTAGTCTTTTAGAAATTCATTAATTTTGTTTCAGAATAAAAAGCCGCTATGCATCGACACCTGATTACTTTTACTATCTTTGTCATGTCGCTTATATTTTTAAAGGGAGTTTACGCTCAGCAGCCCCATTCAGAGCTACCTGCTGGATTAACCAAAATCACGACTGTTGAAGGTATCTCTGAATACCAGCTTACCAATGGATTGCGCATCCTGCTTGCCCCAGATAATTCGCTTGATTCGATTACGGTCAATGTCGTTTATCTCGTTGGTTCGCGTGACGAAGGTTACGGTGAAGCAGGTATGGCACATCTGCTCGAACACCTGTTATTCAAAGGAACAGAACGATTTGCTGATATCAAAAACGAATTCACCAGGCGGGGTGCCCGCTGGAACGGCACCACCTCCTACGATCGTACGAATTACTTTGAAACCTTTACCGCCAGTGCCGATAACCTTGATTGGGCACTGGGCCTGGAAGCTGATCGCATGGTCAATTCACGCATTGCGAAATCGGATCTCGATAGCGAAATGACGGTAGTGCGTAACGAATTTGAAGCCGGTGAAAACAGCCCCTTCAGCGTACTCGCTGACCGCATGACTGCGGCAGCCTATTCCTGGCATAATTATGGCCGCACCATTATTGGTGCACGCTCAGATATCGAAAATGTACCGATTGAGCGATTGCAGGCTTTTTATCGTCACTATTATCAGCCGGACAATGCAGTACTTGTCATTGCCGGAAAATTCAATGAGGCAGAGGCACTAAAAATGGTAGCACGTCATTTTGGTCCTCTCCCACGCCCAATGCGCAAGTTACAAAAAACCTATACGGTCGAACCAACGCAAGATGGTGAACGCCTAGTTAAATTGCGCCGCGTTGGTGATACTCAGATCGCTGCCATGCTATACCATATTCCTTCTGGCGCACATACAGAATATGCTGCAATTGATCTGCTGGTCGCTATTCTCAGACAAGTTCCTGGCGGCAGACTCCACAAAGCATTGGTAGAACCCAAACATGCAACTACTGTTCTGGGCTTCGAGCGCCAATTACGTGAAGCGGGCTATGCTTTTTTCAGCGCAAGTCTACGGCCCGATATGCCACTGGATACTGCGCGCGACACGCTGATCAACACCGTCGAATCACTCGCTGCTCAGCCGATTACGAGTGAAGAACTTGAGCGCGCTCGTACACGTCTGTTAAACAAAATTGAACAGATACTCGCTGATACACACACCTTCTCCACTACGCTCACTGAATACATTGCGATGGGTGATTGGCGGTTACTGTTCTTGCACCGAGATCGCATCAAGCAAACGACGCTCGATGAAGTGCAACGGGTTGCCAATACTTATTTCAAACCGAGCAACCGCACACTTGGTTTATTCATCCCTACGTCGACACCTGATCGTGCCGAAATACCGGCAACTCCAGATATCGATCTCATGCTCAAGGACTATCACTGCG
>NZ_JAGFJM010000066.1 GCF_024102715.1 Nitrosomonas communis
GCACCGGTGACCTGGTCAGATGGCGGGAGGATGGGCAGATCGAATACCTGGGACGGGTGGATCACCAAGTCAAGATCCGGGGTTTCCGTATTGAATTAGGTGAAATCGAAACGCAACTGCTGCAGCAGTCGGCCGTGCGGGAAGCGGTGGTCGTGGCCAAGGCAGGGACGAGCGGCACCCGGCTGGTGGCGTATGTCTCGCTGCAGGCAGATCATGCAGTGACCACCCATGCATTGCGGGAAGCGCTTGCGCAGAGCTTGCCTGATTACATGCTACCTTCGGCGATCGTGGTGCTGGACAATCTTCCCTTGAATGCGAATGGCAAGGTGGATCGAAAGCGTTTACCTGAGCCGGGGATGCCATCAATCGATACCTATCGCGCGCCCTCGACAGCCGAAGCCCAATTGCTGGCGCGTGTCTGGCAGGAAGTGCTGGGCGTGGAGCGTATCGGTGAAACCGATAATTTCTTTGCATTGGGGGGCGATTCATTGTCGAGCCTCAAGGTGATGGCCCGTGTGCGCAATCTGACCGACGCAAAACTGGATTTCAAGCTGCGCGATTTAGTGCAACGCCCGACGATCGCCGATCTGCTTGGGCTGGATAAACTATCCAAGCCCAATGGACTGTTGGCGCTCAACCAGTTCTCTGGAAACGAGGGGGCCGAACCCTTGTTCTGTATCCATGCTGGCATGGGTACGGTGTTCGATTACCAGCCGCTTGCGCGGCAACTACAGGGCGTGCGTACGGTGTATGGCATTCCGTGCCGGATGCTGGCTGACAGCGCCCATTGCGACATCTCCTTGCAGCAAATGGCTGAGGATTATTGCCGCATGATTCGATCTATCCAGCCGCAGGGGCCGTACCATTTGCTCGGCTGGTCGCTGGGTGGCGCATTAGCTGCTCTGATGACCGCTATCTTGGAAGCGCAACAACAAACGGTTGCTTTTCTTGGCCTGATTGATTCCTATGTGCCAGGAATCGAATCATCTGAGTCAGTGCGAGATAACTGGCGACAGGATTTCATGGCGTTTATTGCTGCCGTGCTGCCCGGCGTCGAGTTTGACCCATCCTTGCATGCGACCGTGTTCGGGCAGACCTTGCTGACAGAATCGAACGCACAAGTGATGGCATTACTGGAAAAGGCATGCGCGCTGAATAAGCAGCATGGGCAATCAGGGCAAGATACAGCCGCTCCAGACTACGCCGCTATGGGAGTGGAAGAGCTGGCGCACACCTTTATGGTGGCCCGTCACTTGAAAGCACTCTCGCTGCAAACCTCCGCGCTGAAGCCGTTGCAAACGCAGGCGATTTGCTGGTGGGCGGCGACCCGCGAGCATGATGAGCGCCTGATGCTCGGACAGCAACTCAATCCTGCCGAAATTCACGCGATTGAAGTCGACGCTGATCATTATGATATTTTGCGAGCCGACTCATTGTTGGCGGAAATCCGGTCACAGCTTTCACAGATATCGCATGATGTGGTGATGGCAAGCCAACTATCTGAACGGCGTATCGATTGCACGATTTGGGGCTGACTTGGCTGCCAAGGCAAAACATGCGCAAGGCATGATCCTGCCGCTGTTGCTGGGGGTTGCGGCGACAGATTTGAATAACAGCCATTCCGTGCGGTGATAGCCAGAATCGCAAAAAGGGCGCGTTCGAAACTACCGCAACCTCCTTTATTTCGTTGACGCCTGGCTGCCGCGATCTGCAAGTGAGACGACCGGCACGATCGTGGATTCGCATGTTCCAGCAAAAAGAGGGTTGTAAGTGTTTCAATTCATGTGCCTGATCGTATTGCATCAAAGGCGATGAAGCGAAATTTAGCTTGACATAGGTGTGAGTATCACACACAATTTCTGCATCATCGACCTTGAAATTATTTTGCCGTGAAACTCAAGCAAATCGCAACCATCAACGCCGGTTATCCGTTTCGCGGCAGAATACCCGAAGTGACTGGCTCGGACATCGTTGCGGTGCAAATGAAGGATGTGTCACCACAGCAAGGGATTCGCTGGGCAAATTGCTTGACAACCAGATTGACCGGCAAGCGTGCACCCGGCTGGTTGCAACCAGGCGATATCCTGGTCGCAGCACGTGGCAGCCACAACTATGCCGTGTTGGTTGATGAAAGTCTTTTTCAAACCAGCATGCAGGCAGTGGCAGCTCCACATTTCTTTGTGGTGAGCATCAAACGCAAAGCGGTGCTGCCGCCATATCTGGCCTGGTTTTTGAACCAAAGCCCTTGCCAACGTTATTTCGAGCAAAATGCCGAGGGTACTTTCACCAAAAGTATCCGTCGCAGCGTGCTGGAGGATGCGCCAATCGCCGTGCCACCGCTCACCAAACAGCAGGCCATCATCAATCTGGCCTATGCAATCAGACAGGAGCGACAAATCATGGCACAACTGCTGCGCAATCATGAACATTTGCTTGATACCATTGCCAGCGGCCTGCTGGCGAACAGATAGCCGAAACCCGCACAGAACTAGAGAACAACAAGGAAACTCCGCCGATGAACGACAAAATCAACCAGGACAGCATCAACAAAGCATTATGGGCCGCCTGCGATACCTTCCGCGGCACCATCAGCGCCGATACCTATAAAGACTTCATCCTCACCATGCTGTTTTTGAAGTACATCTCCGATGTCTGGCAGGATCACTACGAGGGTTACCAGAAAGCGTACGGCGACGAGCCGGAGCTGATCGATGAGATGATGAAAAACGAGCGCTTTGTGCTGCCGCGCGAGGCCAGTTTCTACGCTCTGTTTGAGCGCCGCTTCGAGCCCGGCAATGGCGAGCGCGTCGACCAGGCACTGCACGCCATCGAAGAAGCCAATGGCACCAAGCTGAAAGACGCCGGTAAAAGCGTGTTCCAGGACATCTCCTTCAACACCGACAAACTTGGCGAGGAAAAGCAGAAGAACACCATTCTGCGTCACCTGCTGGAAGATTTCGCCAAGCCGGAACTGAACCTCAAGCCCAGCCGTGTCGGCAGCCTGGACGTGATCGGCAGCGCCTACGAATACCTGATCAAAAACTTCGCCGCCAGCGGTGGCCAGAAAGCGGGTGAATTCTATACGCCGCCCGAGGTGAGTGACTTGATCGCCGAGCTGCTCGACCCGCAACCGGGTGACAGCATCTGCGATCCGGCTTGCGGTTCCGGCTCGCTGTTGATGAAGTGTGGGCGCAAGATCGTCACCAACCATGGAAGCCGCCAGTACGCCCTGTATGGTCAGGAAGCGATCGGCTCCACCTGGTCGCTCGCCAAGATGAACATGTTCCTGCATGGCGAAGACAACCACAAAATCGAATGGGGCGACACCATCCGCAACCCGAAACTGCTCGACAAAAACGGCGGGCTGCTGCATTTCGATATCGTCACCGCCAATCCACCGTTCAGCCTGGACAAATGGGGGCATGATGAGGCCGAGCATGACCCGTTCGGGCGCTTTCGCCGCGGCATTCCACCGAAAACCAAAGGCGACTATGCCTTCATCCTGCACATGATCGAAACGCTCAAGCCCAAAACCGGGCGCATGGGTGTGGTGGTACCGCACGGCGTGCTGTTTCGCGGCAGCGCTGAAGGTAAAATCCGCCAACAACTGATCGAAGAAAATCTGCTCGATTGCGTGATCGGCCTGCCGGAAAAGCTGTTTTACGGTACCGGCATTCCCGCCGCCATTCTCATCTTTCGCAAAGACCGCCTCCCTCTCCCGCCGGGAAAGGGCAGGGGTGAGGGGCAAGGTGTCCTCTTTATCGACGCCAGCCGCGAATTCAAAGCCGGGAAAAACCAGAACCTGCTGACCGACGACAATATCGCTAAAATCGTGGCGACTTACCGTGCCCGCGAAAGTATCGATAAGTACGCCTATCTGGCCAGCCTCGAAGAGATTCAGGAAAATGATTACAACCTCAACATCCCGCGCTATGTCGATACCTTTGAAGAAGAGAAAGAAATCGACCTCATAGCAGTGCGCAAGGAAAGGCTGGAACTCAAAAAACAACTGGCCGCACTGGAAGAACAAATGGACGGTTATTTGAAAGAATTGGGGTACGCGGAATGAGTTCCGGTGAGTTAATTTTATATCAAACCGATGACGGATTGGCCGAAGTCAATTTGACGGCTGTCGATGGCACGGTTTGGCTAACGCAAGATGATATCGCAGCGCTTTTTGATAAGGGCCGGTCTACGATTGCCGAGCATATTCAGAATATCTTCTCGGACAGCGAATTGATTGAGGATTCAGTTTGTCGGAAATTCCGACAAACTGCCGCAGATGGCAAAGATTACAATGTCTTACATTATAATCTTGAACTGATTTTAGCTGTCGGCTACCGCGTGCGTTCTCCGCGCGGCGTGCAATTCCGTAAATGGGCCAATACTGTCCTGAAAGAATACCTTGTCAAAGGCTTCGCCATGGACGACAAACGCCTGAAGCAAGCTGAACAATGGGACTATTTTGATGAATGGCTTGCCCGTATCCGTGATATTCGCACCTCGGAGAAACGGTTTTATCAAAAAATCAAAGATATCTACACCACGGCCATAGACTACGATAAATCATCGGATCAGGCGCAGCTTTTTTTCAAAAAAGTGCAAAACAAAATGCTCTGGGCCGTTACCGGACACACGGCGGCGGAGCTCATCGAAGGGCGCAGCGATCCGGACAAGCCCAATATGGGCGCGATGTCATGGAAAGGCGTTATCGTCCGAAAAAGCGATGTCGGCGTTGCCAAAAACTACCTGAATAAAGATGAAGTGGAAGAATTAAACCGCATTGTCACCATGTATCTGGATTATGCGGAAGATCAGGCCAAACGGCGCAAACCCGTGACCATGGCACAATGGGCGGATAAGCTGGATGCTTTCCTTGAATTTAACGAGCGCGATCTACTGACTCATGCCGGAAAAGTGCAAATGGAAGTGGCGCAGAAGCTGGCCGCTGACCGCTATGAAGCATTCGATGCCAAGCGTAAGGAAGCTGAAGCCGTTGCCGCTGATGAAGAAGATATCGAAGTGTTGGAAAAAATGGCCAAAGACATTGAAAGCCGGAAGAAAGGAACTCAAGATGAGCGTTCCTAAGGGGTGGCGATTAACTTCACTTGGAGAAGTATGTTCAGGTGCACTGCAAACTGGGCCTTTTGGCAGTCAATTACACGCTAACGAATACACTGACGATGGCGTTCCTGTATTAATGCCTAAAGATTTAATCGATTGCCAAGCCAATATAGTTACAGCTGCAAAAATACCTGTAGAAAAAGCTTCTGAATTGTCGAAGCATAAATTACAAGAAGGAGACTTGCTTTTTAGTCGGCGAGGTGACGTTGCTAGATTTGCGTTAATTGATAATTTATCCGCAGGCTCTCTTTGTGGAACAGGATGTTTGAAAGCAACTCCCAATAAAGCGCACTCATCAAAATTCCTCTCTTATTTTCTACAAAAAAATGCTGTTAAGCGTTGGCTGGAGCAAAATGCAGTTGGGCAAACTATGCCTAATATGAACACTGCTATTTTGTCAGAGTTACCCCTGATGGTTGCCTCCTCAAGAAATGAAGAAGAGAAAATCGCCCAAATCCTCTCCACCTGGGATAAGGCGATCACCACCACCGAACAACTGCCCGCCAACAGCCAGCAGCAGAAAAAAGCCCTGATGCAACAACTGCTCGCCAGCAAAAAACGCCTTCCCGGTTTTAGCGGGGGATGGGAACGAACCATTCTTTCACGAATTGCTGACGTGATAATGGGTTCTTCTCCAAAGTCGGAAGCCTATAATGATAATAATGACGGATTACCCCTATTGCAGGGCAATGCCGATATTAAGAAAAGATTGTCATCGCCAAGAATTTATACGTCACAAATAACCAGGGAATGCCTTATAGGTGATATTCTTCTGAGTGTACGAGCGCCTGTTGGTGACATTTCTCGATCAATTCACCATGCTTGTATTGGTCGAGGCATCGCAGCTATACGGGCAAAATCCAACATATCTCAAGATTTCATATATCAGTGGCTTTTACATTATGAACCAATGTGGGAAAGCCTTTCACAGGGCAGTACATTTGAATCTGTTAATAGCAGTGATATTAAAAGTATTCATATAGAAATTCCTCTTATTCAGGAGCAACAAAAAATCGCTTCTGTCCTTTCCGCTGCCGATGAAGAAATCGAAATCCTCGAACAAAAACTGGGTTGCCTCCAGCAAGAAAAGAAGGCGCTGATGCAACAACTCCTCACCGGCAAACGTCGCGTTAAGATTTCTAACGTTAGCTAAAAGGATAAAACTATGCAAATTAAACAATTTAAACTACATAATATTGGGCGATTCAGGTCGTTAGAAGTCTCTTTAGCACCTACCCCTGATGTGAGCTCCAATGTTACGGTATTGGTTGGGAATAACGGTGCGGGTAAAACCTCAATTCTTAAATCGCTTGCAACTTCGCTCAGTTGGTTTATCTCACGGCTGCGCAGTGAAAAAGGCAACGGCAATTCAATCCCGGAAGAAGTTATCTTTAAGGGTTCATCCTCGGCAGCGATTGAAATTACAGTAATGGATGAGCACGGACAGGCGGTAAATCCAAATATAGACAAGAACGAATTTTTATACCGGTGGACCTTATCGAAAGCCAGAAGAGGAAAAAAAGCAGAATATGCGAGTCGGCTCAATGATGCATCCAGATTGGCAAATGATTACCGCATTGCGCTCACTAATAATGATCAGTGCAGTTTACCACTTATTGCTTTTTATCCTGTTGAACGCGTAGTTCTAGATATTCCTCTGAAAATCAGAGAAAAACATAATTTCTTACAATTGGACGGGTATGACAATTCATTAAACCAGGGGGTAGATTTTCGCCGCTTCTTCGAATGGTTTAGAGAACGCGAAGATGCTGAAAATGAATCTGGTATTCCACAGGATATGCTCGCTAAGATTTTCGAAATTGTGGATCAAAATAGTAGTATCTGGCAAAAGCTGCAACAACTTAAAGCTTCTTCACGCGATCGTCAGCTCACAGCAGTGCGCACAGCAATCAGCAATTTTATGCCTGGCTTTACCAATTTAAAGGTTCGTCGTAAGCCGCGGCTACATATGTCTATTGATAAAGATAACGACACCTTTAATGTGCTTCAGCTTTCACAAGGTGAAAAATCATTGATGGCATTAGTTGGCGATATCGCTCGCCGCTTATCGATGATGAATCCTTCTCTGGAAAATCCTTTGCAAGGTAATGGTGTCGTACTGATTGATGAAGTCGATATGCACCTGCATCCAACGTGGCAACGCAGCATAATCGAGCGCTTGACAATGACCTTCCCTAATTGTCAGTTTGTACTCACTACCCACTCGCCATTAGTGATCAGCGATTATAAGGAGGTGCTGGTGTATTCCCTAGAAAATGGCGAACTGGTGCAAGTACCTTCACAGTATGGGCAGGATGCAAACAGCGTGCTTCTGGATGTCATGGATACGCATATCCGCAATCAGCGCATTGCGGAAAAATTCAGTGACCTGCTGGATCTGATTCAAGACAGAAAGTTAGCAAAAGCAAGAGAACTTCTTGAAAGTCTGGAGCAAGAATTGCCAGAATCCAATATTGAATTGACCAAAGCTAAGTTGTTGCTGCGCAAACAGGAGCTACGCATTGAAAAAAATTAATAAAGGCGCGGAACCTGTTGGTTTGAAGAGGTGGAAGAGCGCCCATCCTGAAGGTTGCTATAGTGATTTGTCTGAAGTCGAACGACAGAGTATTCGTGAAGCCTGTGCAGAGGAGCAGTTTTATTTATGCGCGTATTGTTGCCAGCAAATCAGTGGACAAAGTACTGATACGAAAAATGAGCATGTCGAGGCTAGAAGGATTGCACCCCATCGCAGCCTTGACTTCAACAATATCGTTGCAAGCTGTACTACGCCTAATCAGTGCGACGCCGCGCATGGTTCACGTTCTTTACCGCTTACACCACTTATGGATGAATGTGAAACTGAACT
Organism: Nitrosomonas communis; assembly: GCF_024102715.1. Lineage (GTDB taxonomy): Bacteria > Pseudomonadota > Gammaproteobacteria > Burkholderiales > Nitrosomonadaceae > Nitrosomonas > Nitrosomonas communis_B. The sequence goes on from NZ_JAGFJM010000066.1 coordinate 7,991, forward strand.
GCGCTTTAAAATCAGCGGTCGAGTCGAAGGACTCACTGAAAGAGCGGAAGAGAGTATTCGAGTACTGAATCTTGGTGATACTGAAAAAAATAACAAAAAGCTCATCGAAAAACGCAAACAATTATCCAGCGTTTTGTTACTTACAAATGGCGTTAACCCAAATGACGGACTCGAGGACGATGCGCTGATTCAGATATTGATTGATGATCTCGGCACCCCAATAAATGGAAAGCTGGAGTCTTTCTCGCCTGTCGTGGTAAATATTCTCAAAGATTGGTTATTGTCTGATTATGTGAATTACGAGCAGGACAAATAATTAGTTGCAAATGATCCAGCGTCTCCCCAAATTCCAGGAAGAATACAGCGCCAAGATTCCGGCGCTCACGCTGCTGCACAATCTTGGCTGGCGCTTTGTTTCGCTGGAACAAGCCCTGTCGGCGCGGGCTGGCAAAACCAGCGAGGTGGTCTTACGCGAAGTATTACGCGGTGAGCTGCGCAAACGCCGCTATGTCTATGGCGGGAAGGAACGCACCTTTTCAGAGCAGGCGATTGATAACGTCATTGCCGAGCTGTGCAGTCCGGCCCTGAATGAAGGTCTGGGCGTGGCCAATGAGAAAATCTATAACCATTTGCTCTACGGCATCTCGGTGAAGGAATTTGTCGATGGCAAGAGAACCAATCCAACGATGCACATTATCGACTGGGACAATCCTGACCATAACAGCTTTCTGTTTACCGAGGAATACAATGTGCAGCGCACCGGTGGCGTGGATCATCGCAGGCCGGATATTGTTTGTTTTGTGAATGGCCTGCCGCTGGCCATGATTGAAGCCAAGCGCCCGGATAATCATGGTCATAAAGGCCCGACGATAGACGAAGGCATTTCACAGAATCTGCGCAACCAGCGTAATGACGAAATTCCGCATTTGTTTGCCTATGCACAATTACTGTTTTCCATCAACGGCGCGGACGGGCGTTACGGCACACAAGGCACGCCGTTCAAGTTCTGGGCACGCTGGCGTGAGGAAGATATCCGCGAGCCGGAATGCTACGCGATTAAAAACAAGATACTGGATGAATCGGCCAAGGGGGCATTGTTTGCGCATCGCCCCGGGGCAGATCAGGCTTGGCATGAAAACCTGATTGCTGGCGGAGAACTGGCCGTCACCGAGCAAGACCGGCTTTTGATCAGTCTGCTCTCTCCTGACCGGTTGCTGGAGATGACGCGGTTTTTCGTGTTGTTTGACAAAAAGGTTGGCAAGGTCGCCGCGCGTTATCAGCAGGTTTTCGGCATCAAGCGCCTGATTGAGCGCATCAGCACCAAAGACAAGCAAGGCGCGCGCCAGGGCGGGGTGATCTGGCATACTACCGGCTCGGGCAAATCCTTCACCATGGTGTTTTTGTCCAAGGCTCTGATCCTGCATGACTCTCTGAAGCAATGCCGTATTGTTGTGGTGACCGACCGGGTTGATCTAGAAGGCCAGCTCAGCAAAACATTCAGCAGCGGCGGAGAGCTGGCCAGCAAGAAAGACAAGGCCGCCGCAATGGCCACTTCCGGCAAGCGACTGGCCGAACAGATTGCGACGGGCACCGAGCGCATTATCTTCACCATCATCAATAAATTTGCCATTGCCGCCAAAATGCCGGAATGTCACAACCCGAGTGCGGACATGATCGTGCTGGTCGATGAAGGCCACCGCTCGCAGGGCGGTGAGAACGCTATCCGCATGCGCCAGGCTTTGCCGAATGCAGCCTTTGTCGCCTTTACCGGCACGCCGCTGCTCAAGGACGATAAAACCACCAACAAATTCGGCCCGATTATTCATGCCTATACCATGCAGCGGGCCGTGGAAGACAAAACCGTCACGCCGCTGTTGTACGAAGAGCGCATTCCCGATCTGGATGTCAATGAACGCGCGATTGACAGTTGGTTTGAGCGCATCACCGAGGGACTGACTGACGAGCAAAAAACTGACCTCAAGAAGAAATTCGCCAAGAAAGGCCATCTCTATCAATCCGAAGACCGTATCCGCCTGATTGCCTATGATATCGCCAATCACTTCGTCAAAAATATTGATGAAGGACTGAAAGGGCAGCTTGCCTGTGACAGCAAGTTATCGGCGATCAAATACAAGCAGTTCATGGATGAGCTGGGTTTGTTTGAATCGGCGGTTGTCATGTCCCCGCCCGACACGCGCGAAGGCAATGTGGACGTGGATGAGTCCGGCATGCCTGAAATCACGAAATGGTGGAAGGAGCATGTCGGCACGCAGGATGAAAAGAACTACACGAAACAGATTGTCGAGCGCTTTGCAAACGATGATGACCTCAAAATCCTGATTGTGGTCGATAAATTGCTGACCGGTTTTGATGAGCCCCGCAATGCCGTGCTCTATATCGACAAGCCGCTCAAGGAGCACAGCCTGATTCAGGCTATCGCGCGCGTCAACCGCCTGCACCCCCAAAAGCAATTCGGTCTGCTGATCGATTATCGCGGCATTCTGGCGGAACTCGATACCACCATCGCCAAATACCAGGATTTGGCCAGCCGCACGCAAGGCGGTTTCGATATCGGCGATATCGAGGGGCTTTATCAGCAAATGAGCACCGAATATAAAAAGCTGCCGCGTCTGTATGCGGATTTGTGGGCGATCTTCAAGGAGGTCAAAAACAAAGGCGATATCGAGCAATTGCGCCAGGTCATCGTGCCGCGCATGCAGGAACGCAACGGCGAAATGATCGATGTCAATCTGAAAATCCGTGAGGATTTTTACGACCGGCTCAGCGCGTTTACCAACTGCCTCAAGATTGCGCTGCAATCGGTCAGTTTCTATGAAGACAAGAGTTTTTCGGAAGATGACCGCAGGCATTACAAGGAAACGGTCAAGCAGTTCACGGCACTACGACAGCTCGCCAAGACCGATGCCGGTGAATCGGTCGATTACGATGCCTATGCCGCACAGATCAAAAAGCTGATGGATAAGCATGTGGTTGGTGTGGAGGTCAGAGAGCCCGAAGGCGTTTATGAAGTCAACAAAATGGGCAAGGCGGCTGATCCCAAGGAGTGGTCGGATGAGAAAACCCGCAACGAGACCGATATCATTAAAACCCGCATCACGCGCATGATCGAGCAGAATCTGCGCGATGATCCGTACGCGCAGGAAGTGTTTTCCAGGCTCTTGAAGAAGATCATCGAAGAAGCCGAAGCGTTATTCGATCACCCACTCAAGCAGTACATGCTGTTTCGGGAATTTGAAGAAAAGGTCGAAAAACGTGAAGTCGAGGGTCTGTCGGACAAATTCGCCGACAACAAACACGCACAAGCTTATTACGGCGTGTTGAAAATGATGATCGGCAACAATCTTGCCACGATTGACGAAACAACGTCGGATTGCTGGGTGGAGCTTTCATTCAAGATCGATGTGATCATCACCAATGCCGTTGCCGAACATTCGATCAATCCGCAAAACATTGAAGCGGAAATCCGTAAAAACCTCCTGCCGATGATTTTTGCTGAATGCAAAAAACTCCGCTCTGGCATAAATCAGGCTAAAGCGATGATCGAACGGATCGTGCAGGTGGTAAGGGAGGGTTTGAACAAATCATGATTCATCCCGCACGGCAAAAAACAGCTTCGATTCAATATGGCGATATCGAAATTGACTTTGCCATTGAACCCCGCGCAACCGATACACCGAAAGTCCTCATCAAAGTCCACCCTGATTGCCGCGTGGTGGTACATGCGCCGCCACTGGCTTCCGCTGAGGAAATCATCCAGGCGGTCAAAAAACGGGTGCGCTGGATTCACCGGCAGATACGCTATTTTGAGGAACAGCGAAAAGACATTCTGCCACGCCGTTATGTGAGTGGCGAAAGCCATTTCTACCTGGGGCGCAGACATGTGTTGAAAATCCAAGAAGCCCTCCGAACCGCACCGGAAGTCAAGATGCTGCGCGGGGTGCTGGAAGTCAAAACCAGGGTCTCTAAGCCCGAAAAAATCAGATCGTTGCTGTTTGACTGGTACAAGGCAAAAGCCAGAGAAGTGTTCGACCGCAGACTGGATGAAATACTTTTACAAACACTTTGGGTGAAAGAAAAACCGCCGATAAGACTCTTATCCATGCAAACCCAATGGGGCAGCTGCTCGCCCAAAGGACAATTAACGCTCAATCCCCATTTGGTAAAAGCGCCTAGAGAATGCATAGATTATGTATTGCTGCATGAACTTTGCCACATCGCGGAACATAATCATTCTGAGAATTTTTATCGGCTTATGAAACAAGTCATGCCGCATTGGGAAAAAGTGAAAGGGCGGCTTGATGGCATGGCTTATTTTTATTTGAATGATGTTTGAGGTTGTTGATTTAGATGGCAGTTTTCGGCCTCAGGCTGACGGTGAAATAATGCAAAAGGCCGAGTAAGCCGGAGGAGTTTGACCTCCAGCTCTTCATAGACTCCGTACGTGAACCTCTCGATTCATACGATTCCTGCCGGCCATACCCTTAACGCTAATACTACAGGCAAAGCATACGCTTCTCCCCGAACCGGGTTGGCAAGTGCTTAGCCAGAGCCAACACATCCCCTTCACTTCATTGACTTTTGTCACGTGACGCGTTACGATCGCCTGCATGATCAAGACTTTCGCGGATAAGCATACGAAATCCTTATTTGAAACAGGAAAGTCCAGGAAATTTCCGCCCGAAATTCACCAAAGGGCTTCCAGGAAGTTGGAGTACGTCAATCTGGCGACTTGTCTTGATGATCTTAAAGTGCCGCCAGGAAACAAGCTGCATAAGCTCACAGATGATCGTGAAGGGCAACATGCCATAGCTATTAATGATCAGTGGCGCATCTGTTTCCGGTTTGAAGATGGCGACGCTTTTGATGTTGAAGTCTGCGATTACCATTAATGAGAGGTGAAATTTATGTCTATTACCAATACAGGTATGAAACGCAAGCCTATCCATCCTGGCGAGATGCTGCGTGAAGATTTTCTGCCTGATTACGAATTAAGCGCATCGGGTTTAGCGGAGGCATTGGGTGTATCGCGCCAGTCGATAAGTGAGCTATTACGCGAGCGGCGAGCGGTTAGCCCCGAAATGGCTATTCGCCTTGGCCGGTTGTTTGGCAATTCTGCGGAGTTCTGGCTGAATGCGCAGCGTGACGTTGATCTTTGGGAAGCGAATCGGGCAATTAAATCCGAGGTTGCACGAATTCGCCCACTAAATGCCGCATCACAATCACCAGTAATTTGACGGCCTCTGCAGAATGGAATGAGGTCGCGAATCAAGAAGAACATGTTGATACTGAAGACTATGCCAAGACCGCTTCGTTGAGAATTTCCGAATGCGCTTTATCACGCAACATCGCGTGGAAATCGCCGCCAAAACATTTATGAAGATGATGATGACCGGCTAAGCTTTTTAGAAATCCTTGGAACGGTTGTCGTTGATTACAACCGGCTGTGTCATGGCTATTGTCTGATGGATAACCATGATTATCTCATCATTGAAACACTTGAGGGCAATTTATTTGTCAAAGAGCATGTGGCAACTCAATGGCGTTGTTTATACCCAGGTAACGAGCTACCGGCATGGACATGGTGGCCATCTTTTTCGAGGACGATACAAAGCAATCTTGGTGGATAAAGATTGCTAATTGCTCGAGCTTTCTCTCGATGTCGTTTTATACAGGGTATCAAGTCTTACATTGCAACAAATGCAAAAAGAGAATATTGCATTGCAAGACTTGATACTTCTGTACGATATCGTTCTGGTGGACTTTGGATTTCTACATAGCCTCCGTGCGCCCACTCTTTCGGATGATCAACTACACCAGCTCTCACCATGTTAAGATCGATATATGCCATGCACCTTGATAAGTAGTCATCCGACTGTACGGCTGTCGCGTGATAACGATCTTCCCAATACGCGCCTTTGCGTTCCTTCCTAAGAAACTGTTTGGAAATTCTGAATCCTAGCGTTAATGTAAGGAATTTTCTATAAACAGGCGGTATCATGAATCAACAAAAAGTGTAGGAAGCGTTATCCGAGTGACCTAAGCAATGGAGCGTGGC
>NZ_JAGFJM010000097.1 GCF_024102715.1 Nitrosomonas communis
GCCACGCTCCATTGCTTAGGTCACTCGGATAACGCTTCCTACACTTTTTGTTGATTCATGATACCGCCTGTTTATAGAAAATTCCTTACATTAACGCTAGGATTCAGAATTTCCAAACAGTTTCTTAAACAATTAGTTATATTTATCTCCTATCAAAAAAACGAATCCTGAATCTTGAGGAGTGATATGGACCTATCAACAATTTTAAGTGCAGTTGCTATTATTGTTTCGTTGGGATCGGCATCTATCGCTTATCGTTTGCAAAGATCCGACAGTCAGCGGTCTGCTAGAGAACAATTAAGCGAGTCAGTAACAGAGCTAATAAAACTGAACTCCAAGAACAATGAGATGTGGTCAACCCCATCGGAAAATAGAAAGGCTACCCACTATCAAGAATTAAGTTCGATCTCGCAAATGGCGGCTTTAATTACTCGTCAAGCAGTGTTCTTGGTTAATTCATACCCGGATATGGCAAACGATGCCGATTATGTAGCTATCTCCCAAGGACTAACTCTTGCAGGGGACAATTTGCTTGCGGATACCTATATGCAAAAGGCAATAGATAAGTCGCCAAGTGATTTTTACCGAATTATAAATCTGAGAGGGTATGCTGATCTTCTTTTCAGGCAAGGAAGGCATGAATCCGCTAGAGAAAGATATCAAGAAGCTCTAAAAATTTTTGACAACAATACCGACTTTAACAAAGCAACAAATGGTTATACATATCAAATGTGGATGAATAGTGAGTTCAATAGTGGGTTCCCAACCGAATCTGAGTTGTACTATCAAAGAGCGCTTACTTTATATAACAGTATTTCAAATCAAATGACGAAGACAAACAATGTCAGCAGCCTCAAACAAGCTAAGGCTGCTTTTCAACCTCAAGGAAACGTATAACAAGGGAAATCCACTCAGAGATTGCATGGGCTTGGCACACGGGTTTGGGGTCAGGCCTTACAATTGACATATGATGCGTAAATAGCTAGGTTCTGTCGATATTTCATAAATATCAACGAAAATACTTGAAAATTCCAGCGGGATGTTCAAGCCTTACATTTGACTTTTTCACCTTTTCCTTTCAATCCATTTGATCTGGCTCACGATTGAGCAGCTCACATCAAAATAAGGTGCTTAAGGCCCTGCTGCGCTTTCCAGGAATTGGAGCGTATTTTCAATAGTATCGATACGCTGAATGCCTGGGCCAAAGGCATCACCAAGTACGAACACCTCTCCGTTCTTGATCCCTATGTATGCATTGGTTGTTGGATAATAACGGTAAACGAACCCTTCCAGCAGTTGATCATCTACGTTTGCAGGAGAAAAATACTGCGGAAACAGTTGCTCGGCAAACGTAAAGATTTTTTGTCCTTTGTTAGGCGTTACAACTGCCATCTCGAACTCCAGATTCACATACTCTGGAAGAGTGTCATAAGGATTGGGAAGCTTATCATCGGTTATGTATAGATTTCCAACGTGATTCTTGTTGGTCTGACTGAACGCCTGCTTCATTTGGTCTGATGTTGCGCTATATACAATGTGAATAAACCTGTCTTTCGGGTAATTAAGCTGCCACTGCTCTGGCTGAAAGTTTACGTAATTTTTTATGCTACCTTCAAATACCACTAAATTATCAACAACTGGTTTGCTTAAATAAATTTCGTCGGGTACCACTCCAGGATCTCCCGTTACCGAATAATGACTGCTTTTATTCTTGATGTAGTTATATATTTGCTCGAAATATATGATATTTTCATCTGTGCCGTCAGCAGTCATCTCATCAATAAAGAAACCATCAATCGTATAGAAGGCTATGTAATTATCAATTTCGCTGACAATATCGATCAGCGGGCGATTTGCATAATTGGTGTATACGTAAGCAATTACCTTTCCTCCAGATTCACGAACCTGATTAATGGCGTTAGCATAGTTTGGATCACCGCTTGTTCCGAAGCCGTTGTTTGGGTTAAGAATTACGGTAGCATTTACTATTTGAGCCGCAGCAGCCAGGTCACTCCAATAATCCCGAGTTGAGGGATTTGACGGATAGAAATATGCAGGAACAAAAAGGTTAGTAGCGTGGGCGAGCGCACCGAACACTATCGACAAATAAACCGCAGAGATCAAAGTAAAGTGTTTTATGCTCATATCGAATATCTCCTATAAAAAACTCAATAGGCCGAAGACATAGGAAGAATAAATATAACTATTCAGTGTAATTTTTCCCGCTAACACCCAGCAAGACAATAAAATCAGATACTTATCTGTTAAAAAAAGAGTGTGTGTCTGAGTGGCGGAGGCATTGTTTTCTCTAGAAATAGACAAATAACTGCGCACACGAAAAAAGATATCGGCTTCGTATAGCTTTTACTTAAGCTGCTTTTGCTTAAGTACTTCAACCAACCTTAGAAATTTCTTCTTGAAGAATTCTAATTGACAAGAAAATGTTTTTTTATTAACTTTACAAAAAATTTACAAATACATCACAAATAATTAACATAAATTTCACAAATAATTGACGATTTTGATCATTTGCTATACGTGATGTTGTTTTAATTACTGAAGGAGGATGATATGAAAAAAGGAAAGTTTGTTGCTATATGTTATTCGTTGAGTATAGTGGTAGCGTTATTGGTACAGGTGCTGTTTTAATTGTAGAAGTTGAGGACATTGGGATCAGGCTTTACCCTTACAATTAACATTCACTGAATTTCTAAAAGTCAAATACCACCAGCTTTATGGCGGTATTTGACTTTAGTTAAAGGATTATCAAGCCCTATTTTACATTGGGGCAATCGACATAGGCAGGATGTGCGGTGGTAATCATCACCACACGATTTTCCTGATTGGGCGTGTTGTCAGCGCCAGCAGCTTCGCCAACCGCCTTGATAATTAGCTGATTGGGCCTAGCACCATTTGCCACCAGACGTTGCGCCACTGTTCTAGCTCTTTTTTCTGATAAATCCTGGTTATAGGCTGGATTACCGACGGTATCGGTCGATGCTGTGACCGTGACAGTCGCATCCGGGTGCGCCTCTAACCAACGACCCATTTCGTTAATGGTTTCATCTTTGGTTTTATATGGGATAGCACTACCGGTTTCAAAGTAAGCAACTGAATGATGAGTCGCTTCCGCTTTGTGGTGATTATGGCCATGCACTTCTGTCAGCCATTTGCACATCTCTTTCTCAGATTCCAAACGATGGTGTGCTGCTGATCTGGCAGCATCCAAGGCTTTTTGTTTCTCATTGATATTCCAGTAGTAGTCATTTTCAAGATGATCCAGGATGTTATTGGCTTCTTCCAAATCTTCTTCGGACAGCTCCGCATGTAACATGGCTTGGCCATAGTGACCCGATCTAGCCGCATCAATCTCGGCTTTCAAATCTGCCGTGGTCATTCTAGTCGTGGTACAAGCTGTCAGGAAAAATAATAAAGCCGCCAGCGGGAGGTAAATATATTTTTTCATGATAATGTCCTCGTGAATGATTGAGTCGCAATAGATTTACTTGCCATCATCCAATGTACCGTAAATAGTCCAATAGCCTGGATAATACAAACCAAAATAGCGGCTGTCTTCACTAAAACGATCCCAGACGTAAGCCGGTGAGGCAAAGTCACCAGTTGGAATCGGCGAAGTCAGAAACTCAGCACCACCAACCAGCGTTCGACTTGCAGCATGGACAACGCCGCGAACAACACCCCATGTCAGGCCTACCAAAATATTGTGCTCATTGCTGATATTGATGACATTTTTCGGAATTTCGATGAACCCGAAGGCCATATTTGCCAAACCTTGGCTTAGTTTGTTGCTAAAACCTGTTAGATAATCATCCTCTGCTTGCGCTGCTGATGTCATCATTAGTGCGCAGACTAGAATGCAAGTACCAAGAATTTTATCTTTACTCATGATTAGCTCCTTGTTTTTCAGATTTGATACGCTGCGAGACCATGTGCAGGTTTAAAAAATACAGACCCCGCTTTGCTCCTTACCTTGATAAAACATATCTACGAATCAGCACGTGTAGGTGACATACCCCTTCTGTCGAGTTTTGATACTTCAGTAGATTATCCAGATACGCTGACTAAGAAAATACGTACAAACACGTAGGCGGAATCGGTTATCGTGACTTCATTATTCGCATTATTCACTTAACCAGGTTTTGAAAATAGGCCGTGCAGTCGCCCTTGTTATTCCCCAGCTCCCAGAGGTGGAGGACTTAATCTGAAGAGATTAAAAATGGTAGTGAGCACCGATTCCGAGATATTCAGCCTTTTCTTTATAAAACTGACCGGTAGGGGAATTACCGTTAAAATACTCTATGAGAAACTGCAGGTTGCGACTGAATACTTGATGGTTGTCAAACTGAAAGCCAGCTCTGGCAGATAAATCCGCATTCCAGTCGTTTTGCTCATGATTCTTGAAATCAATCGCTAATATTGGTCTCATTGCTGCAAAGTCGATACGCCACGGGCTTCTGAATTCAACTCCGTATTGAATTGACCAGGGCTTAATTGTTGATGGTTCTTTATGAAAAATACCCCCTCCCCCGCCATAGACTCGTATTCCATATGGCAACTCATATGAAAGCCTGAGGTCAGCACCTTCATAGCTAAGATTAATACGTTCTAATTGGGTTCTCAGCAGGAACTCATCCCCAAGATGCGAGCTTTGATGGAAAATACGGGCAAAAGCAGAAAATTGGCCCGTTCTCATGCTTGAGTAAATAGAGGCAATAAAGTCACTATTGATTAGATCGGAGGAGCTTGCATCAAGATTGAAATCGCTAAAAACCGCGGCCTGAAGTCCTACTTCCCATTGCATGTTGGTCTGGCCCAGGCTAGCGCGATAGAATGGGATGGTCTCGCCGAAACTAACTGCCCCGTTATTATTTCCGTCAATATCTTCGCCTACATAATTGCGATAACTGGCGGAGAAATGCGCCCAGCGCGGATCAGCCAATAATGGCTTAAATAAATGACCGGTTGGTAAAAAACCCGTAGGGAAAACTTCCGAGTGAGTAACAGTTGTAGTTGCAGGTGTATCCTGCTTTGCTGGTGGCAAAGTAATCGCTATGCCTTGTTGATTATCGCCTTCCAGCAGATCAATGCCAGTTACTCCCGGGATTTCAGATAACATTCGTTGGACTTGAGCACGCTCTTCGGCAGACAGACTATGTGTAGGTAATGTAATAACACCGTTGCGCACCACTAATGCAGAAAAATCAAGCTTAAAATCACGTTTGAGGATCCCCGTCGCATAGCCTGCAATATAGGAATCATTTGGTATTACCTCGCTGTAAACAGGGGGCATCGTGAATAAAACGATTGCAGGAAAAATAAAAAACCGCACAGCATTCATGATTTTTTGCTGCACCCAAATGATGTGTAAACATCAAGAAATTCACGATATGGGCAGGCATTGCTAATCAACCAGACTACCTGCTCGATACAGTGTTTTTCAAAAGCGCACATCCCACGCATGATAATTCTTATCGTTAATGTCATGTTCGTAATGAGATCAAAAAACACTATGTATGCTCCTCCCTCCTTAACTCTAAGGATCTAGCCCCTCTCTATTACATGGAATATTTTTATTTAAAATCAATCAATTGAAGAACGCTGTTAATATCCTGTAGTTTGCTACTAAAAAATACTTACTTTATTAACCATCCTTATTATCAATTGATATCGATAATAAGGATGAAGGCAAACCTGGCATTCAATTATGATTCTGGAGCATATGCGGTACACCAGCCTTGAGGACTAATACTGCCTTCTACAACTTTGCATTCACCAGCAGCACCAGGTGTTTTGCCTGGAATAAACTGCATGCAATTACTGCATTTCTCCTCTCCGTTCGGTTTGTCGCGATACTGCACTGTTTCCTTGGAAGTTTTTTTCGCTTGCGCTTGGCCGATGAAGGCATTCATAAAGGGGACAGTGGCGCCTAATGCCATGAATTTTATTATCTGACGGCGAGATAATTTCTTTTGATGGTCATTCATAGTCTCTCCTTAGATTCGGATAAGTTAAAATACAACGATATCTAACCAGTGTTGTGTTAGCAGCATCATTGCCTAACCTCCAACATATCCATGCTGCTGATTTGTTGGGTTATAGCTTTGCTTAGCCCAACCTATGGTCTATGGTTCTTCGTGCTTGAACACATCCTGCGCTCATTAAGCGATCAACAAGCCACCGATTGTGAAAGGAGGCAACCCGGCAAAGAAACGGCATATAAGATCACCTCCTCCGTTTGCCCGGCATCTCCAGTATGCACCCAAATCTGGCTCTAATTGGAAACGAAGTTGTGGCATAACGCTTCTGCCACCTTCTGCGGGAAATCTGTCAGAAATGACTCTTTCTTGATACATACCCATGGTTGGGTTAAGTGATGATTCAGCATTAAATCCCGGTATGTTCATTTCATGTCTCCTTTCAAGTTAAACCAGTCCGTTGGGTTACAGCTTTGCCTATCTCAACCTACGAGTTGCTCGCCTACTCATTCTCTAGCTAGCTTGGATACCATACCACCCTGAAATAGATATCTGATAGTGTGCATACACTGACTGAACAGCACATATCATGGGCAAGGCGCTGTACGTGGCCAACACAAGATACAATTACCTTCCGCATCTCGCTCGCAGCACTTCTCATTAATCTCGCAACCAATAGGGCGCGGACCACCACCTCCGCCACCACCCCCTCCTCCTCCACCGCCACCATTTTCAAAGGCATCGATCAGATCTCTCATCCATTTAGGGATACAATCCCGACAAAAGCCAAACCCGATAAGCCCAAGAGCACCCGCCCAGCAAGCGTAACAAGCTGCTGGACCTCCCCCTAGGCAAATACTAGTACATAGAACAACTCCACCCGCTATTGCCCCACCACATGTAATTCCCCTAATCCATCCACACGCTTGAGGGGTTACAATTGCGTGCCCTTCACTTAGAAAACCACCTCCAGTAGTAAAGTAGTGATTGTTTGTATGATAGAGTGATGCTTCTCCAGTAAACCCTGGTATATTGTTATTCATATCACACCTCCTTTCAGTTGATCAGGTTCAACGGTCATAATAAGGCGACATCTTGGCAACGAGGAACGGAAATTCCTCAGTGACATCGACACGCACAAAAAACTTTTCCGTGAAATCGGTATTGCGATTGGTATAGGAAAAGATCACATCGACGATATTGCGCGTGCTGCTCAAGGGCGAGGAACGCACTTCCACGCCGGTCAGCGAAAAATCCTTGGCAAATTCCTCGACTGTTTTGGCATAAATGGCAGGATAGCGCATGACCAGGTAATTCAGGACACGATGCTCGTCGGTCGCACCAGCATTGTCTGTCATCTGCATGATCCGGTTGAACAATTCCTCAGCCGCCGGCCCGAATTGCGCGTCACTGGTCTTTTCTGGCTTGGGGATAGCCTTGATGAGCGTATCACGATCGAAGGAATAGATCTGGTCGAACAGAACAATGGGTACCATCAATCCATTGCACATCTGCGGCGGGGCAATGGGACCACGCAGGCCAATGACGACATCGATGTCATTGGGCGTAGGAGCCGGACGAATCGCTTCTACCAGCAGGTCGATGTCCACCGGGTCGCGCGGCTGCAAGAGGTAGGTTTCCAGCCCCTGGATAGTCAGCACCCAGCAAAGCTGGCGCACCAGGTAGCGATTCTCGCGCTTGGACAGGACAGCATGAAAGGTTTGCTGATCAGTCTTGCCCGCGGTATCTGCCCGCCCCGTCGCCTGAGCAAATTCCTTTTCAGCAGCAAGATTCGGAAAACGCGCTTCCACCCGGCCGATGGCATAAACATAAGAAACCATGCCGCCACCTGCGGTCAGGTCAGTCGCTCCGCCGCAGCCACAAGCTCCACCGCCTCCAGTCTGTGGAGAAATTACACTACCTATGCTGCGAATTTCTGGAGATTGCTGAGTCACTGGCACGTTATTCACCTCATTTGGCGCATTCGTCAACTGCTCCATCGTTTCGGTTGGTTCGTTCATACTTTTCTCCTTTCGTAACAACTCATAACCTCAGTTAACTAACCTGTGAATTCCCGTATACATGATTTCGCTATTTTGGCTGTCGACGGGTGAAAGCCAACCAGCGATTGAGCATGGCTGCCCGCTGTTCGCAGCCACCGCAAGGCTTGATGCCAAAATAGCCGGCTGCCCGTTTGATCGCATCGCCCAGTCCGATCTCCTCATCGCTAATAAATCCGGGCAAATGTACCCGATGAAGCGAATGCTCACTTTGCTGCTCAAGGTTGTTCCGCTCACTTGCTTTTGTCATGTAAGTTACTTCTTCGCATTCATTGTTAACAAAATTTGGTAGGCTGCTTCAGCATCGAGCAAAGGCGGAACCACCGAGGTCCGTCGTGACAGGGAAGTCTGAGTGATGGCCAGCTTGATTTGTGCTGCGGTTGCTGTAGGGAATACCGAGTACAGCAGCGCAATTACCCCGGTCACAAAAGGTACGGCAACACTCGTTCCACCGAGAGTGAGTGACTGCCCTGCTGCATTTAAGCTGGTGATGCTATCGCCCGGCGCACATAAACCACGTTTGCCGATTGAATTGCCCAGATTCGACTCGTTCAGCGGTCTGCCTTGCAGATTACAAGCGACCACTGGAATGACCCATGGATGGCGGGTGATGGCGCTACTGCCGAGCGTACTTTGATTGCCTGCCGCAGCGACGATCATGACGCTGCGTTGAGCGGCATGATCCAGCGCGAGTTCTAACTCATGTTCCCCTTTCGATGAAAGCTGCGCTAATGCAAGGCTCAAATTGATGCAGTGCACCCCTTCCGCAATACACTCGATAATCGCTGCAGCCAATTCCTCGGGTTTCGCGCTGGGCATAGATTCTTGGCCGGAAGTTGCCTCGGAAAAAATGGGACGGAGCAGCAAAGTACAATCGGGGCAGATGGCTGGCGCGGAAGAACCTCGCCTGGCAGACAAGATACCAGCCACAAAAGTGCCATGCGTGCAAGCTAGACTCCCCGCCTGTGTGCAATGACCACCGCCGTTTCCGCCGATCTCGCGCATATGCTGACTGGCCAGCTCAGGGTGATTCATCACCACCGGTCCATCAATCAGACCAATACGCACCTCCGGCCTGCCAGTTGTGCGGCCTAACAATGGTGTGAGTTTGACCAGATCCAATGGCAACATCGCATCTCGCTGTGATGTTAAAAAAACAAAAACAGGCAATTTTGCAAATCAACGAATGGGGTTTTAAAGTTTTGCAACAATTTACACCCGCGTTGCTTGACTTACGTCATGATGCTAAGGGATAACAGACAGGCAAGCAATAATGCAAATGCATACAATCTTTGTTTCTCAGCA
This sequence comes from Nitrosomonas communis, assembly GCF_024102715.1. Lineage (GTDB taxonomy): Bacteria > Pseudomonadota > Gammaproteobacteria > Burkholderiales > Nitrosomonadaceae > Nitrosomonas > Nitrosomonas communis_B. Next base: position 9,362 of record NZ_JAGFJM010000097.1, read on the forward strand.
CTCAAACAGGGATACAAGAAAACTGCCAGATTGCTGCCTTTGCTCCCTTTTCAGCAAGTGCCGCCATAATCCCAACCAGGACGATGAAACTTACCGCTACTGCGATACGCATGTCGTAGTCAAGCCAATACATCAAACCGGGGTGCCACAGCAGTGAAAGTTTGTAAACCCAATTTATCCTCAAGCTACCTGCAGAAACCATCCCACCGATGGCGCACCAAGCTCATCGACGATAAAAAGCAGGTAGTATCCCGGCGGAGCGACGTTTGCGTCAGGTGGGGATGCAACAGTAACGACCCTCCCTGCTGCACTGATAATCTCCAGGCGAACGTATCGCTGGTCTGGATTGAAAGCGTGAGTGACTGATCCACACCGGACCAGGGCGATTGATAATTTCTGTTGTGTTGCCTGCGGCGTCACGATCTCGAAGCGGGTGGCATAACCGATGCTCGAAGGAGCAGCTGAAACTATAGGCCGAGAAGTCAGCGAAAGATATGGTGGTGAAAAAAGCTCGATCGTCAGTTCGCGCGCAGCCATTCCTGCTGCGCCGTCGTGATCTGAGCCTCCTATCCAAACGCGGCCGTCCGGTAGTAGCAGAGCTACCGAATGATAGACACGCGGACAGCTCAAATTGCCAAGCGTAGTCCAGGCATCCCGCGCTGGATCATAGAGCTCCACAGTCAATACCGCGTGCGCATCCGTGCCGTCAGTCGTTCCTCCAACCACTAGAATCTTGCCATCTGGCAGGATCACTGCGTTGCAGTGCTGTCGAACGGGATTGCTCCCATGCCTTCCTCTCACTTCGGGAACGTTTCGAACGGACGTATCGCGCCATTCGGACACGTTGACACCGCGATTACCTAAATCCAACAGCCGCCCATTCTGCCCGCCGGCAATCAGTACTCGTGTACGGTAGTCCGGCGGCTCTAGCGGAAGTAGTACCGAAGTCCACCAGATGCCTTGATCATCGTAGCCAGGCCCCGCAACAGTCGTCCAGTGGCCAGGAAGGAAGTCGCCGTTGATATCGACGTCCAAACCGACCTGATAGTAGCCGTGGTTCTCGCCACCAGGATTGTCGATATGGAAAACGATCAGATCCGGCCGACCATTTCCGCTGAGGTCCGCAAGGGCGATTCCTGCCCCTTGGTTCTCGGCGCCAAACCAGCCGGGCACAGCTTTGATATTGCTCCATCCACCTGCCACGTTCCCGCCTGCATCCAGATTCCAACCGATGCGGTAATGGCCATGATTCTCGCCACCAGGATTGTCGATGTGGAAAACGATCAGATCCGGCCGCCCATTCCCGCTGATGTCCGCAAGGGCGATCCCTGCCCCCTGGTTCTCGGCGCCAAACCAGCCTGGCACAGCTTTGATATTGCTCCATCCACCTGTAACGTTGCCGCCTGTATCCAGATTCCAACCGATGCGGTAATAACCGTGATTCTCGCCACCAGGATTGTCGATATGGAAAACGATTAAATCCGGCCGGCCACTCCCGCTGAGGTCGGCAATAACGATCCCCGCCCCTTGATTCTCGGCACCGAACCAGCCGGGCACAGCTTTGATATCACTCCATCCACCCATGACGTTGCCGTCTGTATCCAGATTCCAGCCGATGCGGTAATGGCCATGATTCTCGCCACCAGGATTGTCGATATGGAAAACGATCAAATCCGGTCGGCCATTTCCGCTGAGGTCCGCAATAGCGATCCCCGCTCCCTGATTTTCAGCACCGAACCAGCCAGGTACGGCTTTGACATCGCTCCATCCGCCCGTGACATTTCCGTCCGCGTCCAAGTCCCAACCGATGCGGTAATAACCGTGATTCTCGCCACCAGGATTGTCGATATGGAAGATGATCAGATCCGGTCGGCCGTCTCCACTAATGTCCGCAATGACGATATCCGCTCCTTGACCCTCTGCGCCAAACCAGTCGGCTACCGGCTTTACGGCACTCCAGGTTGAACCCAGGCGTAAACGCTGAGTGTTTCCACTCATTGGCGTGACGCAAAGCACTTCTCCGCTAGGAAGAAGGTGAAGTCGCGGGTAGGAATCGGGGGCATCTGGCTTGTCTCCGTAGTCACTCCATTGATGAGGCAGCGCAGCGTCAAAAACCTCCAGCGTGATATTGTTATGACGGGTATCCGTTCTCTCCGGGTGTCCAGACATTGCGAAAACACGCCCATCAGGCAGGGTTAACAATGTCGGATACCACCGGCCACCGCCTTCAGCCCGTCCCCGTTGGAGGATCATTGGCACGGTTGCATTCCACGTATTTGTATTAGCATTGAAAATAGTGGCATCGCGAAGTCCGCGGAAGTGGCCGAACTGGCCGTGACCATGCGGATCACCAAGAACATCGCTCCATTCCTGCGTGCCACCGGCAACGATTAGTCTTCCATCCGCAAGGAAGGCATGCCCGCTGCAGAACAGATCGTGCCGGGGTGAACCTATTTTATGGATAGCAAAGGACGAAATGTCCCACAGTCTTGTCGCGTCGACCCTCCCCGCTCTGTTGTTTTCAGGATCGTGCTGATCCCCTGAGAAGTACAAAACCTTGCCGGTGTGCAGCAATGCAGCATGAACCGCCAGCACCTCCGCATTCTCAAGCAAAATATCCTTGCAGAAACGGTAGTGGCCATGATTCTCGCCACCTAGGTTGTCCACGTGAAAAACGAACAGGCCCGCATGACCATCACCGACAATATCCGCAACGGCAATTCCCGCGCCTTGGTTCTCCGCGCCAAACCATCCCGGAACAGGCCGAACCTCGCTCCAACCACCTGTAATGTCACCGCTTGCATCTAGATTCCAGCCGATGCGATAGTGGCCGTGATTCTCGCCACCAGGATTGTCGACGTGAAAAATGATTAGATGACGGGCTCCAGCAACAGTAACAATCGCAATGTCCGCCCCCTGGTCCTCAGCGCCAAACCAGCCGGGCACGGCCTTGACCTCACTCCATCCGCCTGTAACGTTGCCGCTTGCATCAAGATTCCAGCCAATGCGGTAATGGCCGTGGTTCTCGCCGCCAGGATTGTCGATATGGAAAACGATTAGATCCGGTCGACCATTCCTGCTGATGTCTGCAAGGGCGATCCCCGCCCCTTGACTCTCGGCGCCAAACCAGCCTGACACGGCTTTGATCTCACTCCATCCACCCGTAACGTTCCCGCTTGCATCCAGATTCCAACCGATGCGGTAGTGACCATGGTTCTCCCCGCCGGGATTGTCAAGGTGGAAGACGATCAGATCCGGCTGACCATTCCCACTGATGTCTGCAAGAGCGATTCCCGCCCCTTGGCTCTCTGCACCGAACCAACCTGGCACAGCTTTGATATCACTCCATCCACCCGTAACGTTCCCGCTCGCATCCAGGCTCCAGCCGATGCGGTAGTGACCGTGGTTCTCGCCGCCAGGATTGTCGATATGAAAGATGATTAGATCCAGCCGACCGCTTCCGCTGATGTCCGCAAGAACGATCCCCGCTCCTTGGTTCTCGGTGCCGAACCAGCCTGGCACAGTCTTGATATCACTCCAATGTGTGCTCATGCTCTTCCTCCTTTTCGGAATTCCTTCAGGCTACAGGCAATTATCAAGAATTGTGAAATTGAGATCGCCCCCTATTCGACCCCTGCCAA
>NZ_JAGFJM010000001.1 GCF_024102715.1 Nitrosomonas communis
TACGCAGACAGCTGTTTACCACTCTTGAAAACGTGTCCGCGGTTTTGTCATGAACAACGACAAACTGGATGCATTGATCAAACGGATCGCATCAGAACATAGCATCGTTCTGACCAAAGATGATCCGATTTTGATGATGCATACGCTCAATGAGGTATTGCTGGAACAGAATGAAAAAGCGCATGCTGAATTGCTGCACAAATACGAAGCCATTCTGCAGGAAAGTTTCAACCAATGGCAAACAGTCGCCAGCAAAAAAGCCAATGCACTGATCAGCGCACAACAAAACAATATCAGCAAAAGCAACGATCAGCCAATAGATCAGAGCATGCAATTAATCAGCGAAAAAGTCAAAATCGCAATCAATCATGAGATCCGTGATCTGACCCGAATTTCCAGGCAGGCGGCCATTATGAATTTACTGGCCGCCGTTCTGGTGCTGATTTCAGTGGTGATTGTTTCGCTTATGCTGTTATAGCAATTTTTACCAAAGGTTGAATGGCTTATGAAAACCTTGACCCTGACTGAAGCGGCCCAGTTTCTGAAACTGCACCCCGAGGAAGTGCGCCGACGCGCCAAAGCGGGAATCATTCCCGGTGCCAAATTAGGAAAACGCTGGGCTTTTATCGAAGATGACCTTGCCGATCATATCCGCTCGTTATATGCTTCTACTCGGCAAGCGTTGCAAGTGGGACATGAGGAGAAAAAATTATGTCACTCTTTAAACGCGGTAAAACGTGGTGGATTCGATTCACCGCACCAAGCGGCGAGCGCATTAGACGCTCTGCTGCAACAGAAGACAAAACCCAGGCGCAGGAATTCCACGACAAGCTGAAAGCGGAATTATGGCTGGTTCAAAGACTGGGCAATAAGCAAAAGCGCACTTGGGATGAAGCAGCGTGCAAGTTTTTGTTGGAAACTCAACATAAAGCAACGCATGAGCGCGACAAAGAAAAATTGCGGTGGTTACAGCAATTTTTACGTAATAGGCTATTGAATGAAATAGATCGCATGCTGATTGATCATATTGCACATACTAAGGCTAAAGAGACCAGCCCATCAACGGCGAATCGGCATCTGGCATTAATACGTGCAATTCTTCGCAAGGCATGCCACGACTGGGAATGGATCGACAAGGTTCCTAAAATCAGATTATTTCCGGAACCCAAACGTCGGGTGCGCTGGCTAACGCCAGATCAGGTGAGGGTGCTTCTCACTGAATTACCCGCTCATCAGCAGGATATGGTGATTTTTGCTTTGGCGACCGGATTAAGGCAGTCCAATGTTTTGAATTTAGAATGGGGCCAAGTTAATCTTGAACGCAGGGCAGCATGGATACATCCTGATCAGGCGAAGGCAAGAAAAGCGATCCATGTTCCGCTAAATTCAATAGCTTTGGCTGTTTTATATCGTCAAATTGGGAAACATCCAAGCAAAGTATTCACTTACAAAGGGCGCTCAATTTCATGGGCAAATACCAGCGCATGGAGAAATGCTTTAAAACGAGCCGGAATTGAAAATTTCCGCTGGCACGATTTGCGTCACACCTGGGCAAGCTGGCTAGCCCAGCAGGGTGCACCAATGAATGTATTACAGGAACTCGGTGGCTGGGAGTCGGAAGAAATGGTCAGACGATATGCTCACCTATCAAAACCTCAGCTTTTGGAACATGCCGAACTCGTCTCTAACGTTTTTATTGACACAAATCTGGCACACCCCAATAAAAAAGAGACTAGAGAAAACCCCTAATCTCTTGATTTTATGGTGGGTCTGGCTGGACTCGAACCAGCGACCAAGGGATTATGAGTCCCCTGCTCTAACCAACTGAGCTACAGACCCATAC
>NZ_JAGFJM010000033.1 GCF_024102715.1 Nitrosomonas communis
ACGTATGATTCCATTTTCAATTGGCGTGGCGGCATGATGATCGTGATTTTCTCGGCAGCAGTGCTGGCGTTCGTCATTTTTGCCTGGGATAAAGCATCGGGTCTGAGTGCTGGCGAGCGCCGCGAAATCGGTATTCTTAAGGCCGTGGGCTGGGAAACCTCAGATGTGATTCAAATGAAATTCTGGGAAGGGGCGATGATTTCACTGACTGCCTTCCTGACGGGTGTGATTCTGGCTTACGTTCATGTATTTTTGGCGGGTTCACCGGTGTTCGAACCGGCATTGAAAGGCTGGTCCAATCTGTATCCTAATTTCGAACTGACACCCTTTATCAATGCGGAACAAATTATCATCTTGTTCTTTTTCACCGTTGTGCCCTACACCGTTGCCACGATTGTTCCCATCTGGCGTGCAGCCACGATCGATCCTGACACAGCGATGCGGCATACAGGAGTATAGCCATGATTGAATTACTTAATGTCAAAAAAGTCTTTAATGCCGGGAATTCCAGTGAATTTATGGCGATTAATGGCGTCAACCTGGATATTGGCGAGAACAAGGTGACAGTATTGAAAGGACCGAGCGGCTCCGGCAAAACGACCTTGCTCAGTATTCTCGCTTGCATGAGTCGTCCCACGGCTGGACGGGTGAGGTTGAACGGTCGCGAAATTACCAGTTTGCCAGAACGCTTTTTGACTGATATCCGGCGCAAAACATTTGGTTTTATATTTCAGCAACCCAATCTGATCAATGGGATTTCCGTCCTGGAAAATGTCATGTTGCCGGCCTATCCACTGGGCGAAAAGCGCAGGCATTTAAAAACAAGAGCGCTTGACGGTCTGTCTGAACTCAATCTGACTGACAAGGCTGCTTCCAGAGTTGAATGGCTGTCAGGAGGTGAAGCGCAGCGCGTATCTATCGTGCGGGCATTGATCAATAATCCATCGATCATCATTGCTGATGAACCAACCGCGCATCTTGATACCAAACTATCGTATCGCTTCCTGGAAATCATCGAGAAATTCAAAACCGAGGGTAAAACCATCATCATCACGAGTCACGATCCGCTCGTATATGATGCAGCGATAGTCGATCGTGTCGTAAATCTGCGTGACGGCAAGATAGAGGGTGAGTCCGCGTGATTCTGCATCCAACCGTTATTGCTAATCTGCTTGCTGCCTACATAGGTAGTTTTATGTTGCTGTACGCCGCCTATTACGGTGTACAAATTCTCAGGCACTGGAATATCGAGAGTGGTGATGAGTTGCAGTTGATTCTGGAGCGCAAAACTTACCTGATTTCGACCTTGCTCATCTATGTGTTTGGTCTGCAACTGTTATCACTGTTTCTGTATGTTTTTACCGCCGATGCGCTGTGTCCTTTATTTGTTGGCGCGATGTGCGCTGCCGGAACCCTGAACGTCAATGCCTTCGGTTATCCGACACTCATATTGAAAGTGATCAATTTCATTCTGGCAGGATTGTGGCTAGTGCTCAATTATGCTGACAATAAAGGCTACGATTATCCGCTGATTAAGAAGAAGTATTGGTTGCTGGCTGTTATTACCCCATTTATTGTGCTAGAGACGCTTTTGGCAAGCGCCTATTTCTTGGACATGCGGGCCGATGTGATTGTGTCGTGCTGTGGCAGCCTGTTCGGTGATAAAAGCGGATCCGGTTTGGGATCGGAAATCGCTTCGCTGCCCGCGCGACCGATGATGTGGGTATTCTATGTTGCCATGCTAATCACCCTTGGCAGTGGTTTGCTCTTTTATTTCAAAGGAGTAGGGGGATATCTGTATGCTGTCCTGAGCTTGGTGACATTCATCATCTCGCTGATTTCGATTATTTCCTTTATCTCCCTCTATATCTACGAACTGCCGACCCACCATTGTCCATTCTGTATCGTCATGGAAGAGTACGGTTATATCGGCTATTGGATGTATCTACTCCTGTTCGGTGCGGTCGTAACCGGTGTGGGTGTGGGGGTATTGATACCTTTCCGTCATGTGGAAAGCCTTAAACTGGTGTTGAATGGCATTGTTAACAGGCTCGCGCTGGGTTCTGTACTGATGTATGCCGCATTCACGATGTTCGTCAGTTACGAAATCGTCACTTCCAGCCTGGTGATGAGCTATGAAGTCGTTTATTAAATCATCAAATAAATCCGACAAGAAACATAACAATGAAAATTCTAAGCTTTATCAGGGCGAGAGGATGGTTGCTGATACTGTTTTTGCTATTAAGTATCATCTGTATCAACAGCACTTTTGCGAGACACCAGAAAATCCCTATTCAAAAGAAAGACCGCTGTCCTGTCTGCGGCATGTTTGTTTATAAATACCCAAAGTGGGTGGCGCAAATCTATTTCAATGACGGCAGCTCCTACTTTTATGACGGCGCCAAGGATATGTTCAAAAATATGTTCGAGCCCCAGAAATATACACCCGGCAAGACCGCTGAGATGATCACCGAGATTTACGTCACCGATTACTATGAGGTGGAGTTGATCGATGCCAAGACGGCGTTTTATGTGATTGGCTCCGATGTACTGGGGCCAATGGGACATGAATTATTACCGTTCAAAGATATGGAGTCGGCCAAGGAGTTTATGCATGATCACAAAGGTAAATCCATTATCCGGTTTGAAGAGGTGACGCCCGCATTGATCGAGTCACTGGATAGACGTTCATGAACATGAAGTATTACTTGCATTGTGTCCTGCTGGCTTTATTGATGATTGTGGCGTGCAGCACGCTTGGCGGGCACAGTGGTCCGCAAATCGGTGACCCTGTCCCTTCTGTTACCTTGACCGATTTTCAGGGCAAATCGGTCAAGATACCTCAAGACTTTAAAGGTAAAGTCGTGCTGGTACGTTTCTGGTCAATTGATTGTAGTTATTGCGACAAGAAAATGCTGGACGCGTTCGAGGTTTATTATCAGAAATACAAAGAGCTGGGATTTGTGCCGGTAGCGATCAACACCAGCCGGATTGATGTAAACGACGAGCGTCTTAAAAAATTAGCCCAGCTGAGCTATCCGATGCTGCTGGATGAATATGGTCTGGTGGTCAAAAAATTTGGCGTGATCGGTCTGCCCGCGACCTTCGTTTTTGATGAGGAAGGTATCTTGCGAGGCAAGCTTACGGGTGAGGCCGGTGTTGAAGGATTTGAAAGATTGTTTACCAGCGTATTGTATAAAGGGAGTTTTTATTATGAAGGGCGCTTTTAACGCCACATTGATCTGGATCGTTTACCTGTTCTTGCTTGGACCAGCGTATCTGAAGGCCGAGGAAGCGCCTGAACCTGCACACGAACGTGAAAGCTGCCGTGTTTGCGGCATGTATATTGATTTATACTACAAGACTGCAGCAGTGCTGAAATACAGGGATGGACGCAAGGAATTTTCCTGTGGCGTTGCCTGTATGCTGCGCATTGTTGAAGATGAAGGAGGATTGGATGCCTTCGAGTCAGTTCAGGTGCATGATTGGGTAAGCGGCGAGCTGATCGATGCGGATAAAGCCTACTATGTCTTGGGCAGCGAAATCATTCCGGACATGATTCCCAATTATATCGCCTTTGCTAAACGAGATGAAGCTGAAGCGTTCATCAAAAAAGAGGGCGGCAGCATGATGGATTTCGGTTTTGCTTATACGGATGTTTCACCGGTAGGCACCACTGCGCCGTTTCGTATCCGCACAGCGGTGACACCGGGCAAGGGTACTTTCAGTATTGGCATCGTCTATGGCTATATGCAAAAAGATAATGTCCAAATGGGTACCCATGACATCAACCCGGGCGATTTCATCAGCGCTAACCCTGCCCAGCCGCGCGCTCCTAAGGAACTGATCGCGCATCAGCAGGCTTTGGTTTTAAATTATGCGGTTACGGATCGTTTCTCGCTGTTCATGAATATCCCTTGGTTTGAGCGATCACTGAAAACGCTCAATCGAACATCGGGCGGTATCACGGAGACGGTGGCCGAAGCAAACAGCCTGGGGGATATTACGCTCGAAAGCCGTTATAACTTCTGGCGTTCCGAGATGTATCACCAATTTGCTACTGTTTTGTTGGGCACGACTTTCCCGACAGGCCGGTTTGATAATACGCTAAATGCCACGCCCGATCCCGTGACCAGAACAAGACAAATGGCAACATCGCCCGCGCTCCAATTTGGCAAAGATGTACCGACATTTATGGGAGGATTGCTCTATTCGCACCGCTGGAAGAAATTCTGGTTTCATGGCTCGGCGCTGTATAACGTCAATCCGAAAAATGACAGTGATTTTGCGTTTGGTGATATGGCCACCGGTGGCGTAGCATTTCATTACACACCGAACTATGATCTGATGGTTGGTGTCGAAGTAGATGCCAACTATACCTGGAAAAATGAAGATCAGGGACATAAGATTGGTAACAGCGGGGGGACTGTGACCAATCTGGCATTTGTCGGGGACTATCGCTTTCTGAATGCTTTCGGTGGCAATTTCAAGCTGCGGGGATCGATTGGGCTGCCTATCTACGAAGATCTGAACTCCCGTCATGTGGTGCTTTCGCCCGCCAGACAGTTTGACCAAGTTCAACTAGGTGGCGGTTTCTTTGCCAATTTAGCCGTTCAGTGGACATACCGTCCCGCGCCTTATTGATGATATACATGTTAGCAGTAACTTTAAACAAACTAGGAGGCAATAATCATGAACAGCAAAAAAACTATCATTTCTATGCTCGTTGGTTCTGCGTTCGCAATGGTAATAGGGTCGGCTTCCATTCATGCATTGGCTTGTAGTCATGAGAAGGATGATCATAAAAAGGGTGGGGGCATGCATGGCGGCATGATGAAGCATGAAGAGGGCCATGGAGAAGATGGCGGCATGCATGCCCATGACCACAGCTATGCGCAGTTGGTCGCTTCACAAGCCGATGCATTGCAGCTTACCGATGAGCAGTTGGATAAAATCCTCCGCTTGCAGATGAAAGACAAAGAAGCACACAAAAGAATGAAGGAAAGAATACATAAACACCATCAAGCGTTTGAAGAGGCCAGTATGCAACCGGCTACGGATGATGCAACTATACGTCGATTAGGGGAAAGATATGTCTCTGCTCACCATACAATGGTTGAACGTTATCTTGCCGATCGCGAGGCTGTCCATGCTATTTTGACACCAGAGCAAAGGAACAAACTTAAAACATTGAAAATAGAGCATGACATGCGCAGCGGGGATCATGGTGGAGACGATCATGATCACGGGAGTGGTGGAAAAATGCATGGAGGCAAGCACGGTGGGGGTCATGGGGGAGGAGACCATAATCACGAGCGCGGTGGAAGAATGCATGGTGATAAGCAAGGGGAGCATGGCGGCGGTCACGATCACGGCAGTGATGAAAAAAAACATGGCGATAAACACGAAGGAAGTGGCCATGATCATGATGATGGCCACAGCGGGCAAGAACAGCTTAATTAAACCCCTATTTTCCATGAAGAGAATTTACTCATGGAAGTCATTAGAAAAACTTATTGAATATATTTATAATTTTTTCTTCCAAGTCATTTTGCAAAGAAATTATATTATTTAATTGTTTATCTTCATTGTTAAATTTCTAATGAAGAATCTGAGATCAAATATCACCTCACTCAATGGTTTCTAGAATGATCAGAACCTGGTTCATTTTGCTACTGTTTGTAGGGAGTATGATTCCGATAAATGCTTCCGCGGATATATCGGGTACTCACACCATCCCGATGGTATCTTCACAAAATGCTTCTGCCATATATGCTAAGGATCTTACGCCTCTGACAACCTTGATTAGCGAGGCATTGCAGAATAATCCGGAAATTCAGGCTGCATTGCAGGAACGCGAAGCAGCTCGACAGAGAATATTACCCGCAAAAGCGTTAGATGACCCCATGCTGGAAGCGGGGGTGATCAATGCCCCGTTGTTGGCATCCTCGCCATTCAACCGCGAGGATATGACCATGAAAATGATTGATCTGTCCCAGCGTTTCCCTTTTCCGGGAAAATTGGGTTTACGCAAAGGAGTCGCCAGCAAAAATGCGGAAGCGGTCGATTACGGTTATCAGGAAACGATAAGTCGCGTGGTGCGCGATCTCAGGGTTGCTTACTTCGACCTGGGGCTTACCCTCGAAATGACTAAGCTGGTCGAGAAAAACAAGTTGATTCTGGAAGATTTTACCCATTTGGCAGTGGATCACTATGTAGTGGGGATGGGAGCGCAGGCTGATGCATTCAAGGCACAGACCGAGGTATCCAGAATGCAAGATGAGCTTCTCCGGCTGACGCGCGAACGACCCGTGTTTGAAGCCGAGATCATACGCGCTTTGGGGCGTAGCACCTACGAAGGCGCGTTGCTACCTGAGCCGCTCCATATGCATGAGGCATCCTTGAATTTGGAATCACTGCGAGAGTAGGCGCTGTCGCAGCGTCCACAATTATTGGCATTGCAAAGCTTGGTGGCGCGCAACAAAAAGCGATGGAGTTGAAGCGATGCACTATCAGGCATTGGACCTGTATCAGGCGCAAAGTAACGAGATTGCAGCGCAATTGCGTCAACAGGTGGCGATGGCTGAACAGAATCTCAAATCGACTCAGTTGTATCAAACCACTATCCTGCCTCAGGCCAGGCTGACAGTTGAATCGGCAATGGCGGCCTACAAGGTCAACCAGGTCGATTTTCTGACATTACTTGACAACCAGCTGACGGTATTCAATTACGAAATCAGCCTGGTAACAGCGATAGCCAACTACAACAAGGCGCTCGCGGAAATCGATCTGCTCACTGGCAAGACCCCGGATGAATTTATGCATCAACACTAATGGAGTGCACTATGAGATCCCTCGTTAGAGCAATCATTATTGCTATGCTGGTCACGCTTTCACTTGGAGTGGGATATTGGTGGGGGCTATCCAGTCTGTTAACACTGTGGCCGATTCGACTGAGCTCCCCCCTCTAAAGGCAAGATTCTCTATTACCGTAACCCGATGGGATTGCCTGATATCTCTCCGGTACCGAAGAAAGACCCGATGGGAATGGACTATATTCCTGTTTATGAAAGCGAAGAACCGCCAACCGAGCGTGCAGCAGTCAAGATTAGTACTGAAAAAGTCATGCATCGAGAGATGGTGCATACCATCAGGGCTGTAGCTACGATGTCGGCCCTGCAAAATTCACCCGGCTGCTAATATAGTTTTAGCATGCCGAGTATTCACATCAACAGTTATAAGTTTGCTCCTTATAGGATTGACCAGCTGAATCAATAAAAGTCGCAAAAAAGCCGCCTTCAGTCCCAGGCGAACCATTGCTCGCAACAGCCAGCGCAGGTTATAACCCGCTGCGCACAGTACTGCATGGAGTGCATCGCCCAGTTTGCCCTGTAACCAGCAACGATCCATCTGATGATCTGATTTTAGGTGTCCGATTGCTGGCTCCACAGCTTGGCGACGCTTAAGCCATCGTCGCTGCTGCCTCGTTAGTGACTTGTACTTGCCGCGATGGATGATTTCCACGTTCGGATTGTCAACATTCGCTCCACGGAAGCCGAGGTCCACCATCACCTGCTTCGACTTTGCGCTTGAACCTTCCAGTAAGATGTTGGTTTGTGCCAGCTGTTCGTGGAGAATGTGGCCATCGTAAGGATTGCCGGGAAAAGTTTTAGCACCCACGATCAACCCCTGCTTGTGGGTAACGGTGATGCTGACCTTGACGCCAAACTCATAGGGCTTACGCGCCTTCTCCTTTCCGATGCATTCGACTTCCGGTGCGTGCAGGGCGTAGAGCTTGTTCTTGTCTTTAGGCTGTTGCTTGTGGATTCTCTCGGCCCGTTCGAGCAGCGTGTTCAAGCGATCAAGTGATGCAGCGCATTCCATCGTCGCTGTTGTTAGCTTGCGCCTGATCTCACGCAGTACGATGCCGAGTATCGTGCGCTGCCGTTTGACAGCGCGCCGCAGTCGTCTGAATTGCCTGGCATGGGCGTAGCCTCCGGCTTTACGACGCAATACCTTGCCTTCCTTGGCAAAAGTCTGTTTCAAAGTGATACCAACCCGCTTGGCGGCCTGGGCTACCTTGCCACGGGCGATCTCCAGCAGACGGCTGTCGACCGGATGGGCGATGGCTTTTTCCTGGACGGTCGTATCAACGATTACCCGCTCGAATTCCTTTGGTGTTACCGCCTTGCTCTGAACTGCAGTGTCGATTGTCGCTTTCAGCAGCACTTCAACGCCAGCTTCACCAATTGCAGTACGAAAGCGGCCAATCTGCGTGGCATCACAGGGTAGCTTCGGCGTGTAATACTCTTGTCCACTGAAGTATTGCCATACTACGTTCTCGGACCAGCGAGCAACAAGCTCCTCATCACTAAGATTGAACGCGTGCTTGAGGTACAGCAGGGAGACCATCAGCCGCATCGGTAGACGTGGACGGCCAGCAGCACTGACACCCGCTCCAGCAATCACCTGCGTGCTACCGAAAAGATCATCGATCTCCACCACTGGGCCTGGACGATTCTTGCGCTCAAACGCAGGTGCCAGAGCTGCCTCGATCTGAGACCAGGGCAGTCGTCCTGCCAGCACAGCCAAAGGATGTCGCAAATCGATCATTTGATCGAGACGCGCGCGGAAAAAGTCGTCGATAGCCATCTTAAATACCTTGAATTTCCCTCAGGTTTAGATGCTGTTATTATAAATTCTTGAGAGTTTAGGGGATAGGTTTCTTACCTGAATCGAAGTATCCATGAGGATCTCAGGTATTTTGCAGGGCCGACTACGATACAGCCGGATGAACGCAAGTTGCACGCCTTGGTGATCAAATTCGAGGGCTGGATTCATCGACTCTTCGTCAATACACTGGCCAGGTCGTCAAGAAAGGCGATGCATTGATGGAAGTTTATAGTCCTGTCTTGATCACAGCCCAACACGAATATCTTATCGCAGTGAAAGGCATGCAATTGGTCGCCGAAGGCAGCCAAAAAGTGCGAGCTGAGATGCAAAGACTAATTGACAGTGCTTTGCAGCGGTTGCGCAACTTAGACATGGCGGAGATTGAATTGCAGCGCCTGCAGCGTGAAGGCGAAATCAGACAATATGTTACACTGCGCTCCAAAGCAAATGGTGTCGTGCTGGAGAAACCGTCCATTGAAGGTAAACGCTTTGAACTCGGAGAAGTACTTTATCAAATTGCCGATTTATCCCACGTTTGGGTGCTAGCCGATGTGTTTGAACAGGATCTGGGCATGATCCATCCGGGACAGAAGGCCACCATCAGGGTGGATGCTTACCCGGACAAGGTGTTTAGTGGGGAGGTGGCTTTTATCTATCCCAATGTCACGCCTGAAACACGCACTGCTATTGTGCGTATCGAACTGCCCAATGCTGACAGACTGCTTAAGCCCGCCATGTATGCGTGCGTGGAGTTTACTTCCTTGCATAGCAAGGACAAAGTGCTGACTTTGCCTGACTCGGCAGTGCTTGACACCGGCACACGGCAACTGGTACTGGTTGATCTAGGAGAAGGCCGATATGAGCCACGGACCATCAAACTTGGCATGCATGCTGATGGCTATGCTGAGGTATTAGGAGGGCTTGAAGCAGGGGAAGCAGTAGTTGTCAAAGCAAATTTCCTGATTGATGCGGAAAGCAGTCTCCGGGCAGCCTTGAGTAGTTTTGGTCATGGAAGCCATGCTTTGGTGGCAAGTGAAGACACTAAATCCGGTAAGTTTATTAAAGCACCGTCTGTCGCTCATCAAGGTGAAGGCAGTATCGAAGCAATTGATTTTGCGCACACAACCCTGACACTTATGCATGGACCGATCGCTAGCCTCAATTGGCCTTCCATGATGATGGATTTCCGGGTTAATGATTCGGCATTGCTGTACACACTGAAACCCGGCCAAAAGGTGATCTTCGAAATTACCGAGCAATCGGCAGGCGAGTATGTCATCGTTGCTATTCAGTCTGTGGATGGCAATGCTGCAACCAGCGAACACGGCGCACACTGAAATGGTTGGCAACATCATCAAATGGTCAGTACGGCATGTTTTTCTGGTGTTGCTGGCAACCTTCTCAATTGTTGCCTGGGGTATTTATGCAGTGTGGAAAACGCCGATCGATGCCATTCCCGATTTATCCGACGTGCAGGTTATCATCTACACCGAATATCCCGGACAAGCACCCCAGGTGGTGGAAGATCAGGTTACTTACCCCCTGACCACAGCCATGCTGAGCGTGCCCAAATCGAAAGTGGTGCGTGGCTTATCGGCTTTTGGGGTGTCGTTTATCCATGTCATTTTTGAAGATGGTACTGATATTTACTGGGCACGTTCCCATGTGCTGGAGTATCTGAGCTTTGCAGCCAACCAGTTGCCCCAGGATGTGAGACCCGCGCTCGGCCCGGATGCAACTGGAGTGGGGTGGGTTTATCAATATGCGGTTACCGCCAAAGACCGTACACTGGATGAGTTGCGCAGTATCCAGGATTGGTTCCTGCGTTATCAATTAGCTGCAACAGAGGGGGTGTCCGAAATTGCCAGTGTCGGCGGATTCGAAAAAACCTATCAGATCACAGTCGATCCTCGCAGGCTACAAGCTTACGGTATTCCACTCAAAACGGTGATCGACGTGGTCGCGCAGAGCAACCGTGACGTAGGCGGGCGTGTGATCGAACTCACAGAAACGGAGTACATGGTGCGCGGCAGGGGCTATCTGCGCGGTATCAGTGACATTGAGAATCTGGTGGTGAAAGCGCATGAGGAGATGCCGGTATTGTTGCGCAATATCGCCCGGGTTGAGCTGGCGCCTGACGAACGCCGCGGGATCACCGAACTCAATGGCGAAGGTGAAGTTGTCTCAGGGATCGCCGTAGCGCGCTACGGCGAGAATGCGCTTGATGTCATCCACAATATCGAAGCAAAAATTGAGGAACTCAAGCCAGGTCTGCCACAAGATGTGATGATCGAACCTGTCTATGATCGCTCTGAGCTGATTGAGCATGCGATCGAGACGCTGAATGAAGTATTGATCGAACAAGTCATTATTGTGGCACTGGTGTGCGCGGTTTTTCTCATGCATGTCCGCAGTGCGCTGGTGGCGATCATCATGCTGCCGATCGGCGTGCTCATTGCTTTCATTGATGAGTGTTGCGGTAGCAGTGGGTTTCATTGGCCTGATCGGAATTGCAGCCGAAACGGGTATGGTAATGCTAACCTTCCTTGATCAGGCATTCAAAGCTATTGTGGCAAAACGCCATGCGGCTGGTGATAAAGTCACCGTCGATGATTTATATGCCGCTGTGACACAAGGCGCTATGACCCGGATACGCGCCGTTATGATGGCCATTGCGGGCAGTATCCTGGGTTTGCTACCCGTCATGTTAAGCACTGGTACGGGTTCAGAGGTAACACGGCGTATTGCTGCGCCCATGGTTGGCGGCATGGTCTCAGCGACAGTGCTGACGCTGATCATTTTTCCGGCTGTTTATGCGCTGGTGAAGGAGATATCGATTCGGCGCACGCTTAAAATGGAGCGAACTGAGCAATCTGCTTTCACGCGTGTTGGAACGGATGCGGAAGTATGAAGCACGACAATAGTCTGGTTGAACTGATATTAACCTAAAAACTACTTTTAGGATTAAGCATCAAAAAGAATATGAATGAATAGTGATTCCATTTCTAAACCAAAATTGACATTGTCGGCTTCACTTTGCCGTATTATTTATACTGTCTATACTATCTGCGGCTCGCCTTCGTGTCATTTTTGATTTGGAAATGGAATTAGCTTATGCGCGCATTTCTACTGATCATTGTTTTCTGGTTGCTAATCAAATTTCCAATTATTGCTGTCGCGTCGATCGATATGACGATCATTTACTCAGGTAATCTGAATGGTGATCTGGAGCCTTGTGGTTGCACCCTTGAAGGCGATTTAGGCGGCATTAGGCGTCGGGTCACCTTGGTTGATGAATTGTGCAAAACCTCGCCGAATCTGTTTCTCATATCATCAGGCGGCCTAATAGTGAGCCAGGCTGCAAGCGACCGGTTAACCAGCGTATATATTCTCAAAGGATTTGAGGCATTGAATTACGACGCTATCGGGATTCAGCGGCAAGACCTGTCATATGGCGCCGATTTTTTAAAGGCAGCGCAACTGCCCTGGGTGTCCACTAACTGGAAAGGCGATCAATTTAGCCGTTATAAACGCATCGAACGTGGCGACAGGAAGTTGGCATTTTTTAGTTGGCTTGAGCCGCCGATTGAATTTCATGGGGCAAGCGGCTCAAAAGGCCGTCATAAACGAACAAGAACCGGCCTTGAGGTGCTTAAAAATAATTTGGCTGAAGCGAAGTCAGAAAATGCGCTAACGGTGTTGACCACGGGCCTGAATTATGAAGCAGCGTTAGCTTCCTTGCCGCTTACGTTTGTTGACATTCTAATTGTTAAAGCTGCCTCTGAAAAATATGTTGAACCAGAAATGTTCAAAGGTGCGCTTATTCTAAGACCAGGTGTCCGTGGTTTGCAGTTAGGGCGCCTTGATATCACATTCGACAGCGATAATCGGATTCAATCATTCAAACATCAACAGATCCCCATGTCACCTTTTTTTGCCGATTCACCAAGAATGGCGGAGTGGTATACAGAATACAATGATCGAGTCAAGCAGGCTTATTTAAAGTCAGTGGAAATACGCAAGGCGATAGAATTAGGCGAACGAAATTATGTTGGCGCAGATGCCTGTAAGGAATGTCACCAAAGCGCCTACCATGTCTGGTCAACAAGCCAACACGCCAAGGCATTTGATAGCTTGGCATTGGTTAATAAGGCGTTTGATCCAAACTGCATTACTTGTCACACAGTTGGTTTTAATAAGGAAGGCGGCTATATCGATTATGAAGATACAGCCTATTTAACTGATGTGCAGTGCGAGTCATGTCACGGTGCTGGCAGAAAACATATAACATCAAACGGTAGTATGGCAACGGAGCAGCGGCAGTGGCCTAGAAAGAGAATATGTATGCAGTGTCATAGCCGAAAGCATAGCCCCAGTTTTAGTTTAGAGAGCTATTGGTCGAGGATTTCTCATTGAGTCTGCAGTGTAGATAATTAAAAAACTATTTTGACTGGAATTCTTCTGGTCCCTTATCAAAAAACTAGATTAAGGAGAATGACGTTTTGGGTAATGAGTTAACGCTGGCGATTGTTCTGAGTGCAGCTATTATCGATTCGATTAATCCATGCGCAATCGGTGTTCTGCTGTTTCTAACCTCAGTCTTGCTACGCTCCTTCGCTGATAAAAAAATGTTGACGATACTTGGCATGACCTACATTGCCACGGTCTTTGTTATTTATACCCTTTCAGGGCTCGGGCTAATTTGGTTTCAACATATCCTGATAGAGCGTGGTTTTGCGGAAATAATAGGTACTGTCGCTGGTGTAGCGGTCATCATCCTGGGCCTGATCGAGCTTAAAGATTTTTACTGGTATGGAAAAGGCATATCATTGGAAATTGCACCGTCTTACAAGGAAAAGCTCTCCCGCATGGCCATGAAAATTTCGTGGCTTGGGATCATTTCTATAGGCGGCTTTGTCGCCATGGTCGAACTACCGTGTACTGGTGGTCCCTACCTGGCAGTTACAGCTATGCTGGCAAAATCGTTCGATGTGCAGGCCTTTATTTACTTGCTGATCTACAATGCCATCTTTGCATTACCCTTATTAGTCATCCTTATTCTGCTCTATTATTTTGGAGCATCGAGTACAAAACTTAAGCTATGGCGCCAGAAGAACAGAAAATGGATGAACCTGTCATCTGGTCTATTAATGCTATCGCTCGGTGCGCTGTTAATCGCTTACTATCAACTGGGGTGGTATCTATGAAAACCGTTCTGTTATTAACCTGAATTCTTCCGTTGGACGAGGTGGAGTGTGCGGTTTTACGGGTGCAGGGCGCGGCGCAACGACGCGGAATAGTCGCTCTATTCCAAGGCGTTGTAACGAAGCCATGTGCTTGTAGAATTGTGCAATTTACCCCGAAGCGGTAACACCCAAAAGGGGAAGGTGAAAATTGTTGTAAAGGATAGAATATTCATAATGTTAAAACTAAAAATTAGCGATCAACTGAGGAATCCAGGTTTAATCGCATGCCTGACACTTGTGCTTAATTTGATGATTTATCAGATCAATAGTGCTGCGGCGGATGAGATGGATCAAAAACATGCATCGCGCCAAGATAGGCTTGAGTCATTCGCTAAGTGTCTCAGCGAAAAAGGTTACCTCATGTATAGTTCATTTACCTGCGCAAGTTGTCGCGCTCAACGCAAGAGCTTTGGCAATGCATTCCAGTACATCAATGAGATCGAATGTAACCCGGCTGCACCCAATACCCAAGTCGAACGATGTTTGGAGAAGAACATTCTGGTAATCCCAACCTGGATTCAGGAGATGGAGGGGCGAGAAGTAAAGCGCTTGGAGGGTTATCAGTTATTGGAGATTCTGGCATCGGCTTCAGGATGTGATTATTGAAATAATGAAATTGCTAACACCAGAATTAGCCATCAACAGAGGAAGCCAGGTTAAAGGATCTGGGAGAGGTCTTGCGCTGCTATTCACACCTGATGGCAAGACCTCACTCTGATTGACCGTTGATTGTTCTCTTTAAATTGCACGAAAGCCGCTTTACGTGACTGTAATGCGCGTACGTGCAAGTGCCCAGCACTTGACCGGTGATCCAGTGCCTGATATCGATCTCGACTGTATAGATGCCAGCTTGAGTCGGCTGGATGATGCAGTCATAGCGTTCTGCGGAAACCGCGTTGATTTGCGTGGTCAGAAATGACTGTGGCAACGGTCGTTCATCGGAGGCGACTACTTCCGCTGTCAGACCTCCAAAACGGATCTGCTGTGGCAGATAGCCGGCACAGATGTAGCGTATTAGCAGGCGCTGTCCCATGTTCATGGTTACCGCCACGCGCGGATCGGTCAATGCCGACTGGTTCCCATCCACACCACTGATGATAAAGTAATCGGGATTGAGGATATTGAGGCCGACATCACCGCCACAAGTTCCGGCATCCCACGATAGGGTGTGCCAGGAAGAGTCAATCTCATCCACTGCCCAAATGACCTCAAGATCATAACTGGGGCCATTTTCAAATGCCCGGCCAGGTCCTTCCGGTGGATCGACGATTAGCGCGCCGTACATGCCCATCTCTGCGTGCAGCACGGTATTGGTATGGCAGTGGTAAAAATAGGTTCCAGCGTGGGCCGGACGCCATTGATAGGTATAGGTACCGTTCACGTCCCATGATATGTGTCCCACGCCATCGCTGCGGAATTCAGGCTCGATACCGTGATGATGGATGGTGTGATACATCATCATGTCTACCGTAAGGCGTGTCTGCACGACTTGCCCTTGTCGCACTCGCATCGGCGGTGATGGGAATGCTCCCCCCATTCCACCCCCACCGCCCATTCCACCCCCACCCATGCCTCCACCTTCAGCCGGATCGGTAAAGCCCCAGATTGTCACGTTCCTGCCATCATCCATGGTCATGGAACCATTCATATAAATCCCTCGTTCGAATATCATGTCCGGGTTTGGATCAAGTGCTGGAACTTGAGCGGGGTCGATGGGGTAGACGTAGCAGGCATTCATGCCGCCGCCGCCACCCATACCACCACCCATGCCACCGCCATGTTTACTGCTATTCATTGCAAAGTCTCCTATTCAAAATAAATGTCAGTCAGTGCGCCGAACATGTACAAACCACCGCCAGCGGTCTGAGTCATCTCGTCATGCAAATGCATGGCATAGATACCCGTGCTGGTCGGAGGCCAGGCATCAGGCGGTGCTTCGAAGGGGAAGATTACATCCGCGACACCCTTATTGCCGTCAAGTGGCACAATATCTTTTAACCAAACCACTGGCCGTATTTGGCCATTGCTGGTTAACCATTCCATGTGATTGCCATGAGTGTGTACGGCGTGGGTGGCTAAACCGGCATTAAGCATGCGCAGCAAGGTCCGATCACCGACATGGCCGTGTACCGCAGTCTCGTGATCATGCATAGCGTCAATGGCAGGATCGACATGTCCTGGCGCGCCTGGCGGCCTGCCGGAGAGTCCGTTAATGGTGAAATAGCGTGGCGTAAAGGGAGTGCTAGGTATGGCACGGTTACGGATATTGCTATGCCACACTGGGTCAATCTGATTGAAGACCCAGAATTTTTGCTGAACAAATGTTGGTGAGCCGACGTAAACCCGGTTATCCAGACCGAGCGGCATTACTGCCATGGCGCCATGCAGGTCAACCAGCCGCCCGTAGGGCTCGTTATGCCCGTCGTAGAACAGGTATGAGCCAGCAGTACTGGGTTGGAACTGCACGGTAGTTGAGCTGCCACCAGCGATCGGACCCGAATCAACGATTTCGTCTATCTTGAAGCTATGCGTGGTTGTGAGCCTATTGTGGATTGTCACTGTAACGGTGTCGCCTTGTTGAACCACAAACGAGTTACCAGGCACCTGCAATGAATTGCTGCTGCTACTGTAGCCACGAAAATAGACGCTTACGCCATCAGGCTGAGTGATCCAGCCATGGGTAATGTAGTAAGTCAGTGCAACGTTTGTAGCATAAGCTCTCGATTTCCAGCTTAGAAACCCACCTCCTGCCAGCAACGTACTCGCAAATCCTGCTGAACTCGCTTTAAGAAAGTCACGCCGCTTCATTCATCACTCCTGGTTTTTTAAAATCTTTCATCAAGCGGTCATGACCGATCCGTTTGTTAAGATCTCTATGGAGGCAACATGAAAATATTAATGATATTTCGTGCTATTGCGGTAACACTAATTGGAATCATGCTTATGAGCTTGTCCACAGGCACATTTGCAGAAGATAAATTGGATATTGGAAAAATAGAATATGAGGCAGCTTGCGCTGTTTGTCATGGCCTTACAGGAAAGGGTGATGACAGTCCTCTAAAAGAACTGCTAGTGAGGCCAGTGCCTAACCTCACTGTGCTTGCCAGGAATAATAAGGGGGTATTTCCATTCGACCGGGTCTATCAGATCATAGATGGACGAGAGGAAGTCAAGGCTCACGGGCCGCGTACAATGCCGGTCTGGGGGAACACTTTTAACAGGCAGAGCTCAATTTTCTTCGAGAATTATCCTCTTCATGATCGTGAATCGGCTGCACGCAGCCGTATTCTTGCGCTGACAGAATACATCTATCGTCTGCAAGAATGAAGTAAGTTAAATTACCTCCGGTAAATCCGGAGGTAATTTAACTCTTAACTCATTCATATTAGTTTTTGTAGTACATTCACAAAACGAAGATTATCTTCTGGAAGTGCGGTGGTGATGCGCATAAATCCCTTCCCCAGAACAGGATCCTGCAAAGGCTTGACCAGAATCCCCTGTGCTTTGAGAGTTTCCGCTATCTGTTCTGCATTATGAGGCGAGAAATCAGCCAAGAAAAAATAGGTTTCGGTTGGATAAGTACGTATTCCTAGGGTGCGTAACTGGCTTGCCAGCTCTTCAGTCCATGCACGTAATTCTTTGGTGCGCGCACGGATTTTATTCTCATGCTCCAGCGTTGCAATTGCAGCTGCTTGACTGGGGCGGGCAAGGGGATAAGCATCATTGTGACTGTTTAGATCGTCGGCGATCGCTTCAGGAAGGAGCGCGTAACCCACTCGAAAGCCTGCCAGGCTGTGTGCTTTGGACAGGGTGCGTGTCACGATTAAGTTGGCGTACCGGGATACCAGATTTGCTACCGATTTTCCGGCCAGACCGATAAATGCCTCATCGATGAGAAAGCGTGTTTCTGGATAGCGGTGTAACAGTGCTGGCAGGGGCGTCATATCGAAGATGCCGCCATTAGGATTATTGGGATTGACAATGACAGCGAGCGTGGTGCCAGCCGGAATCACTAATTCGCTGAGATCAAGGACAAAGTCTTTTTCGGGTGGTAATCGTGTTTCGGTATAGTGCCGGGCAATTTCTGGGAAAAGTGCGTAAGTCGGTGTCAGTAAATGGACCTGTTGACCAAAACGATCAAACAGTTGGCGAAGAATCAGCTCGGAACCCGCGTTGATGTGAATGAGCCGTTCTGGAACATCGAGTTGTTCACTGATAAGTCGACGCAACGGCGCCGAATAAGGCTCGGTATAGTAGTTGCTATGAGGTGCTTCGGCTTGGGCTGCTGCGATGGCTTCTTCAAGTGGCGGAAGGGGGTTCTCACACAGTAAAAGCTTAATCCCTTGGAAAGTGCCGCCACCTTTCTCCGCAATGGCGTTCATGTCAGGCCTCCCCTGCCTCGACGGTGTTTTGCTCCATGAGCCATTCCACCCGCACCTTCCACACGACTCACGCATTGCTGAAAAGCTGGCAGGTGACGCTCCTTCGATGCTTGTTGGAGATTGCGCAACACCGTAATAATGTCAGGATTCCGCGTTGTGCTTAACAGCCGATCGTACATTGCTGCATTGTATCCCTCCAACCCCACCACCTACCCACATTCCTTCAACAATGCTTCAATAGCCTCCGGTGCAAGCGGTAGCAATTCATCGATTCGGCTGTTAGGCCAGGCGGGGAGTTTTTTGAGGGTGTCGGCTAACCATTGTGCGGGGTTGAGGCCGTTGAGTTTTGCTGTGCCGAGTAGGGTTTGAATGGCGGCGGCACGTTTTCCGGCGCGTTCGGAGCCGGTGAACAACCAGTTTTTCTTGCCGAGCGCGATGGGGCGAATAGTGTTTTCGACGGGGTTGTTGTCAATCGGCAGGTGTCCGCTGCTGGCGTAGCGGATTAGGCTTTGCCAGCGCTTCAAGGTGTAGTCGATGGCTTTGGCGGTGCCGCCGCCATTGGCGGTTTGGGCGCGGGTTTGCAGTAACCAGTCGTGCAACGATTGCAGGATCGGCAGGCTTTTTTCTGCGCGCAGTTGTTGCCGGGCTTCGGTCGATAAGTGCTTGCCTTCGGCTTCGACGGCGTAAAGTCCGCCAATGCGTTGCAGCACTTCATACGCGACAGTGCTGGCGTTGGCTTGGTGCAGATCGAAGAATTTGCGGCGCGCGTGCGCCCAGCACCCTAATTCAGTGCAGGGTGATGCTGTTTTGGAGAATAAAGCCTTGTAACCGCCATAGTCGTCGACGACAAGACTGCCTTGCCAGCTGTCGAGGAAGTTTTGCACATGTTTGCCACTACGGCTGGTTTGGTAGTCGAATACGATGATGCGCGGCCCCAACTCAAAATCGTTGCTGCGATACGCCCACAGGTAGGCGCGCTGCGTTTTGCCGCTGCCGGGATCAAGTTGCGCCACCGGGGTTTCGTCGGCGTGCAACACACGGCCTTGCAATAAGTGCAAAATCAGCTGGTCAACCAGCGGTTGCAGTGCCACGCCGACACGTCCGATCCATTCCGCCAACGTGGAAAGCGATAAAGTGACACCTTCCCGGGCGGTGATTTGTGCGATGCGATACAGCGGCAGGTGATCGAGGTATTTGCAGATCGTGATCCAGGCCAACAAGCCCACTGCCGCCATACCGCCGTCGATGATGGCGGGTGGCACGGGTTCCGCGACCACGGTTTCGCAACACCGGCAGGCGTATTGCGGGCGGATGTGGCGGTGCACGAAGAATTCAGCGGGTTTGACGTCCAGTTGTTCAGTGACATCTTCACCGATTTTTACCAGATCGCTGCCGCACTGTTTGCATTGGCAGGATTCCGGTTCATGGCGGTGTTCGATGCGTGGCAGGTGATCCGGTAGAGGTTGGCGCCCGGTGCGTGCACGCTTAGGCTTCTGCGGAACCGGCAGCGGCAGTTGCTCGATTTCCGCTTCAATGGCCGAAACATCGATTTGCCAGTCTTCTTCGAACAGGCTGAATTGCACCTGAGACAGCGCTTCGCTCTTCGTGCCGTAGCGAATGCGGCGCAAATGTGCCAGTTCCAGCGTCAGTGCCTGATTCTTCCCTTCCAGCAGTTTGAGCTCGTTTTGTGCTTGCGTAAGCAGTGATTGAATCAGATTCGATACCTCGGTTTTAGCTTCCGGCGTGAGGTTCAAATGATCTAATTCGATTGACTGTTTTACGTGCATTTTCATGGCGTCATTATACCGCGAAACCCGTGCAAAGTGCCGTCAGTATTGACTTTAGCTATATTTTCGTACGCAAGATTGTAACCCCAAACGACGCCAATCTACCCCGGCAATCAACCACTCCCATTGCGACGAAGTCAGTTCCATCTCGCCCGTATCCGAACGCCCCCAAGCGAACCGTCCCTGATGCAAGCGGCGCTGGCACAACCACACGCCGGTGCCATCCCACTGCAGCACCTTGATGCGATTGCCCGCGCGATTGCAAAATACAAACGCCGAACCCGCACAAGGCGATCGCTGCAACGCCTGCATAACCAATGTCGACAACCCGTCAATGCCGCGACGCATATCCACCGGCTCAACCATCAACCAAATCTTCCCCGGATTCGCAATCAAAGACACTTCAACAACTCCCCCAGCCAATGTGGCGAAACCGTCGATGGCAGTTCCAGCACATGATCGCCCTGACCGCGAAGACGCAGCGTATTGGCCGTCATAGACATTGGCTTGATCGTGACCGGAACCAACGCAGACGACCGAACAACCTCGCGCCCACTCCGATAAATGCGTAACCAGTTCCCGAACGTCTTGGCATTCAAACCATGCTTCCGGCAATAAGCCGCCTGCGACATACCGCTGGTTTGCCATGCTTCGATATGAATTCGTCGTATTTCTAATGATGACATCGTTCCTCCTTGGAAAAGATTTGAGGATAGCAATGATGTATCAGGGTGTTAATGTGGAAGGGTTGGAGGCTTAC
>NZ_JAGFJM010000045.1 GCF_024102715.1 Nitrosomonas communis
TCACCCGGCCGCTAATATAATTTTAGCATGCCGAGTATTCACATCAACAGTTACAAGTTCGCTCCTTATAGGATTGGCCAACTGAATCAATAAAAGGCGCAAAAAAGCCACCTTCAGTCCCAGGCGAACCATTGCTCGCAACAGCCAGCGTAGGTTATAACTCGCTGCGCACAGTACTGCATAGAGCGCATCGCCCAGTTTGCCCTGTAACCAGCAACGATCCATCCGATCATCTGATTTTAGGTGTCCGATTACTGGCTCCACAGCTTGGCCATCGTAAGGATTGCCGGGAAAAGTTTTAGCACCCACGATCAACCCCTGCTTGTGGGTAACGGTGATGCTGGCCTTGACGCCAAACTCATAGGGCTTACGCGCCTTCCCCTTTCCGATGCATTCGACTTCCGGTGCGTGCAGGGCGTAGAGCTTGTTCCTGTCTTTAGACAGTTGCTTGTGGATTCTCTCGGCCCGTTCGAGCAGCGTGTTCAAGCGATCAAGTGATACGGCGATTCCATCGTCGCTGTTCTATGTGGGATAACCATTCGCTGAAGCAGTGAAGAACCACAATTGGCGCAACTGTGCAGATTGCTCGGCGCAGTCAATTGCACACCTTTTCTGTGATGCCGAAAATGCTGGGTGGTAGAATGCTCTTTCGTATGGTTGGAAAAATACCAGCGGCTGTGGAAAAATTGTGAACGCAAACTCAACACCAGCCTACAGTTCGTCCATCTTGCTTTCTTGGCATTGTTACTGCAAAGACTTTGAACAGACTCTAAGTAAAGTCTCAATTAATTAGATAAGAATTTAAGAGGATCAACAGGTTTTCCTCGCTCTCTAATTTCAAAGTGAAGCCTCACAGTATCACTATCAGTACTTCCCATTTCCGCTATTTTCTGGCCTTTTGTCACGGTTTCACCTTCACGAACCAGAATCTTACTATTATGCCCATAAGCACTCAAGTAAGTATCGTTATGTTTAACAATAATTAATTTTCCATACCCGCGTAATCCACTACCACTATAAACTACAGTTCCATCCGCAGATGCTAAAACTGATTGACCAGGTTTTCCAGAAATACTCACTCCCTTAGATTTCTCAGTGTACCTACTCAGCACCTGCCCATTAGTTGGCCAGCCCCATCTGATATTACTATTGCTCTTAGCTTCAGGTTTCTGAGAACCGCTTCTAGGAATACTCTCGTTTTCAGCAATTTTCTGCGTTACCGGAGCCATTGCCACAGTTTCTGCTTTAGGGGATATAGGAAGAGGTGTATTAGGTAAACTTTCTGAACCTCTTAATTGCACCACTGCCTTCTCGGAATAGGGTAATTTGATGCTTTTGGGTTCCGTCACAATTGAGCCAGCTGAAGCATCCATCTCCACTTGTGGAATTGATGATGGAAGTTGTTTGGCCTCCTCAGAAGAGAACTTGGCTTCTGAAGACAATACTGGCTGAGGAACTGCAAATAGAGTCGGCTGCGCTGCAGTCACCTTCTCTGACATCACTTGCTTCTGTTGAGAGGACGCTTTCTGCCTGGATGGGACGGCCAAATCAATTTCCTGGCCGGTCCTAAGAGTATTTGGATCAACGATCCCATTCCACTGCGCCAACTCCCTGTAATCTATGCCATGTCTAAGAGCAACACCATAGAGCGTATCCCCTCTTTGCACAACATAGATTTGCCTGCTCGTTGCTTTCTCTATTGTTTGATTTAAGTCTCTCTGAGACTCAACCACTGGCGCGGGATATGGTGAAATACAACCAATAATTAAAAGATAGGGAAAAACAAGTAATATGCCAGATAAAATAGCAAACAGCTTCGATCTTACTACTAAGATAGCCATAACGATAACGCTATAAATTTCTAAATTGGCTTTCTTGATCATAATCCCTGGCATCTTATTTTCCTCCTGTATTGCTTATTTACTTATGACACCAGCTAAAATTGGGACAAACTTTACTTCATCTAGTATAGTCTCAATAAAGCCATGGGGAGTATGCTCTATCACACACAAATTCTGCTTTTGACTTCCCTTTGGATAAACCATTCTACCCCCCACCATCAGTTGCTCCAGCAGTGATGCTGGCGCCTGAGTAATCACCGCCGTCATCATGATACCGTTAAATGGTCCAGCTTCCGGAAAACCATGTAATCCATCCGCATGCTTCAAATAAATATTGCTGATTCTTAGCTCACGCAAACGTATACGTGTACGAGTAAGCAACGGCCCGATACGTTCAATTGAATAGACTTCTTGCGCAAGTTGCGCTAGCAATGCAGCCTGGTAGCCACAGCCAGTACCTATTTCAAGCACCTTGCCAAGATTCGAATTTGCACGAAGAAGCTCGGTCATTCTTGCTACCGTCCATGGACTTGAAATTGTTTGACCGAAATTAATTGGTAATGCCACATCATCGTAGGCTCTAGATGCTAACGCTTCTTCAACAAAAAGATGACGAGGAATGGCATTCATTACAGCCAATACTGTTTCATCGGTAATGCCTTGTTCACGTAAACGCTGCACCATACGCATCCGCGTTCGCTGTGATGTCATGCCAATACCAGAATGACGCATGCTCACAAATCAATATCTCCCGTTATATTTTCCCAATCTAAACAGAGTTAGTATGATAACTTCAACCAATCTTTCAGATAACCTATTTGATCATATCGCGTGAGATCTATTTGCAAGGGAGTTACCGACACACAGTTATTCTGGATGGAAAAAAAATCTGTTCCCTCGCCCGCATCTTGTGCGGCACCCGCAGCGCCTACCCAATAAACAGTTTCCCCGCGTGGACTGCGAGATTTAATAACTGCTTCAGCCTTGTGACGCCGCCCCAGTCGCGTTATTTCAACTCCTTGTAAACGCTCTTGCGGGATATCAGGGACATTGATATTCAGCAGAATAGGAACATGAAATTTTTCCTCCATGAATCGTTTCACCATATTCAATGTAACATTTGCTGCAGTTGTGAAATTACCACGAGAAGCACTCACAAGGGATACAGCAATTGAGGGTATGCCGAGCAAAAATCCCTCAGTGGCGGCGGCAACAGTTCCAGAGTAGATTGTATCATCCCCCATGTTAGCACCATCATTAATACCAGAGATGATCATATCCGGCAAATCATTTAGCATGCCGGTCACTGCCAGATGCACACAATCTGTCGGTGTACCATTAACATAATAAAAACCATTATGTGACTTGTGCAAACTAAGTGGACGATCAAGTGTTAAAGAATTACTTGCGCCACTGCGGTCACGCTCAGGAGCCACCACAATTATATCAGCTATACTAGAAAGGGCATTCGCAAGACACGCAAGACCTGGCGCAAAATACCCATCATCATTACTGAGCAATATGCGCATTTGAATTAACTTTATAAAATTAATGAAAAATCAAGATATTATATTTAAATCTAATTCCTAATTGCTATTCATAAAAGACTCAATAAACTAGCTGACTAAATTAACACTTCACCACATCAAAATACCTAACACCCTTTCTCTAAGCAATACATTCATCCCATGATGTAAAATTAGGTTGGTCGGGGCGAGAGGATTTGAACCTCCGACCACTTGCACCCCATGCAAGTACGCTACCAGGCTGCGCTACGCCCCGATGAGTTAGATTATAGCAAATACAAACTCTGACATTAGAATCGCCCATACAACAAATCAAGAAAGAAGCGCAAGCACTACTCTCTTGATTTCATTATACAGCCACCACCTCTGCATCTGAAGTTTCAGTTGACTTAACGAGCATTGACACAGCACTAGATTGCAAGCGATTGTGCATATCATTCACAATAAAAAGAGTCATATAGGCATCAACTTGATGGTGATAATAACGCTGATCTTCCATGTTTCTTAATTGATTTCAATCAGACAATTTTTGCTCTTAATCCTACAACAAAACAAGATTTGACTCCATTATTCATTTATTTTTCTAATGGTAAAATATTGTTTCGTTGTTATGGGAAGGAAACACTATTTGGCTTCATGTTTCCCATGATAGTTCTTCTCTACCATTGACTTAAGTTTCTGACTAGCATGAAAAGTAACTACACGACGCGCTGAAATGGGAATTTCTTCACCCGTTTTAGGATTACGTCCAGGCCGTTGAGGCTTAGTACGCAGTTGAAAATTACCAAAGCCAGAAAGTTTAACTCCTTCCCCTTTTTGAAGGGCCATACGTAATTCCTCATAAAAGGATTCCACCACTTCTTTAGCTTCTCGTTTATTGAGCCCTACATTTTCAAACAACAGATCAGTCAATTCTGCTTTTGTTAACGCCATGTTTATCCTACCTATATGAACAAATTTTAGCTCGTAAACAAAATATATTTAGAACCAATACATTATCTATGCAATTCATGCATCAAAGATTACGAGACTCTTCCAACTTGAGAGAGATGGATATTAATATTGATATCAATAAAAATCGACATAGGGAAACACCAAGAATACCCTTTAATAACTGGATCCTCAGCGTGAGATTATCCCCGTAACTTAGCATTATATTTAGATTCTAATATGCTAATCAATTTTGCAATCGCATCATCTATTTCCTTGTCGATTAGAGTCTTTTCAGCATCTTGTAACAAAATACGAAAAGCAAGACTCTTTTTCCCGGGCTCCATTCCCTTTCCACTATAAATATCAAAAAGGCGAATTTCAGAAACAATTGCCGCTTTCTCAGTATTCATACTTTCCAGCAGCATATGGGCGCTTATATGATCAGCTACAACAATTGCGATATCACGTTGCACAGGGGGAAACTTGGAAAGTTTTTTAACTTTCGGCAAAATTCTTGTGGATAAAGAATCAGTATGCAGCTCAAATAATATCGCAGATCTGGATAAATCATACTTTCTCTGCAAGCGTGGATGCATTTCCCCTAACCAACCTGCAATTCTATTCCCCCTATAAATTTGGGCTGCCTTACCAGGGTGCAGAGCTGGATGGGAAAATTTCTCAAATCTTACCCGCTCCGGCCAGAATAGAGACTCTAAATCCATCTTGACATCAAAAAAATCAATACTTCTAGCAATTTGTCCCCATTGCTCTGGCGCTGCATCTCCATAACAAAGGCCGGCAATATTCTCGGTTTGCTGATAATTGTCTTCATTGTTAGTAAAACAACATCCGATCTCAAATATTCGAACTCTATTCTGCTTGCGATTAAGATTAAATTGCAAGTTAGCAACAAGTCCTCCGATTAAACTACTACGCATTACGCTCATTTGACTCGCAATTGGATTTTTCAACGCCACGGGTGACATATTATTTGCAAAATCTAACTCCCAATTAGCATCCACAAACGCGTAATTGATTACTTCACGATAATCCCGGTCTATTAAAATATGCTTTAATCTGGCAGAAGAAAAATTAATAGTCTCAGATTCTGGAAGCATGGACATCACTGGACACGGTAATCTTGCAGGAATATTATCGTATCCATAGATGCGCGCTACCTCTTCGATAAAATCTTCTTCTATCTTCAGATCAAAACGGTAAGGTGGCGGTGTAACATGAAAAACATCACCTTCAACGAAAAAAGTGAATTTCAAGCGCGCAAAAATCTCCGCAATCTGTCTGCTTACCATATCAATCCCCAGCAATCGTTTTATACGACCCAGGCGAACCTTTACGATGTTACGTTCTGGTAATGCATTTTTAACCTCAGTAATCGGACCAGCTTTACCCCCACAGATACTTAGAATTAAATGAGTTGCCCGCTCTAAAGCATTTCGTGTCGCAGCAAAATTAACTCCACGCTCAAACCGGTGGGCAGAATCCGAACTGAAACCTAAGCGAAATGATTTTCCACTTATCACTTCAGGAGAAAAAAATGCACTTTCTAACAATAAATCTGTAGTTTCTAACTGCACGCCACTTTGAATCCCTCCCATGATTCCAGCCAATGCTAATGGTCCATTCTCGCTAGCGATTATCAACATATCTGGCTGCAACTCAACTTTTTCTCCATTCAGCAATTCTAAGTACTCGCCGCTTTTTGCATAACGCACATAAACTTTTCCTGGGCGTACACTTGCAATTTTTGCAAAATCAAATGCGTGCATTGGTTGCCCCATTTCCAGCATGACGTAATTAAGGCTATCCACTACCGCATTAATCCCACGTATTCCGCCTCGCTCTAATCGTTGAGTCATCCACAGCGGCGTCGATACATTAAGTGATACTTCACGAATTACCCTGCCACAATAAAGTGGGCACATCTCAGGATTACTAACGCATACGGTTATAGCATCGTTGATTTCACTCTTAACTGGCTCAATGTCTGGTAAAACAAAATCTACTGCGGTAATTGCTGCTATCTCTCGTGCCACCCCGAAGACATTGAGGCAATCTGCGCGATTTGGCGTAAGCTTCAGCGAAAAAACTTTGTCATCAAGCGTATAAAAATCCCTAAAATTCATACCAGTTGGCGCATCCTTGGGCAATAAAAGCAAACCCTCTGCCCTTTCACTCAACCCTAGTTCCTTTGCGGAACACAACATACCAGAAGATTCCACACCACGTAATTTACTTTGCTTGATAACAATGCCAGGCAAATGAGCACCAACCAAGGCACAAGGCACTTTCATTCCAACATCAACATTTTGCGCACCACATACTACTTGAAGCAGTTTATTATCAACCGCTCCTACATCTATCTGGCACACACTGAGGCGATCTGCATCCGGATGTTTCTGGACAGATACCACCTCAGCCACAACTACCTCATCGAAGGGTGGAGCCGCAGCCTCCACACTCTCAACTTCTAGACCTATCATTGTTAATATTTGCGCCAGCCCATCACTTGAACAAACCGGATTTACCAGCGTGCGAAGCCAATTCTCAGAAAATCTCATGGCAATAATTTATAAGTAAAGCTGTAATGAACGAATGAGAAAATTTATTTAATTAAATTGCTCTAAAAAACGTAAATCATTTTCAAAAAATAGCCGTAAATCATTTACCCCATATCGTAACATTGCCAACCTTTCCACTCCCAGACCAAAGGCTAAAGCAGTGTATTTTTCACTATCCATATCACCATGTTTCAAAACATTCGGGTGTACCATGCCACAACCCAGCACTTCCAACCATCCTGTATTGCTGCATACTCTACAGCCCTTTCCATCACACATGACACAACCAATATCCATTTCTGCAGAAGGCTCTGTAAACGGAAAGAACGATGGCCGAAAGCGTATGGGCAAATCCTTACGTTCGAAAAAATTTTGCATAAAGTCTATCAATATCCCTTTCAGAGCTGAAAAATTAACATTTTCGTCCATCCATAGCCCTTCCACTTGATGAAACATGGGCGTATGCGTTACATCAGAGTCACAGCGATATACGCGTCCTGGCGCAATGATTTTTATAGGTGGTTGATGGTCCTTCATATAGCGGATTTGAACTGGTGATGTATGAGTACGCAACAAATTCACATTATCCACGTAAAAAGTATCGTGCATTGCACGAGCAGGATGATTTTCTGGAATATTAAGTGCAGTAAAATTATAAAAATCAGTCTCAATTTCTGGACCTGAAGCGACAGCAAAGCCAATCGAGCGAAATAGCGATTCAATACGCACCAATACTCGCGATACTGGATGCAAGCCACCGATACCCAGTCCGCGCCCAGGCAATGTCACATCTAGCGCATCTCCTTCTAGCCGCGCTATCATTTCCTTTTCTTCAATAATTTTCTGACCTCGATCAAGCGCCTCCTCCAATAATTTTTTAGCTTGATTAATCAGATTGCCCATAACCGGCCGATCAGCTTGCGGAAGCGCTCCTAGTCCTTTAAGCAATTTAGTTAATTCCCCTTCCTTACCCAGATAGCGAACCTTGATTTGCTCGAGCTCAGTTGCATTCTCCACTCTATCTATCAGAATAACTGCTTCACTTACAAGATTTTCCAGGTTTTTCATAAAAGTAATATGCTAAATCATGCAAGAAAAAGGGAGATCAAGCGCTCTTCTCCTTGATCTCCCTTAACTTATTGTTTTAACTAAATTAGAGCGCCAGATTTATTCTGGCCTTTTCTACTATCTTCTCAAAAGCAGTTTTATCAAAAACAGCAAGATCAGCTAGCACTTTTCTATCCAACTCAATACCAGCTTTTTTTATGCCATTCATAAAATTACTGTATGTCATACCATACTCACGTGCAGCTGCATTAATACGTGCAATCCATAAAACACGAAATTGTCTTTTCCGTTGACGACGATCGCGGTATGCATATTGGCCCGCTTTCATAACCGCTTCTTTAGCTACACGATAAACATTCTTACGGCGGCCTCGATACCCCTTCGCTAATTTAAGTATTTTTTTATGTCGTGCATGAGCTGTTACACCACGCTTCACTCTTGGCATTGAAAATCTCCTTATGCGTAAGGTAACATAGCACGCACAGATGCTATATCACTTGAATGGACACTAGTAGTCCCACGTAACTGCCGTTTGTTTTTGGTAGTTTTCTTGGTTAAAATATGCCGTTTAAATGCTTGGGATCGCTTAATATTACCACCAGCCCTTACTTTAAAGCGCTTAGCGGCACTTTTTTTGGTTTTCATTTTAGGCATGATCTAACTCCTATTTTATTAATATGACTCAAGGTGTCTCTATTTAGTTAGAAAGCTTTAAAACCCAGAATCACTTATTTTTATAAATTCTAAAAACTAATACACTAGTTCTTGTTGTTCAATAATAGTGATTAGCAGTTTACGAAGTGATTATAGCTGTAGAATTTTTATTCTCTTGCTTTAATTCTTTCGATTTACCTTTTTTCACTTCCTTCTTTTTGGGTGATAATACCATCACCATTTGCCTTCCCTCCAATCTAGGGAATTGCTCCACTATCGCATGGAGTTGAAGGTCATCTTTTACTCGTTCCAACAGACGAATACCAAATTCTTGATGCGCCATTTCGCGTCCCCTAAACCGCAAGGTAACTTTTACCTTATCACCCTCGTTCAGAAAATTAATCAAATTACGCAATTTGATGCTGTAATCACCTTCATCTGTATTCGGTCTAAACTTAATTTCTTTGATTTGAATCTGCTTTTGCTTAAGCTTTGCATCGTGCTTCTTTTTACTTTCTTGATAGCAATATTTCCCATAGTCCATTAAGCGGCATACTGGTGGCTGTGCTCCTGGCGCAATCTCAACTAAGTCCACACCATTTTCTTCGGCAAGTGCATTTGCAGCAGCAAGCGTAACAATACCGATTTGCTCGCCATCTATACCAATCAATCGTACCTCGGGAGCATTAATTTCCTCATTTATACGTACATTTTTTTCCTGACTTATGGCAATTCCTCCGGGCTATCTATATAAAATTAACTTATCTTTTCCAAGATTTCTACTTTTAGCCGATCAATCAATATCTGCAATGGCATCTGACCGAGATCAATATTTGACCGGCTGCGTACAGAAACGACATTATCCTTTACCTCAACATCCCCTACAATTATTTGATAGGGTAGTTTCTGCAAACTATGTTCACGAATTTTATAGTTTATTTTTTCATTTCTCAAGTCCGAATCTGCACGGATACCATGATACCTAAGCTCATTCACTACACGTTGCGCATAATCTATCTGGTTCTTAGAAATATTTAGAACTATTACCTGAATAGGAGAAAGCCATAGTGGGAGTGCACCAGCATAATTCTCAATAAGAATACCGATAAATCGCTCTAATGAACCTAAAATTGCTCGATGCAGCATTACTGGTGTTTTTTTCAAATTATCTTCAGAAACATAAGTTGCACCTAGCCTATCTGGCATTGAAAAATCCAGCTGCAATGTGCCACATTGCCACACTCGCCCGATACTATCTTTCAATGAAAACTCTATTTTAGGACCATAAAAGGCGCCTTCTCCTGGCTGCAGCTCCCAATCAAGCTGTTTCTCAATTAAAGCGGAACGCAACGCCGATTCCGCCTTATCCCACTGCTCTTCAGCTCCCACTCTTTTTTGCGGGCGAGTAGATAGCTTGACTAAAACTTCATGAAACCCAAAATCTTTATACACACGTTGCAGCAAATCGATAAATTGAATCACTTCAGCTCGAACATGCTCCTCTGCACAAAATATATGCGCATCATCCTGGGTAAAAGCTCGTACGCGCATAAGACCGTGCAAGGCCCCTGACGCTTCATTCCGGTGACATGATCCAAATTCGGCAAGACGAAGAGGCAAATCACGATAACTTTTGATCCCTTGATTAAATACCTGGACATGGCCAGGACAATTCATAGGCTTGATCGCAAAGTGCCGCTCTTCAGATTCTGTAACAAACATGTTCTCACGAAAATTTTCCCAATGACCCGAACATTCCCACAAAAATCTATCAAGAACCTGAGGAGTACGAATTTCCAAGTAACCACTCTGATTCAGTATTTGACGCATATACTGCTCGATTTGCTGCCAGAGAATCCAACCCTTGGGATGCCAAAAGATCATTCCAGGCGCTTCTTCCTGCATGTGAAATAGATCTAATTGTTTACCTAATTTGCGGTGATCACGCTTTTCAGCCTCTTCTATACGCCGTAGAAATGCATCCTGATCTTCCTTCCGCACCCATGCTGTTCCATATATCCTTTGCAGCATCTCATTATGAGAATCGCCCCTCCAATACGCACCAGCTACTTTCATCAATTTAAAAACTTTTAGTTTGGATGTAGATGGCACATGAGGACCGCGACATAAATCAATAAAATCACCTTGTGAATAAAGGGAAATAGCTTCACTTTCGGGTATCGCTTCGATTATTTGAGCTTTATACTGCTCTCCCTGATTTTTGAAAAAATTTATAGCGGCAGAACGCTCCCACTCTTTGCGCTCAACTTTTAGATTTCGCCTGCTAATGTCTACCATTCTTTTCTCTATTATGACGAGATCTTCCGGTGTAAAGGGACGTTTATACGAGAAATCATAATAAAAACCGTCTTCTATAACAGGCCCGATGGTTACTTGCGCATCTGGAAACAACTCCTTAACAGCATGTGCTAATAAATGTGCGCTTGAATGACGAATGATCTCCAGACCTTCAGCATCCTTCTCTGTAATAAGAATCAGTTCACAGTCTGTTTCGATACGATTAGACAAATCAACCAATTTACCATTCACTTTTCCTGCTAATGCTGAGCGTGCAAGGCAGGCACCAATTGATTCCGCAACCTCCAAAACAGTCACCGAATGATCAAATATCCGCTCTGAACCATCTGGCAAACGTATAACAGTCACTGATTTTCCCTTCTAGTTTTAAGCAACTACCTATCTATGTAATTATTTTACTCTGAGCAGCGTAAAGAAACGAGCAGCTTTGCAATGAGTTGAGATTGCCTAATCTTTCGCTCAGATTTTCAGATGCAAATAGAGAAACCCGCGCAAACATAACCTCGCGCGGGTTTCTCTCAAAGCAAAATGATCTAAATTTTCAGCCCCTATGAAGTTAACGCCAAATTAATCCTCGTCCTCATCAGTGGCGCCTTCTTCATCAGCAGCTTCTTCTTTATCACCTTCTCCGCTTTCTTCTTCACTTTCTTCAGCCTCGTCATCTTCCTCTTCATCGTCA
>NZ_JAGFJM010000055.1 GCF_024102715.1 Nitrosomonas communis
GGACGGAAACTTCTCGACTGTGTATAAGCCCTTGTTGCAGGGACTGGAAACCATATCGGATATTCCGAAATTGATGGAAGGTGCTAAGAAAGCAGAGTTCACCAACATTGTCGAAGCAACCCAAGAGAATTTACCCGTCTACTTCATTGATAAGGAAAAAAAATGACACCGCTACTGACATCCCTGCTCAAACTGTTCATATTCATTCCATTAATTGGATTTGTCCTGAGCATGATTATTCCACCGCGGAAGGAGGATGCTATCTCGTGGATAGCCTACTCTACCACGGGCATCCAAATGGTTATTGGTTGGGCATTCATGGCTCTCTGGCTGGCTGGCGGTTATCCGACGCTCCAGACAGTTGAGCTTATTCTTTATGATACGGAACGTTATCAGTTTTTCATTTCACTATATTTCGATAAGATCACCGCAGTTTACCTCTTTGTCGGTTCTTTTCTGGTTTTCATGATAACGGTGTATTCCAGATGGTATCTGCATCGAGAACAGGGTTATAAACGCTTTTTTAATACGATTCTGTTCTTTTATATCGGCTATAACGTCATCATATTCTCTGGAAATTTTGAGACCCTTTTCATCGGATGGGAAGTATTTGGAATCACCTCCTTCCTGTTGATCGGATTCTATAGAGGACGGTATCTGCCGGTAAAAAATGCCTTGAAGGTATTTACCGTATTTCGCGTTGCCGATATGGGGCTGATCCTGGTTATCTGGATGAGTCATCATCTGTGGCATGAAAACATCATGTTCTCGAAGTTGCTGCACCCGGAACTAGTTAGTCAGGCCCTCCAGGATAACGCCGAAGTGGGCATTCTGATATCTCTTATGTTGGTGCTGGCTGCCGCAGTTAAATCGGGCCAGCTCCCATTTTCCTCATGGGTGCCGCGTGCGATGGAGGGGCCGACACCATCCAGTGCAATCTTCTATGGCTCTCTTTCAGCACACCTGGGAGCATTTCTTCTGCTTCGCACTTATCCTTTCTGGGAAAGCCAGATAGCCATCGTGACAGTCGTAGCCCTGCTCGGCTTGTTTACCAGTATTGTTGCTACGTTTATTGCTCGCGTACAGTCGTCGATTAAAACGCAGATTGCTTACTCTTCAATCGCGCAGATCGGGATCATCTTCATCGAAATCGCGTTGGGTTTTTATGATGTTGCCTTGATTCATTTTGCAGGTAATGCATTCCTGCGTTGCTATCAACTGCTGGTCTCGCCATCGGTAGTAACTTATCTCATTCGGGATCAGTTTTATCACTTTGTTCCTCGACAGTATTCCGATGAGCACACAACTTTCAAAGGGATCGGGTACTCCCTGTATATGCTGGGCATAAAAGAATTCAATCTGGATTCTTTCATGTACGTATTTTTCTGGGATCCCGTGAAGTGGATTGGTCGCAAATTGAATCTTGTATTGTCGGGAGTTCAAGGATTCCTGATTGTGACCGCAACTTTTCTCGGTGGGCTCGCCTGTCTGCACTTCAAGCAATCACTGCCGGCTGAGGTGCAATCAGTCCTGCCGACACTCTTTGCCCTGATAGGTCTTGTTGTGGTACTCAAGTCCTTCACTGAGAGGATGAGCCCTCGTCTCAGTTGGTTCTTCATTATCATGAACTATCTATGGATGGCGTTGGCGATGTCGTTCTATGAAGAGGTGACAGATCTGGAGCTTCAAATCTTCCTGAGTGGTGTAGCTCTTGCAGGCTTGATCGGGTTCCTTTGTCTGAGCTGGACGAGCAGACTGGAACCCGGAACTGACCTGAAAGG
The DNA here is from genome assembly GCF_024102715.1 of Nitrosomonas communis. Taxonomy (GTDB): domain Bacteria; phylum Pseudomonadota; class Gammaproteobacteria; order Burkholderiales; family Nitrosomonadaceae; genus Nitrosomonas; species Nitrosomonas communis_B. The sequence goes on from NZ_JAGFJM010000055.1 coordinate 1,782, forward strand.
AAAGCACGGTCATGTTTACGAGCACCCTGGACAGGCTTTTATTTTTCTGCTTGCCTGCTTGGGACTGATGGGTTTCCCGATTACACCCTCTTTCCTCGGCATAGATCTTGTTTTCACGCATATTCATACAGACCAGGTGTTGTTCGCTTTTGTCCTGGCTTTGAGTTTTGTTATCGTTGGCCTCTCACTAGTAAGAATATATTCTCGAGTCTATCTCGGGCCTCATGTTAAAACCTATCATGATGTTCCAATTAACAACTCGTGATGATTGAGAAAATTGCAATCAGAAGTAGAAAATATGGAAATGCTGACATTCTGCTAGCGTAGGCAGCGTCAACATGGAAAGGCCAGCCGGATGATTAACGTGCTGGCCTTTTGATTGCTCCAAAGATGGGGTTTTTAGATTGGAATTAAATCAATCTGGCATTTGCTGCACGCTAGGTGGATGCCGTGTTTGCAGTTGGCACTAATGGCAGGAGCTCTATTTTCAGGTGGCCATCGGATTCACGAATTGCACCGCATGGTATTTTGTATCCTCCTTGCTGGCGAATATCTTGGAGAGCTGCGCTGCCAAATCCGCTGCCCGGGTGTAATCCTCTTCTTTTCTCGAGATCGTGGCATCGAACATGTCAGCACCGCTTGCTTGTGCGGGGGAATGGTTTCGGCTTCGAGTTGCTTTATAAATGCCTTAAATTCTTCCGTCATGTGATGCTGCTCCGATGTATTGCAGGATGTAGGCAGAGCCAGGGCTGTCAGAATGACGCATGAACGATAGACGAGAACTTGCCAAATATTCTACATCTGCTGCGAATAACTGTTATCACACCTGGTTAATATTGATTTCTCTTCTTTCTTCAAACGCTTCTCCACCGTTTCTCTTCGAGTCGTCTGGTTACATTTCTGCGCTAGCTTTCTTTGAGTGTCTTTTACCCGAAAGGTAAAAAATGCATTTGGCTTACGACGTATTCCATGTTTGAACTAACAAGGATTTTTTGATTGTTTGTCAATTGAAGAGGGTTCTACGTGTTTGCACGTATTTTTTTAGCCAGCATATTTTAATATGCTATCAAGATAGCGGAAAAAGTAGTTATTTTCCCTATGCCTTATTTTGGACTCAATAAAGAATTTTTCACAAGAAAATATTCAATAAACCAAAAGGACAAAAGGACAAAAGGAGATTAACTCATGAAAGCAACTATTACCCTATCCTCGCTGCTAGTCCTTATACTCTTGGCTAGCAGCGCTTATACCCACGATACGCTTGAATTCAAGGCCAGGCTTTCCGGAGGGCAGGAAGTCATGCCTGTGGATTCCCGGGTTCAGGGAAAGGTGCGGTTTGAAGTGAATAGTGACCATACAATGATAGGTTACGAGCTTAAGATTAAAGCCCGTAAAAAAGAAGCGATAGGTTTGCTTGGCGTCGCAGGAGCACATATCCATTGTGCATCGGTTGGCGAGAATGGACCGGTAGTGGCTTTTTTGGCAGGTGAAGTGAGTGGAGGGGTCGAAGGCAGGGTTGAGATTGAAGCGACTCTCACAAATGTGAATATTGTCGACACAAGCTGCGGCGCAACTATACAGGAACTTGTCGAGGCAATGCGTAATGGGAGAACCTACGTGAATGTACACAGCGTGAAAAACCCTGCGGGCGAAGCGCGGGGACAGATAGAGCTGGACAATTGACAGCTCACCAGAAGTTGAAAAAGTGGCGTTAGGCGGTGCCTGCATGTCGGCTACTGAACTGTTATCACTGTCTTCTTTCTAGCAAAAGGCAGTCTACCATGCCGGAGATTGCGCAAAGTTGAGGAATCTTCATTACTGCCATCCAGTTAACGTAATCGACGTAGGGGTTAATGGACTATCACCAGTAGCCGTTTACGCAGCAACATTATGAAAATCGATAGGTTGCTTAATCCGTTGATTTCGTATGGCTATGGCTGGCATAAAAAGCGATCGGTTTCATCTTGGAGACATTATCCGCCAACTGTGCCATCATTGCTTTATGACGACATGCATACAAACACTGGGAATTGCTTCCGGTCTGGGTGGGCCGGTGCAGGCGTGCGGCTATGCGGCAGAATTGTTGCGCGATGAGTTTGAGCGGCAGCCGGCGCATGCTGGACTACAGTTGCAATGGCATATGCTGTATCCAGAAAAGAAGGGTTTAAAAGAAACCAGGTTATTTCAACTCTACCAGAAAGCAAGTCAATTTACCTGCTACTGGACTGAAACACGGCACCCTTTTCTGGTGATTGGCGGCGATCATTCATGTGCGCTCGGCACCTGGGCGGGGGTGTTGCAGGGATTGCCGCACAGCAACGAACTAGGCTTAATCTGGCTTGATGCGCATATGGACGCGCATACTTTTGCCACCACACCTTCCGGCAACATACATGGCATGCCGGTTGCTGCGTTGTTGGGCAAAGCAGATGAGCGTCTGAGCGCAGTGTATCCCACTGACCGTTTTATTCAGCCGGAGAATCTGCTGCTGATCGGTGTACGCAGTTATGAAGCAGGTGAATATGCTCTTTTGCAACAGGCCAATGTCAAGATTATTTTTGCTGATCAAATCAGTGATTTTTCGCAAACACTGCTTGCGGCCATTGAGCAATTAAGTAGCACTTGCAGGATGATAGGCATCAGTCTCGACCTGGATTTAATCGATCCTGAAGATGCGCCGGGTGTAGAGACACCTGTGCCGGGCGGGATTAAAGCCGCCGCGCTGTTGGCTGCGCTGGCCGCGGTGAAGCGTCATACTAAGCTCTGCGGCCTGGAGATCAGCGAATTCAATCCGGAAAGCGATCGGCACGCCAAAACGCTGCATCTGATGAGAACGGTTGTCGAAGTGTTTTATGCAGATTAACAATCGGTTCTTATTTTTCGGGGAGAAAGTCAGGAAGTAAGCAATAACACACTGAACAAATCTTTCGCATCGTGTGGTTCGGGCAGTAATGCGATTTCGCTGCCTATTTGATGTTCTATAGCCAGTTCATACACTAAACGCAGTGTTGCAAAATCTTCCAGGGCAAAGCCAATCGAATCGAACACGGTAATTTCAGCAGCATTTTCCCTGCCCTGCTTGCGGTTAGTGACGAGTTCCCATAACTCAGCGTAAATATCACTCGCATCGCACTGTTGTACTTCACCTTCCTTTAATGCTTGCGGAGTATATTCAACGACGATTTTCGCTGCTTCCAGCAACACCCGGCTTAGCTCGGTTTTGCCGGGACAATCGCCGCCCATGGCATGAATATGTGTCCCTGGCGCGATATCCTGCAATTCGAACAAGATCTGCGGTTTCTTTGCTGCTGTTGCCGTAATGACCATATCGGTATTGTGGACAGCTTCCCGAATGCTGGTGCAGGGTATTAATTCGAAAGCGTACGGTGCCATATTGCGAGAAAATTTAGCCATAGCCGCTGTATCGATATCGAAATAACGTATTTCCTGTAACGGGAAAAGAGTGCTAAAACCCATTACATGAAACTCTGCTTCTGCTCCAGTACCGATGATTGCCAAAGACTGAGCATCTTGCCGGGCCAAATATTTAGCTGCCAGAGCGCCCGTTGCTGCTGTGCGGAAAGCGGTCAGCAAAGTCATTTCGCTTAGCAGCAGCGGATAGCCTGTAGCGGTATCGCTTAACTGACCGATGCTGACCACGCTCAACTTGCCTTGTGCTGGATTACCGGGGTGGCCATTGACATATTTGAATGCATAGAAACGATCATCTGCGCAAGGCATCAGTTCAATCGCGCCTTGTGCATAATACGTTGCATGGCGCACGGATTTATGGAACGCTCCCCAACGGGAAAAATCGCTTTCCACAGCCGTAATCAGTCTGTCAAAAAAAGCCTTAAGGCCAATGATTTTGATCAGCTTCTGAATGTCGTTAACACTAATAATTTTCATTGTTCAATTCCAGGCAATGCAAACCAGCTTTTCCGTTAGCATCGTTTTTTGCCACGGGAGCAAGACGGCGTTATTGGCATAGCGGCTTATGGGAAAGTATCTAAACTGACATACTTGTACTTGTTCAGGATAACAAATAAACAAACATCAGCGACATTAAAATGAGCGTCTCGCTGTTGAAGAAGAAATATATGTAGCTTTTGACGTCTTACCCATTGCTTGAGTCAAAAAGATTTCTGATCAACTGATCTATAACGGTTATTTCTACGTGTTTGTACGTATTTTTTTAGCGATTGTATTCCGATAGACTATAAAAATTTCAGAGCCCGAGCAAGAAAGCGTTTATTTTTCCTTTATATCAACGGCTCTGGTCGCCGGTGTTAGGGGTGTAGCCTAATCTGGCAGTTTCAAGGAGCGCTCAACTTGCGGTCTTGGTCCGTTCGTTTCGCGCTCCTCATCTTCAACGATGGAGGATAAAGACATGGCTAAACAGACACGTACTGTTGTTAACCAGCAAATTAATCGTGATATGACATGGCAAGGAACTTTTAGTCTTGAGCAGCGCGAGGCAATGATTCGCGAGGCTGCCTATTACCATTACCAGAAGCGTGGCGGCGTCCCGGGGCATGAGCTTGATGACTGGCTTGCAGCTGAAGCTGAGCTTGAGCTTGAGCTTGAGCTTGAGCGCAGAACAGCCGAATTGCAGGAATTGCCGCCTGGTATGGAAATACAGCAGAGCGGGGTCCATGGGGCGAGGAAGGACGATAAATTGAAGCGGATGGTCAAGCAGCATCCGCAAAAGGCCATACCGCAGATTGACAGTGTGGAGCCGGAAAAGGCGCCAGCTAAGGAATGATATCGGCAAGAACAACCAAGCATGGACGTCACTGTACCTTCAGCCAGCGTAGCAAACGTGAATAGCTGTGCCGCTCTATCACGCTGCATGCGATTGCCGATAAATGTCTGGCATGCAAGAAGTGCAGTATGGCTGTAACAATTGCCGCTTTTCTCCTTTCCGATGGCCAGTATTAGCTCATACTGGGCAAATTTACTGAAAAGCTGGATTCTGTTGCCGGTGGTGTTGCTGCTGTTGACTAGCGGCGCAGGTGCAAGTGAAATTAGTGTGCCGTTGAAGCTGGATGATCAGTTTCTGCGCCGCATCTTACTCGAACAGATTTATACCGCTCAAGGTAATACAGCGCAAATACTTGACGGACAAACGGATTGCAGCACTCTTGTTCTTTCTGATCCACAAATTGGTCCACATGCTGATCAAATCCGGATCGTTACTGCGGTCAAAGCAAGGTTTGGGCAAAGGATCGCCAGCGGCTGCTGGCACCTCCCTAAGTGGCGGGGATTCATTGAAGTCTTTTTGGAGCCTGCCATCGTTCCGGAGCAAGCCACGGTCGAATTTCGAATAGTCGACTCGAATCTGCTCGATCGGGAAGGAAACAAACCTCTGGTAAGTGGCGCGCTGTGGGACTGGGTTACACCGTATGTCCATTCACGATTAGCGGCGTTGAAAGTAGATCTCACTGCGCCACTGCAGGAGATCCGGGCGCTTATCCCTCTGATGCTTGCCACTAGCGGCGTTAATGACGCGCAGCGTACGCTGGAATCGATCAAGTTTTCCGGATTGGAAATCGTCCAGGAGGGGCTCGTGTTAACCCTGCAAATCAGTATTCCCGAGATGGCTGGCCAACCGATACGTCCTCTTGCCGAACCAGCGCTGACTTCAGAGGAAATGTTGCGCTGGGAAGCAGCCTGGCAGCGTTGGGATGCATTCTTAACCTTTGTGATCAAGCGGGTGGCACAAGACACCGAACAGATAGATTTACGCCGGGCGCTGCTCGAGGTTTTGCTCGACGGCCGTTACGATCTGACAGAAAGTTTGATCGGCTGGAAGGAGGGAACTGCAGACCCGGTGCGTGGATTGTTTCTGAAAAGCTGGGAAAGGCTTGCGCCTATTCTGCAGCAGATGAAGACTACTTTGCCGGGGACAGAGGCGATCCGCTATCTGAGTTTCGTTACAGCGGCAGATGCGCTAAAAGCGATGGATCAGGTGAGTGAAAAAGTTGGTTATGAGATTTCTGCTGACGGCCTGCGCCGGCTGGCGCGCATGCTCGCGCCCGAGTTTGAGGAGGATCCTCTTATTTACCATCTCGACGTAGACCCGGAACTACGCCGGTTATTTGGCTTCGGGTTGCCACTGCCGGTGTCGAATCAAACACCAGATATTGATAGTGGCACCTGGTTCTTCTTTGCCCCAGTGTGGGCGGCGGATGGACCAGACCGCGCCCTGATCAAAAAACTTAACAGTTGGGTGCCTGATGCTGGTGAAATCGAAACCTTCTTGCCGCTCGTCGAAGATCTGCTTGATTATACTGTCAGCGCTACCATTCGCAGCAAAGGCCTGACAGACAAGTATCATGAATTCTTCCGCCATTTGTCTCTTGCCACTGCATGGCAGGAGAGTTGTTGGCGGCAATTCGTCAAAAAAGGCGGCCGAATTGAACCGCTTACGTCGCCTGCAGGCGCAGTTGGCATTATGCAGGTGAATCCGAAGGTATGGCGCGGTTTCTATGAAATTCCGGCTCTGCGTAGCGATATCAGCTATAACGCCTCAGCGGGAAACGAGATTCTGCACCATTATCTGACAGACTATGTTTTGGCCAGGGATGAACACAAAAGGAATAGAAGTTTCGACTATCTGGCTCGCCTGTCCTATGTCACTTATAACGGTGGTCCGGGTTATTTCGAGCGATACCGAAAGAAGTCTGCATCGAAAGCTGTGCATCAGGTCGCTAGCGCCTTCTGGGAAAAATACCAGAGCATGAAAACAAGCGGTCCGTCTGCGGTAGCCAGTTGCTATGGGCAATCCTGAGCCGATCTTGCGGTCGGGTTGTGTGCTAGCTGAATCTGACTGGGCAAGGGTGAATAGTTTGATTCAGTAACTGAGCTAACCCAATCAAGAAGCACAAATCATGCTGCTTGCCAGTGTGATGCCTACTGAAGCTATGGCATAGGGGGATTCCTGCAATTTCCTCTTTTACCAGAACAATTCGTTAGGCCAGGCGTGTGCTCTGCTCTGAGGTAGGGCATGCTCAACACGCACATCCAGGCAGCTCTTCGTTGCATTTCTGCAGCCGAGTCCGGACAGTATCGATACTTTCCACAGTCATGCGGCAAAGCAGCAAATGACTCCTGAAAACCATAAGCAGGCAGTTGCAGGAGGTATCTTGCAACATGGTTATCCTTTATACTTCCGCACACAGATTTATTTATCGCTATGCTGGAAATAACAATTTGATTAAGGAATTTTTGATCAAATCTTCCTCGAATATTAATTGCTCAAAGAATCTAAATAATGCCATTCAATTTGGATAGTTTTTATGAAGCTAACCGTCGCATACTGATCTGGTTCATCCTAATCGGCTTGTTATGGTTATTGCGTGACTTTTTCGGACTGATTTTTATTACATTTGTTCTTGCTTTCATCGCTATACCCTTGGTTCGCCTTGGCCGGGACAAACTGAAACTGCCTTACCGTTTGTCTCTGACATTGGTATATATTTTTTTTCTGGTTGTACTAGGAAGCTTCGTTCACTATGTTACGCCCAGCGTAATCGGCGAGGCCAGCCGTTTTATGAACAATATCAGTGAGGTGCGACTGAAACTGATGGAATTAAAGCGCGATATCGGCAGCAAATATCCTGGCGTAGAGCGCTCATTACATGGTTATATGCGCAGCATTCTGGACGAGAATACTCAACGCGTGATAGATAGAGAACTTAAATTGTTTCAGGAAACGATCAATCTTCCCGATATTGATCGCCCGGAACTTGATAACGACAATCACATCTCCGCAGTTGCACTGGAAAAACTGAAAAAATATTACGATAAGGAAGCAGAGCTGCTGGTGAATTTTCTGATTACAAAGCAGATGGGTAAAGTCCGTGAGGAACTGCCAAAATTTATCAATCATCTCTATCAAGCTACCGGCACCATGCTGCTTGCACTATTATTCAGCTTCCTGATTCTGTTTGACAGTGTTCGCCTGGGCGATTTAATGAAAAGCCTGCATGATTCCCGGCTGCGTGATTTTTATCAGGAAACCGCGCAACCGGTAATTCGCTTCACGTATGTGGTTGGCCGCGCTATCCAGGCACAGGCAATGATTGCCTGTGTAAATACCTTCCTGACGTTGTTGGGCTTGATCATTCTGGGCATACCCTCGGTAGCGCTTTTGTCATTGATTGTATTTGTCTGCAGTTTCATTCCGGTGCTGGGCGTTTTCATTTCCACTACACCGATGGTGCTGGTTGCATTGAATACCGGTGGCCTGACGCTAGCAATAGCAATAGTGGTCATGATAACCGTCATCCATATTATCGAGGCCTACGGACTTAATCCTTTGATCTATGGTAAACACTTCAAACTCAATCCGGTGCTGGTACTCATTATTCTATTGATTGCTTACCACAGCTTTGGTTTATGGGGGATGATATTAGGTGTTCCGGTCTCTTATTACTTTATCCATGATGTATTTGGTGTACCTTTGTGGGATGAACGGCGGTTAGAGCCAAATACAATCGATTAATTTTATGTATTGACTAACATTTGCGCAAACAGCTTCGATATCATACGTCCTTTGCCTGTGAGTGACATCCGCTGAGCGAAACAGCTCGATGGTTTTGACTAACATATCCAGCCAGTCATCACTGTCTTGCTGCAGTTAAGGAAGACGCTAATTTCCCCTCCGCCCACTCACGATCTGCGCTTTTTTCATTAAGCAAAATTTTGCTTCTGTCTATTGTCGGTCAAATATAGCCTACGTCACATAAAATGATTCAATTTTAAAGAGTTGCTCAACGGTTTGGTTTTGTTGTTTTCTGATTGCTTTGGCTTGTGCCCATTTGTGCTCAATGGGGTTAAGGTCTGGTGAATATG
>NZ_JAGFJM010000085.1 GCF_024102715.1 Nitrosomonas communis
CGGGTGATAACGTTTCGGTGGCTGTGAATCTTATTGCGCCGATTGCGATGGAAGAGGGGTTGCGTTTTGCGATTCGTGAAGGTGGCAGAACTGTTGGGGCCGGTGTTGTAGCTAAAGTTATCGAGTAGAATTATTGGCAATTAGATAGTGGTCTGATTCTGGAATTTGAATGCGGATCAGCTAATCTCAGGATTTATATGCAAAATCAAAAAATACGTATTCGCCTAAAAGCATTTGATTATCGATTGATAGACAAATCAGCAATGGAAATTGTGGAAACTGCAAAGCGTACAGGCGCAGTTGTTAGAGGGCCTGTTCCTCTGCCGACGCGAATTGAACGATTTGATGTGCTGCGCTCGCCCCATGTAAATAAAACATCGCGCGATCAATTTGAGATTCGTACGCATCTTCGCTTAATGGATATATTAGACCCAACTGATAAAACGGTAGATGCGCTGATGAAGCTTGATTTACCCGCTGGTGTTGATGTAGAGATTAAATTATAGATTTATAAATCAAGTATTAAAATAATATTAATGCTAATTTTCTAACGAAGATGACAGCAAAGGAATAGATTAATGAGTATAGGTTTAATCGGTAAAAAAGTAGGGATGACTAGGATTTTTACTGATAACGGAGATAGTTTGCCTGTAACAGTACTAGAAGTATCAAATAATCGAATTTCACAAATTAAAAAAAACGATACTGATGGTTATGATGCAGTGCAAGTAACATATGGAAAGCAGCATGGTAATCGCTTAAATAAAGCGACACAGGGACACTTTGCTAGCGCTGGGGTGGAAGCCGGTCGTGTTATTAAAGAATTTCGTGTCAATGCAGAAGTTTTAGATGAAATGAAAGCAGGAATGAAGCTTGGATTGGACATGTTTCATGTCGGTCAACTTGTCGATATAACTAGCAAAACTATAGGGAAAGGTTTTTCTGGAACTATTAAACGGCACAATTTCTCGTCAAATAGAGCAAGTCATGGAAATTCGAAATCGCATAACGTTCCTGGTTCCATTAGCATGGCGCAAGATCCAGGACGAGTTTTCCCAGGGAAAAAAATGTCAGGAAGACTTGGTGGTGAGAAATGTACAGTCCAAAACCTGGAAATTGTACGTATAGACTATGATAGAGAGTTAATTCATGTAAAGGGTGCTGTGCCAGGGGCTAAAGAAGCAGTGGTAATATTGCGCTCTGGTATTAAAAGCAAACAAACCAATAAATAATAAATTGTGTACTCGGTAGTAAATATAAATCGCCAAAGAATAGGGGCCCACAGTGGAAGCTAAATGTATCGGTTCTGATGGAACGATTAGTAATATCTCGATTTCTGAGTTAGTGTTTGGAAGAGATTACAATGAAACGCTCGTTCACCAAATTATTACAGCATATATGTCAAATGCGAGGCGTGGTACACGTGCTCAAAAGGGGCGATCGGATATAGCAAAGTCTACACATAAAGTATGGAGACAGAAGGGTACAGGCAGAGCTAGAGTGGGCGCTGCTTCTAATCCGTTGTGGAGGGGTGGGGGAAGAATTTTTCCGAGTAATCCTGAGGAAAATTTTTCTCATAAGGTAAATAGAAAAATGTATCGGGCAGGAATAAGTGCGATTCTATCTCGATTATTCAGTGAAAATAGATTGCATATAATAGAAGAATTTGTGGTGAATACTCCCAAAACCAAGGAGTTTGTTAGTAAACTACAAACATTAAATCTCACGAATGTGTTGATTATTACTGAAAAGATCGAGGCTAATCTATATTTGTCATCACGAAATGTTCCAGCCGTAAGCGTTATCGAAAGAACTCAGATAGATCCTGTAAGTTTAATAAGGTATAACCATGTATTAATTAGCCGTGAGGCTGCAGTGAAGCTTGAGGAATCGTTAAAATGACATCACGTAGTATTAATCATGAAAGAGCGCTGCAAATTATTTTAGCGCCTCAAATTTCCGAAAAAGCAACACTGATTGCGGAAAAAAATAATCAGATAATTTTTCGCGTGCTACCTAATGCTGATAAATATGAGATTAAGGCCGCTGTAGAGTATCTTTGGAAATCTCAAAAGATAGAAGTTACAAAAGTGCAGATATCGAATGTAAAAGGAAAAGAGAAAAGATTTGGACGGTTCTTAGGGCGGCGGGCTGATTGGAAAAAGGCATATGTGAGCATTAAACAAGGACAGGAAATTAATTTCTCAGAATTTACACAGGGAGAGGATAAGTAATGACTCTGGTAAAAGTTAGACCGACTTCTCCTGGTCGACGCGCAGTAATTAAAGTTGTTAATAAGGATTTACATAAAGGTAAGCCCTGTCCACAGCTTGTAGAAAAAAAGCAGAAGGCTGCAGGACGTAATAATACCGGCCGCATTACGCTGCGCCACAAAGGCGGTGGGCACAAAAGAAATTATCGAATAATTGATTTTCGTCGCAACAAAGATGGCATTGTCGCCAATGTTGAGAGAATAGAATATGATCCAAACCGCAGCGCAAATATTGCTTTGCTCTGCTATACGGATGGCGAGAGGCGTTACATTATTGCGCCAAAGGATATTGAGGTTGGTGCTAAATTAATAAGCGGAGTTAAAGTTCCCATTAAAACTGGTAACGCAATGCAGCTGCGTCATATACCAATAGGTAGCACAGTGCATTGTATAGAATTGCAGCCAGGGAAGGGTGCACAACTGGCACGATCTGCAGGAGCATCTGCTCAATTACTTGCTCGTGAAGGTAGTTACACGCAAATTCGTTTACGTTCAGGTGAAATCCGTAAAATACATGTTGATTGTAGAGCGACTGTTGGTGTGGTTGGAAATGATGAACAGAGCTTAATATCGATTGGTAAAGCCGGCGCACAGAGATGGCGTGGCATTAGACCAACAGTTCGTGGTGTGGCCATGAATCCAATTGATCATCCACATGGTGGAGGTGAAGGAAAGACAGCTGCAGGAAGACATCCAGTAAGTCCTTGGGGATTGCCTACAAAAGGATTTCGCACCAGAAGAAATAAGCGCACAGACAACATGATTGTGCGGAAACGGTATTCTAAGAAGGGTTAAGACATATGGGACGTTCAGTAAAAAAGGGTCCATTTATTGATACAAGCCTTTATAACAAAATACAGGCAGCTCGCGCAAACAATGATAAAAGACCAATAAAGACTTGGTCGCGTCGCTCAACTATAATACCTGATTTTATTGGTTTAACTATTGCTGTACATAATGGCAAGCAGCATATACCAATATATATAACTGAGAATATGGTGGGACATAAGTTGGGGGAATTCTCGCTTACTCGTACCTTTAAAGGTCATGCTGGAGACAAAAAGACAGCGGGTTCTAGGAAATAGGAATAAAAATTATGCAAGCAACAGCAATATTGCCCAGTATACGTTTATCGGCCCAGAAAGGCCGTCTAGTAGCAGATCAAATTAGGGGGTTACGAGTTGCAAAAGCAATCGAAATATTGACTTTTAGCCCGAAAAAAGGCGCTGCGATCATTCTAAAGCTTCTAGAATCAGCCATAGCAAATGCTGAGCATAATGAAGGTGCCGACATAGATGAATTGCGTATTTCTCAAATCTTGGTAGATCGCGGAGTTTCATTAAAGCGATTGAGTACGCGAGCAAAAGGCCGAGGTAATAGGATAGTAAAACCTACTTGCCGTATTTTATTAACAGTTAGTGATTAAAAATCATTTAATAAAGAAAAGAGCTTGTCTATAGATTATGGGACAAAAAATAAACCCTACAGGATTTCGACTCTCAGTACTAAAGAATTGGTCATCGAAATGGTTTGCGCATGGTAAAAATTTCTCAAGATTACTAAATGAAGATATCAAAGTTCGTGAGTATCTTCGGAAAAAGTTAGCGCATGCTTCTGTTGGCCAGATAGTCATTGAGCGGCCATCCAAAAATGCACGGATTACTATATATAGCTCGCGGCCAGGTATCGTCATTGGAAAGAAAGGAGAGGAGATTGAGATTCTAAGGAAAGAATTGGAGAAGCTCATTCATATTCCTGTGCATATAAATATCGAAGAGATACGGAAACCAGAGCTTGATGCTCAATTAATTGCTGACAATATTGCTCAACAACTAGAAAAGAGAATTATGTTTAGAAGAGCAATGAAAAGAGCAATTCAGAATGCGATGAGACTTGGTGCGCATGGTATTAAAATTATGAGTTCTGGCCGATTGAATGGTATCGAAATAGCTCGCACTGAATGGTATCGTGAAGGTAGAGTGCCGCTGCATACACTGCGAGCTGATCTCGATTATGCTACCTCAGAAGCAAATACCACCTATGGAATTATTGGTATAAAAGTATGGGTATTTAAAGGAGAGCAGCTAGAGGCTCGTAACAGAGATCTCACTGCTACTAACACGTATCCCTTAGTAGCTGATGAAAATAAAAAACGTAGTGATAAAATTTCACAAGAAAAAACGTCCTGAAAATTATGTGGATTGTATTAAGAAATAAATCTATCCAAGTAACAGGTATTGTTTTCAATAAATTAAGGAATAATAAATAAAATGCTCCAACCAGCAAGAACAAAATATCGCAAGCAGCATAAGGGGCGAAATACAGGAATTGCGACTTGCGGCAGTAAAATTAGTTTTGGTGAATATGGATTGAAAGCCGTGGGACGTGGCCGTATAACAGCTAGGCAGATTGAAGCCGCACGTAGAGCAATGACTAGGCATATAAAACGTGGAGGAAGAATCTGGATTAGGATATTTCCCGATAAGCCAATTTCGCAAAAACCGGCTGAAGTCAGAATGGGAAAAGGAAAAGGAAATCCTGAATATTATGTATCCGAAATACAGCCTGGTAAAATGCTTTATGAGATGGATGGTGTTGATGAACAACTTGCACGAGAAGCTTTTAGGTTAGCAGCAGCTAAATTACCAATAAAAACATTGTTTATAGTTCGTCATATAGGAAGTTAAAAAATGAAAGCAAGCGAACTTAAGAATAAAAATAATGAAGAATTGCAAAAAGAATTGCTAACACTGCTACGAAGCCAATTTAATTTACGAATTCGACACGCTACTCAGCAACTTGATAATGTATCGCAATTACGGAATGTACGACGTGATATTGCCAGGGTTAGAACAGAAATTAATCTAAGAGAAAGAATGTCATGAGCATAAGTAATAAGCCAAATACGCTTGTTGGCAAAGTAGTTAGTGATAAAATGAATAAAACAATCACAGTATTAGTGGAGCGAAAAATAAAACATCCGCTTTATGGTAAAACGATAACACGTTCCAAGAAAATACACGCCCACGATGAAAATAATCAATTTAGTTTAGGCAATGTCGTAGAAATACAAGAATCGAGACCTATCTCAAAAACGAAGGCATGGCGTGCTGTGAAATTACTAAGTGTTAGCTAAATTAAATGTGTTGCCGTTAATTTATTCATTCTAAATGGATTAGACATAATGATTCAACCTCAAACTATTCTTAATGTTGCCGACAATACAGGCGCACGATCTGTAATGTGTATAAAAGTGCTCGGCGGATCGAAGCGGCACTATGCAAGTATTGGTGATATTATAAAAGTAGCTGTTAAAGATGCTGCGCCGCGTGGGAGAGTGAAAAAAGGTGAAGTTTATAATGCTGTTGTAGTACGTACCGCAAAAGGCGTGCGTCGCTCTGATGGATCATTAATTAAATTCGATGGTAATGCTGCTGTCATATTAAATGCAAAATTAGAGCCAATTGGCACGCGTATATTTGGTCCTGTTACAAGAGAGCTGCGTACATCACAGTTTATGAAGATAGTATCACTTGCACCGGAAGTAATGTAAAAGCAAACAGGCATAATTATGAAGAAAATAAGAAAAGGTGATGAAGTTATAATCCGCTGCGGAAAAGATAAAGGAAAAAGAGGAATTGTGCTTCGATATGAAACTGATAATTACGTTGTAATTCAAGGGCTAAATAAGTTAAAAAAACATGTAAAACCAAATCCAGCAAAAAACGTCTTGGGTGGTATTACTGAATTTGAAAATGCAGTTCATGTCTCGAATATTTCAATTTATAATCCTGTTACAAAAGAAGCCGATAGAATAGGTTTTAGATTTGGTGATGACGGTGCAAAAGTGCGTATTTTTAAATCTAATAATGAGCAGATTGGCGCTTAATAAGGATAGATGGATTAAATGACCAGATTACAAGAATATTATAATCAAACTGTAAAGCAGCAGTTAATGGAGCAGTTTAAATATAAATCGGTTATGGAAGTGCCCCGTATAACTAAAATTACCCTTAATATTGGCGTAGGGGATGCGACCTCTGACAAAAAAAAGATAGAAAATGCAATAGGAGATCTGGAAAATATTAGTGGTCAAAAACCAATTACCACAAAAGCAAGAAAATCTATTGCTGCTTTTAAAGTTAGAGTTGGTTATCCAATAGGGTGTATGGTTACTTTACGCGGCAAAAGAATGTTTGAGTTTCTGGACAGATTAATTAGTATTGCTATTCCTAGAATTAGAGACTTTCGTGGAATTTCTGGGAAGGGATTTGATGGGCGCGGAAATTATAATATGGGAATCAAAGAGCAGATAATTTTTCCTGAAATTGAGTATGAGAAGATTGATGCTTTAAGAGGAATGAATATTACTCTTACGACGACAGCAAAAACTGATTTAGAAGCTAAAGCGTTATTAACTGCATTCAAATTTCCATTTAAGAATTGAGACTAGAATGGCAAAAAAAGCTATTATAAATAGAAACTTAAAAAGGCAGAAAACGGTAAATAAATATATGATCGTCAGGAAAGCCTTGATTGAAATTATAAATAATACGGGTTCAAGTTATGAAGAAAAGCAGGAAGCGCGGAACAAACTGCAAAATCTTCCCAGAAATGCTAGTATTACTCGGCTTCGTAATAGATGTGAACTAACTGGAAGAGCTAGAGGTTATTATCGTAAATTTGGATTAGGCCGAAGCAAATTAAGAGAACTTGCGATGAGTGGGCAAATTCCAGGAATTATGAAAGCAAGTTGGTGATTTTTTGTGTATCAAATACACAAATTGATTTGTAAATCAATATAGTAATCAAAATTTAACTAAAATTAATTCACGATAATTATATAGGCATAAATATGAGTTTGTCGGATCCTGTAGCTGATATGTTAACCCGCATTCGGAACGGACAATTATCGCAAAAATCATCAGTATTCATGAATTCTTCGCGATTAAAAAAAGCAATTGCACAAGTTCTTAAAGACGAAGGGTATATTGAAGACTTTCAAATAAGTAGTGATAAAGAAAAAATAAATTTAGAAATTAAATTGAAATATCACAATGGTTATCCTGTCATAGAAAAAATTTCTAAAATAAGTCGTCCGGGATTAAGAGTATATAAACCTTGTAATGATTTGCCACAGGTAATGAATGGCTTAGGTATAGCAATTATATCAACTTCAAAAGGTGTAATGACAGAGCAAAAAGCTAGGCAGTATCATGTTGGTGGCGAGGTATTATGCATTGTTGCGTAAGGAATAAATGTAATGTCGCGAATTAGCAAAAAACCTATTCAAGTTCCAAGCAATGTAAATTTAACAATATCAGATACGGAAATTATTGTTAAAGGCCCGTTGGGATCACTTCAGCAAGAATTGTTAGAAGAGCATGTTAAAGTATCTTGTGAAAATAATACGTTGCATGTTAATACAACAAATTCTACAAAGCTAGCGCATTCTATATCGGGAACAATGCGATCATTAATTAATAACATGATTACAGGTGTTACTGCAGGTTTTGAGAGGCGATTAAATATTATAGGAGTCGGATATCGAGCGCAGGCTGCAGGAGATATATTAAACCTGAATCTTGGTTTCTCACATCCAATTGCTTATAAAATGCCAAATGGTATTTCTGTGGCAACACCAACCCAAACAGAAATTGTAATTAAAGGGATTGATAAGCAACAAGTTGGTCAAGTTGCAGCCGAAATTCGCTCATTTCGTCGTCCTGAGCCGTATAAGGGTAAGGGGGTGCGTTATTCTGATGAAATTGTCACTCTTAAAGAAACTAAGAAAAAATAGCATATAAGAGAACTCATGAAAAACCTTAAGTTATCTCGTTTGCGGCGTGCGCGCAGAACCAGAGCCAAAATAGCATTACTTAAAATTTATCGATTATCAGTGCATCGAAGTAACAAACATATTTATGCTCAAATAATTGATGACGCTAATAATAGGGTTCTGACCAGCGCGTCTACACTTGAGAAAGAAGTTAGAAATAAAATAATAAATGGTGGCACAGTTGCGGCAGCTGAATATATTGGTCAAAGAATTGCAGAGAAATCAAAAGAGCTTGGTATAGAAACAGTGGCTTTTGATCGATCTGGATATAAGTATCATGGTAGGGTCAAAGCATTAGCTGAGAGCGCTCGAAATGGCGGTATTAAATTCTGAGATAAGGAACATTAATGTCTAAGGCTTCAAAATCACAAAATATTTCCGTGGTAAATGACGAGCGGACTGACGACCTTAAAGAAAAAATGGTCTCAATTAATCGTGTTACTAAAGTTGTTAAGGGTGGTCGCATCTTGGCTTTTGCAGCGTTAACTGTTGTCGGGGATGGCAATGGAAGAATTGGTATGGGAAAGGGGAAATCAAGAGAAGTCCCTGTCGCAGTTCAGAAAGCTATGGATGAAGCCCGACGTAAAATGATAAGAGTGGATCTAAAAAATGGAACGCTGCAGCATGCAGTAGTCGGTAAACATGGTGCTGCTAAAGTTTATATGCAACCAGCTTCAGAAGGTACCGGTATAATCGCAGGCGGTCCTATGAGGGCAATTTTTGAAGTCATGGGTATAAATAATATACTAGCTAAATGTATTGGTTCAACTAATCCGTATAATGTGGTACGAGCTACTATTCAAGGGCTCGAATCCATCCGCACTCCTTCACTGATAGCCGCAAAAAGAAATAAAAGTATTGACGAAATTATAAGCAGATTGAAATGACAAACAAAAATGAATTGACTGTAACATTAGTTAAAAGTTTAATAGGTAAAAGAGAAGCTCATCGTAAGATTGTGGCTGGATTAGGTCTGCGGGGAATCAATAGTATTTCAGTATTACCAGATAGCCCCTCGTTAAGAGGAATGTTAAATAAAGTTGCATATTTGGTTAAGGTTGAGTAACAAATGTATTTAAGTGACATAAAATCTAATAGAGATTCCAGAAAATCAAGAAAAAGAGTTGGTAGAGGTGTTGGATCAGGGCTTGGTAAAACTGCTGGCAGAGGACATAAGGGGCAAAAGTCAAGAGCTGGAGGTTTTCATAAGGTAGGCTTTGAGGGTGGACAAATGCCTTTGCATCGACGTTTGCCAAAGCGAGGATTTATTCCACATAATAGCACTTCAACAAAAGAAATTAGATTGTCTGTTATTGCTAAAGCTTTTAGAACAGTTAATGGGTTAGACGATTTAAGAAATGCTGGCTTGATCTCGCGATCTGTACGTGCTGTGAAAGTTTTATACGATAAAGATATCGATACTGTCTTAGCACTGAAGGGATTATCTATATCTACAAATGCTAAGAAAGCTATAATTAGTGCCGGTGGAACTGCTGAATAATTAAAGGAACTGGATTGGTTGCAAATAAATTTAGCAAAAGTGCTAATAAATATTCTGATCTAAAACAAAGACTTTGGTTTTTGTTGCTGGCACTAATTGTCTATCGTATTGGTGCTCATGTGCCTGTGCCAGGAATAGACCCGGTTGTCTTGAAAGATCTGTTTGAAACTCAAGAGGGCGGCATATTAGGCATGTTTAATATGTTCTCTGGAGGCGCTTTGTCGAGATTTTCGATATTTGCTCTAGGTATAATGCCCTATATTTCTGCTTCAATTATCATGCAGCTAGGAACAGTCGCGTTTCCATATCTTGAGGCTCTAAAAAAAGAGGGTGAGTCAGGTAGAAGAAAAATCACTCAATATACACGTTATGGCACAGTAGCATTGGCGTTAGTCCAGAGTTATGGCATATCTATTGCGTTGTTGTCACAAGCAGGTTTAGTTATCGAACCAGGGCCTTTTTTTATAATAACCACAGTTACTACGTTAGTAACTGGCACAGTTTTCTTGATGTGGCTTGGTGAACAGATTACTGAACGTGGAATTGGGAATGGTATATCGCTAATTATTTTTGCTGGTATTGCTGCGGGCTTGCCGGCAGCTATTGGCGGTACACTAGAATTGGTTCGGACAGGTGCTATGCACTTCCTTATTGCCTTAGGAATATTTATAGCAGTAATTTGTGTTACAGGTTTTGTTGTTTTTGTTGAACGTGGACAAAGGAAAATCTTAGTTAACTATGCTAAACGTCAGGTGGGTAAACAAGTATTTGGCGGCCAAAGTTCGCATCTTCCTCTAAAATTAAATATGGCTGGAGTGATTCCGCCAATATTTGCATCTAGTATTATTTTATTTCCTGCTACGATGGCAGGATGGTTGTCGAGTGAGCAATCCTTGACATGGTTGAAAGATATTAGTGCTGCACTTTCTCCTGGTCAGCCAATGTATGTAATGCTCTATGCTGCTATGATTGTATTTTTTTGTTTTTTTTATACTGCTCTGGTTTTTAATCCAAAAGAAACAGCAGATAATCTTAAAAAGAGCGGAGCTTTTATACCTGGTATTCGTCCTGGGGAGCAAACTACACGTTATATCGAGCGTATAATGCTACGGCTTACACTAATTGGCTCATTATATGTTACATTAGTTTGTTTATTGCCGGAATTTTTGATTCTAAAATGGAATGTCCCATTTTATTTTGGAGGTACGTCTTTGCTAATTATTGTCGTTGTTACTATGGACTTTATGGCACAAGTACAATCACATGTTATGTCATCTCAATATGAAAGTTTGCTTAAGAAATCTAGTTTTAAAACAAATCTTAATATTTCAAGATAACCTGTTGCATAAATAATGGCTAAAGAAGAAACAATTCAAATGCAGGGTGAAATACTTGAAACCCTGCCTAATGCAACATTTAAAGTTAAACTTGAGAATGGCCATATTGTATTAGGGCATATCTCGGGTAAAATGAGAATGAACTATATTCGTATCTTGCCTGGTGATAAAGTTACAGTAGATCTGACACCTTACGATTTAACGAAGGCTAGAATCACCTTTAGAACTAAATAAGATATAAATTTATAAATTAGATTCTTTTATTAAAAGGAACAATCAATTGAAAGTGCACGCTTCTGTTAAGAGAATATGCAGAAATTGTAAAATTATTAGGCGTTATAGGGTTTTGAGAGTTGTCTGTAAGGATCCAAGACACAAACAACGGCAAGGTTAACTAATAAGATTATAGGCTAATAATTATTTTAAGGTGACTAAATGGCGCGTATAGCCGGAGTTAATATCCCTAATAATCAGCATGTAAGAATTGCCTTGACAGCTATTTATGGAATTGGTAATTCAACATCAAAAAAAATATGTAATGAGCTTGGAATTGATGAATTCATTAAATTAAAAGATATTTCAGAAACTCAATTAGAGCAATTGCGCGAAAAAATTTCTAAATATACAGTTGAAGGAGATTTAAGACGCGAGATTTCAATGAATATTAAAAGATTAATGGATCTTGGTTGTTACCGTGGGTTGCGCCATAGACGAGGTTTGCCAGTAAGAGGACAGCGAACAAGAACTAATGCCAGAACAAGAAAAGGGCCTAGAAGATCTGCTAATATTCGATAGACGATCATAAATATAGATATTAAGGTAATAAATTAATGGCAAAAACCCAACAAAGATTACGAAAAAAAATTAAAAAGAATATTGTTGAAGGAATAGCACACATTCATGCTTCATTTAACAATACGATAGTTACTATTTCAGATAGGCAAGGAAATGCTTTGTCATGGGCAACTTCAGGCGGGGCAGGATTCAAAGGGTCACGTAAAAGCACACCTTTTGCAGCTCAAATAGCTGCTGAACAAGCTAGCAAGATTGCTCATGAATATGGAATAAAAAATCTGGAAGTACGTATCAAAGGACCGGGGCCTGGTAGAGATTCAGCGGTAAGATCATTAAATGCTGCAGGGTTCAAGATTACAAGCATATCAGATGTTACACCAGTACCGCATAATGGATGTCGACCACCTAAAAAGCGACGAATTTAAGAGGAATATTTAGTGGCTAGAAATTTAGAACCAAAATGTCGGCAATGCCGTCGGGAAGGCGAAAAATTATTCCTGAAAGGCGACAAATGCTTATCAAGTAAATGTGCTATAGAGCGTAGAAATTATGCCCCAGGACAGCACGGACAGAAAAAAAGTAGAATTTCTGATTATGGCTTACAATTACGTGAAAAACAAAAAGTACGGCGTATTTATGGTGTGCTTGAAAAGCAATTTCGCATAGTTTATAAAACCGCTGAGCGTAAACGTGGTGTTACTGGTGAAAATCTGTTGCAATTTCTTGAGAGCAGATTAGACAATGTTGCTTATCACATGGGATTTGGTGCATCTCGTTCTGAATCAAGACAGGTTGTGCGACATAACTGTATTTTGGTAAATGGAAAGCGAGTCAACATCCCTTCTTATCAAGTTTTGCCTGGAGATATTGTTGAGGTTGCTGATAAAGCTAAAAATCAGATTAGAATTAAAGGTGCACTTGAAACCGCAGAGCGACGTGGTTTTCCTGCATGGCTAGATGTTGATGTGAAAGCTATGAAAGGAGAATATAAAATGAAACCAGAAAGATCTGAATTATCATCGACTATTAATGAATCTTTAATAGTTGAGCTATACTCAAAATAAATAGCTGTTATCTTTCTTGTTAAGGAAGTTTTTATGTCAAGCAGTTCCTATCTTATACCAAGAATAATAGAGGTCCAGAATATATCGCCAGTTCAAGCAAAGGTTATTATGGAACCTTTTGAACGTGGATATGGATATACATTAGGTAACGCATTACGAAGAATATTATTGTCTTCTATGCATGGTGCAGCAGCAACAGAAGTTCGAATAGCTGGTGTTGTTCATGAATATTCTACACTTGAAGGTGTTCAAGAGGACGTTATTGATATACTTTTGAATTTAAAAAATATTGTCTTTAAGCTTCATGCTGATAACAAAGCCGAGCTATCTTTAAAAAAAAATATTGATGGGATTGTCACAGCTGCAGATATTGAATGTACTCATAATGTTGAAATTATTAATCCAGACCAAGTTATTGCTCATATAGTAAAAGGCGGCAAGATTGATATGCAGATTACTGTAGAGAAAGGACGTGGTTATGTTCCGGCTAATTTACGCAGATCTACAGAGATAGATAGCCAGGTTGGTAGTATTTTGTTGGACGCTTCTTTTAGTCCAATAAAGAAGGTTAGTTATATCGTTGAGAACGCACGTGTTGAGCAACGTACTGATTTAGATAAATTGATAATCGACATTGAAACGAATGGATCTGTTGACCCTGAGGAGGCGATACGTTACTCTGCCAGAGTGTTAGTGGATCAATTGGCTGTTTTTGCTGAGCTGGAAACTACACCACTTCCTAAAGAACAGCCTAAAACACCACAAATTGATCCAATTCTATTGCGCCCTGTCGATGACTTGGAGTTAACTGTTCGCTCTGCGAACTGTTTGAAAGTTGAAAATATTTACTATATAGGTGATTTAATTCAACGTACGGAAGCTGAATTATTAAGAACACCTAATTTGGGAAGAAAATCGCTTAATGAAATTAAAGAAGTTCTAGCAGCGCGAGACTTGTCATTAGGTATGAAATTAGAGAACTGGCCACCGGCTAATTTAGATAATCAAGGAAAGGAAACTGGCCATGCGTCATAAAAATGGTCTTAGAAAATTAAATCGTTCAAGTAGTCATAGATTGGCTATGTTTCGCAATATGGCTAATGCATTACTACGACATGAGGTTATAAAAACTACTCTTCCTAAAGCAAAAGAATTGCGAAGAGTTGTTGAGCCACTTATTACATTAGGCAAGGATCCAAGTGTAATGAATAAGAGAATTGCTTTTAACCGCTTGCGCGACCGTGATATGGTGGTTAAATTGTTCTCAGATTTTGGTTCCCGCTATCAACAGCGTAATGGCGGATATCTTCGTATACTTAAATATGGATTTAGAAAGGGAGATAATGCGCCGATGGCTATCGTAGAACTTGTGGATCGCTCTCATAATGAGATTGCAACTGTAGGTCAGCAGGCAGATTGAAGTTATATTGTTTATAAGTTCTATGTAAATATCTTTTGATATTTGAGCATCTATATAAATTTAACCAAAAAGAGCTATTAAAAGCGATAGCTCTTTTTATTTTGTATATAAAATGTTTGCTTACGTAGTATACCTATTTAGAATGCACTGCTATTGAATTCGCTGCTGCTTCAGATATAACCGCTACATGCACTAATCTGCTGTTGTTGTCGGATATTTTTCTGCTAAGAGGTAGTTCTCTCACTGCTTCCTCTCAAATCTTTGAGAACATCCTAATTAGTCAGCCCTGAAATATCGACAAGCTATTGATATTATGAATAGATTCTATTCATTGCGATGATCATGCCGACCAGAAATGTTAAAATATTCAAGTGTTTTCTGGTCGAAATGGTGATTAAA
>NZ_JAGFJM010000086.1 GCF_024102715.1 Nitrosomonas communis
CGGGTGATAACGTTTCGGTGGCTGTGAATCTTATTGCGCCGATTGCGATGGAAGAGGGGTTGCGTTTTGCGATTCGTGAAGGTGGCAGAACTGTTGGGGCCGGTGTTGTAGCTAAAGTTATCGAGTAAAGAATGGCGTTCAATTATATTCTGTAGTATTGTATTTCTACCATAATAAGTAAAGCCCGGGGTTGTGAGGTGATGTGCCAGCAACAGGCCAGTAGCTCAATTGGCAGAGCGTCGGTCTCCAAAACCGAAGGTTGGGGGTTCGATGCCCTCCTGGCCTGCCAGAATTAAATTCAACTCTTAAGCAAGAGAGAGAATTGATTCTTGGTTGGAAACGGCTTGTGTGTAAGCAAAAGATTGCTAATGCAGCTCACTGATAGTAATGGCTGATGTTAGATTGAAATAATTGATAATTGGGACGACAAGTGGGTCATTTATTGCCTGGAGTGATATCTGAGTGAACAAATTTAAACTGGTGCTAGCTATTCTGTCGATAATAGCTGGTGTTGTGGGTTTTTACTATATGCGCGATAGCGCGATGGTTGTTCGTGTATTGCTTTTGTTGTTAGGCTTGTCTTTAGCGATCACGATAGCTTGGTTTACCAGTCAGGGCAAGCGGCTTTATGCATTTACCAGAGAATCAGTTGAAGAAACAAAAAAGGTAGTTTGGCCTGGCCGGAAAGAAACAATGCAAACTGCGGGAGTGGTGTTTGCTTTTGTTGTTGCTATGGCGGTTTTTTTGTGGTTGGTGGATACCGGGTTGATGGCGATCGTAAGATACGTAATGGATCAAGAGGTCTAAATAAATGATCCGGGTGGTAGAATGAGCAAAAAATGGTATGTGATTCATGCATATTCTGGTTTTGAGAATAGCGTCAAGCGTGCATTGGAAGAGCGTATCGTGCGTGCGGGAATGGAGAATAAATTTGGCCAAATACTAGTTCCTGTAGAAGAGGTTATGGAAATCAAGGGTGGCCAAAAAAATATTAGTGAAAGAAAGTTTTTCCCCGGTTATGTGCTAATTGAAATGGAAATGACAGATGAAACCTGGCATTTGGTTAAGCACACGGCTAAGGTTAGTGGTTTTGTTGGTGGCTCATTAATGAAACCAACACCAATTAGTCAAAAAGAAGTGCAGAGCATACTCAATCAAATCCAAGAGGGTGTAGAAAAGCCCAAACCTAAAATACTTTTTGAGATTGGCGAGGCTGTGCGCGTTAAAGAAGGGCCATTTACTGATTTTCATGGGAGCGTTGAGGATGTCAATTATGATAAGAGTAAATTAAGAGTGTCTGTTTCCATTTTTGGGCGGCCCACACCTATTGAACTGGATTTTGATCAAGTCGAAAAATCCTAGTGTATTTGATTGCAAAAATAAATTATTTATTCCCAGAATTGACTATCTATTCTATAAGAAGATGTTGTCTAAAAAGATTTTATTAAATTAATGTAAATAGATGCTGGTTTCCGATAAAAGATAGCTAAATTTAGAGCGTAGAAGTAGTTATTGTTTTGTATTAAACGGGGAGAGTGTTGCAAGCATTCGATTGAACCCACAAAGGAGAATAGTTTTGGCAAAAAAAATTATCGGTTATATTAAACTACAAATCCCGGCCGGGAAAGCTAATCCAAGTCCTCCAATTGGCCCTGCTCTAGGGCAGCGCCAGCTTAACATTATGGAGTTTTGTAAAGCATTTAATGCGGCTACGCAGAAGATGGAACCCGGTTTGCCTGTGCCAGTAATCATCACTGCGTATGCAGATAAAAGTTTTACTTTTGTTATGAAAACAACGCCTGCGTCAGTATTGATCAAGAAGGCCGCGGGTATTAATAAAGGAAGTTCTAAGCCCCATGTCGACAAAGTGGGAAAATTGAGTCGTGATCAGGCGGAAGAAATAGCTAAATTAAAAATGCCGGATCTGACGGCGGCAGATATTGACGCTGCGGTACGTACGATTGCTGGTAGTGCGAGAAGCATGGGCGTGGAAGTGGAGGGGCTATAAAGTGGCGCACATTTCTAAACGATATAAAGCGATAGGGAAAAAAATAGAGCGCACTAAAATCTATTCGCTAGTGGAAGCCATTGCTCTTGTAAAAGAAACTGCAACCGCAAAATTTGATGAGTCTGTTGATGTTGCGATCAATTTGGGAATTGATGCTAGAAAATCTGATCAGGCTGTACGAGGATCGGTAGTTTTACCGGAAGGTACTGGGAAGGTTGTACGCATCGCAGTTTTTGCGCAAGGGGATAAGGCTAAAGAGGCGCACGAGGCGGGTGCGGATATTGTTGGTTTTGAAGATCTTGCTGAGCGGATCAAAGCGGGTGAGATTAACTTTGATGTGGCAATCGCTAGTCCAGATGCAATGCGTATTGTTGGTCAGTTGGGCCAAATTCTTGGGCCAAGAGGATTGATGCCTAATCCCAAAGTAGGTACGGTAACGCCGGATGTTTCAGTTGCTGTAAAGAATGCCAAGGCAGGGCAGGTGCAGTTTCGAGCAGATAAGGCGGGTATCGTACATTGTACTGTTGGTAGGGCTTCATTTGAGGCCGATGCGCTCAAGAAAAATATCTTAGCGTTAGTGGATGCGCTTAATAAATCCAAGCCACCTACTTCTAAGGGCTTGTACCTAAGGCGGATGACTCTTTCCAGTACCATGGGCGTAGGAATTCGAGTAGATCAGGCAGGTTTAGGGCATTAATTTATAGACTTTGGACTATTGACTATTTTGGTCAGTAGGTTATCAAAGACCGTTGGGGTTTCATGTTTGTTGCTAAAAAAGATTAAATAATCTGATTTGCTGACTTGAGGCTTAATTACCAAAATTATCGAATATGATTAATAATTATTTTAATCCGGTAAATTCCTGAGCGGTTCCCAGCGCAGATGGCGTATCCAGAACAGGGTTTATTATTTTCTCTGAATATAGATCGCCGCTTTTTAGTATGGATGATATCGTGATTTTTCCGATATGACTCCTGTGTTTAGTGTGGAGAATGTATCTTGAGTCTTAACCTCGAACAGAAAAAAGCAATAGTTGCTGAAGTGGGCGATCAAATAGCCAATGCACAAGCGATTATCCTTGCTGAGTATCGCGGCTTAGAAGTCAGTCGGTTTACTCAGTTGCGAGCAAAGACACGCGAGAATGGAATATATTTTCGCGTAATCAAAAACTCGTTTGTGCGTCGTGCGGTCATGAACACGCCATATGCTAATCTTGCTGACCAAATGGTAGGTCCTTTGGCGTATGGTATCGGGCGTGATCCAGTAGCTACTGCCAAGGTGCTTCATGAGTTTGCAAAAACTAATGATAAGTTTGTCATTAAAGCAGGTGCAATGGCAGGAGCTGTCTTGTCTAGCAAAGATGTTGCAGCTCTAGCAAATCTACCAAGTAGAGATGAATTATTATCTAAGCTAATGGGAACAATGCAGGCACCTATAACTAAGTTTGTACAGACACTTAATGAAGTGCCTACCAAATTTGTGCGTGGATTAGCTGCGATACGCGATCAGAAGTGATCTATTCAAGTTAAGCTATTGAGTTTATTCATCTATCTCTAGAATTAAGCAGAATTTTATTTATTGTTAGGAGAGAAAAATGGCTGTAGCCAAAGAAGAAATTTTAGATGCAATTGCCAATATGACGGTGTTAGAGTTGTCTGAGTTAATCAAGAATATGGAAGAGAAATTCGGAGTGTCTGCTGCAGCAACAGCTGCTGTCGCCGTCGCTGCACCTGCGGCTTCTGCAGCGCCTGCAGAAGAGCAAACTGAGTTTTCTGTAGTATTGACTTCCGCAGGTGATAACAAAGTTAATGTGATTAAAGTGGTTCGTGCAGTAACAGGGTTAGGCTTGAAGGAAGCTAAAGATTTAGTTGATGGCGCCCCGAAAGTAGTAAAAGAAGGAATTGCCAAGGCTGATGCAGAGGCGATTCAGAAACAGCTTACCGAAGCTGGAGCTGGTTGCGAAATTAAGTAATATTACTGTTAAGAAAGTGCTGGCTGGCAGAGAGAAAATATACTGCCGGCCTTTGCTTTCTTTGATGATTTGAATTGTATTGCGTGTCTATTGTGCCGATCGTTTACTGCGATAGCTAGTAGACATCATCTGGAAAATCCGGCTATTTAATCCTCAATCTTCTGCGCTTGGAGAAAATTGATGAACTATTCGTTCACCGAAAAAAAACGTATCCGAAAAAGTTTTGCTAAACGCGCTAGTGTTTTACCAATTCCTTTTCTTCTCGCAACTCAACTTGAATCATACGCAGCTTTTTTGCAAGAGAAAGTCGCGCCTAATAAGCGTGTTAATCAAGGGTTGCAGGCGGCGTTTAATTCAATTTTTCCAATTGAGAGCCATTCAAAAAATGCCCGCCTTGATTTTATTAGTTATTCCCTAGGTGTGCCTGCATTTGATGTTAAAGAATGTCAACAACGTGGTTTAACTTATGCATCTCCTTTACGTGCCAAGGTCCGTTTAACTATTTTGGATAAGGAGATCTCCAAGCCGACAGTAAAAGAAGTCAAGGAGCAAGAAGTATACATGGGAGAGATTCCTCTCATGACAGAGACCGGATCGTTTGTTATTAATGGAACGGAACGGGTAATTGTTTCTCAGCTACATCGTTCGCCTGGAGTGTTTTTTGAGCATGATCGTGGAAAAACACATTCATCAGGCAAGTTACTTTTTTCTGCACGGATCATTCCTTATCGCGGTTCATGGCTTGATTTTGAATTTGATCATAAAGATTACGTCTATTTTCGTATTGACCGGCGACGGAAAATGCCAGTGACGACGTTATTGAAAGCAATGGGTTGTACTCCAGAACAAATTCTGAGTGATTTTTTTGTATTTGATCATTTTTATTTTTCTAAAAATGAAATCTTATTTGACTTGGTGCCTGAGCGTTTACGTGGTGAGATGGCGAGTTTTAATATTACTGATGATAATGGTAAGGTAATTGTTCAGAAAGATAAGCGTATTACGGCAAAACATGTACGAGAATTACTGCAAATAGGTATAAATCAGATCAAAGTCCCAGAAGAGTTTTTGATTGGTAAAATCCTGGCACACAATATTATAGATAAGGAAACCGGTGAGATTGTAGCGTTTGCTAATGATGAAATAACAGAAGCTATCCTCGGAAAAATAAGGCAGCTCGAGATTGAAAAAATTGGTACGCTGTATGTCAATGACCTTAATCATGGTTCCTTTGTTTCCCAAACATTAAGAATAGATGAAGCTGTGGATCAAGCGGCGGCGCAGGTGGCAATTTATCGGATGATGCGCCCTGGTGAGCCACCAACTGAAGAAGCTGTCAGTACGTTATTTAATGGTCTATTCTATTCATCCGAACGTTATGATTTATCGGTTGTTGGACGAATGAAATTTAATCGTCGAGTCGGTAGGCCTGAGCTAACAGGTTCTTCAACTCTATCCGATCAAGATATTATCGATGTAATTAAAATACTAGTGGAGTTGCGTAACGGACGTGGAGAGATTGATGATATTGATCATCTAGGAAATCGTCGTGTGCGTTCAGTGGGAGAGCTAGCTGAGAACCAGTTTAGAGCTGGACTAGCTCGAGTTGAAAGGGCGGTTAAAGAGCGACTCAGCCAGGCAGAATCAGAAAATTTGATGCCTCATGATTTAATTAATGCGAAGCCAGTATCTGCGGCAGCGCGTGAATTCTTTGGTTCCAGTCAATTATCCCAATTTATGGATCAAACAAATCCACTCTCGGAAGTGACGCATAAGCGGCGTATTTCTGCCTTGGGGCCGGGGGGTCTAACCCGTGAACGTGCTGGTTTTGAAGTGCGCGACGTGCACCCAACTCACTATGGGCGGGTTTGTCCTATTGAAACGCCAGAAGGGCCCAATATTGGCCTGATCAATTCACTGGCGCTTTATGCACAAACGAATGAGTATGGATTTATTGAAACACCTTACAGAAAAGTAATCGATGGCAAGGTTACGGATGAGATTGTTTATCTTTCTGCGATCGAAGAAAGTCAATATATGATCGCGCAAGCAAATGCAAAGCTTGATTCGGACGGAAGATTTGCAGACGAAATTGTTTCGTGCCGCCACAAAAACGAATTTACATTGGCTCCTAAAGATCAAATTGAGTATGTCGATGTCGCGCCAGCTCAGATTGTATCTGTTGCGGCTTCATTAATTCCGTTTTTGGAGCATGACGACGCTAATCGTGCTTTGATGGGTTCTAATATGCAGCGTCAGGCAGTTCCTTGTTTGCGTGCGGAGAAGCCGCTGGTTGGGACTGGAATCGAACGGGTCGTGGCGGTTCATTCCGGCACTGCGGTGCGGGCAGTACGTGGAGGGGTAGTTGATTATGTTGATGCGAGTCGTATCGTCGTGCGCGTACATGATGCTGAAACACGGGCAGGAGAAGTGGGCGTAGATATCTATAATCTGATCAAATATACCCGCTCTAATCAGAATACCAATATTAATCAGCGTCCACTAGTAAAAGTGGGTGATGTTCTGGCGCGCAATGATGTGATCGCTGATGGCGCTTCAACCGATTTGGGTGAGCTAGCGCTAGGGCAGAATATGCTGGTGGCGTTTATGCCCTGGAATGGATATAACTTTGAGGATTCAATCCTTATCTCTGAGCATGTCGTATCAGATGATCGTTTCACTTCAATTCACATTGAGGAATTATCTGTAGTAAGCCGTGATACTAAACTCGGTACAGAAGAAATTACCGCTGATATTCCAAATTTATCTGAGCGTCAACTTGCACGTTTGGATGAATCAGGAATTGTTTATATCGGTGCTGAAGTCGAGGCGGGCGATGTATTGGTCGGTAAAGTTACTCCAAAGGGAGAAACGCAGTTAACTCCAGAAGAGAAGCTATTACGTGCCATTTTTGGTGAGAAGGCCTCTGATGTTAAAGATACCTCCCTACGTGTGCCCTCTGGTATCTCGGGAACTGTCATTGATGTACAAGTATTTACCCGCGAAGGGGTAGAGCGTGACAAGCGTTCTAAAAAAATTATTGATGATGAGTTGGATCGCTATAAAAAAGATCTGGCAGATCAGATGCGCATAGTGGAGGCAGATGCATTTATGCGTATTGAACGTTTGCTCATTGGTAAGGTGGCAACTGGCGGACCCAAGAAACTCGCTAAAGGAATTTCTATTACTAAAGAATATCTGCAAAGTATTGATCCTCATTATTGGTTTGATATCCGCTTAGTTGATGAGGAGGCAAGTGTACAGCTGGAGCAAATAAAAGATAGTATGGCGCAAATGCAGAAAATGTTTGATATTGCATTTGAAGAGAAAAAGAAAAAACTTACACAAGGCGATGAGTTACCGCCAGGTGTGCAAAAAATGGTCAAAGTCTATGTTGCAGTCAAGAGACGTTTGCAACCAGGAGACAAAATGGCTGGCCGTCATGGAAATAAAGGTGTCATTTCAAGAATTGTGCCAGTAGAAGATATGCCTTATATGGCCGATGGGACGCCTGTTGATGTTGTGTTGAATCCTTTGGGTGTGCCCTCGCGGATGAATGTGGGGCAAATATTGGAAGTGCATTTAGGTTGGGCATCAAAGGGGCTAGGCAAAAAGATTGATGAAATGCTGCGCAAGCAAAGCGAGATTACAGAACTCAGAGCGTTTCTCGATAAAATTTATAATAGCAGCGGAAAAAGAGAGGAAATTGCTTCATTAAAAGATGAAGAAATACTAGAGCTCGCAAAAA
Organism: Nitrosomonas communis; assembly: GCF_024102715.1. GTDB lineage: Bacteria > Pseudomonadota > Gammaproteobacteria > Burkholderiales > Nitrosomonadaceae > Nitrosomonas > Nitrosomonas communis_B. Next base: position 7,729 of record NZ_JAGFJM010000086.1, read on the forward strand.
ATTTAGTCGATGGTGTGCCCTTTGCTACATCAGTCTTTGATGGTGCTACAGAAAAAGAAATAAAGGACATGCTTGAGTTAGCAGGTCTACCAAGATCGGGGCAAGTTGCGCTTTATGATGGTAGAACAGGTGCCGCTTTCGATCGCCCTGTTACAGTTGGTTATATGCATGTGCTTAAGCTGCATCACTTAGTTGATGACAAAATGCATGCGCGCTCTACCGGTCCTTATAGCTTAGTCACACAACAACCACTCGGTGGTAAGGCTCAATTTGGTGGTCAACGTTTTGGAGAAATGGAGGTATGGGCGCTGGAAGCGTACGGTGCTGCCTATACTTTGCAGGAAATGTTGACCGTTAAGTCGGATGATGTGAATGGGCGTACCAAAGTATATGAGAGTATCGTCAAGGGCGATCATAAAATAGATGCAGGAATGCCAGAATCATTTAATGTCTTGGTAAAAGAAATTCGATCTTTGGGGATGGATATTGATTTAGAACAACATTGAAATTTCGATTGAAGATATTAATGCCGACCTACAGATTAATGGGAGTGACAGATGAAAGCGCTGCTTGATTTATTTAAACAAGTTACTCAGAAAGAAGAGTTTGATTCAATTAAAATTGGTCTTTCCTCTCCAGAAAAAATACGTTCTTGGTCATACGGTGAAGTAAAAAAACCCGAAACGATAAACTATCGTACCTTTAAACCAGAAAGGGATGGGTTATTCTGCGCTAAGATTTTTGGTCCAGTAAAAGACTATGAATGTTTATGTGGAAAGTATAAACGATTAAAACACCGAGGCGTAATTTGTGAGAAATGTGGAGTAGAGGTAACCTTATCTAAAGTTCGGCGTGAGCGCATGGGGCACATTGAATTAGCGTCCCCAGTAGCGCATATCTGGTATCTGAAGTCATTGCCATCGCGTTTGGGGTTGGTATTAGACATGACGTTACGGGATATCGAGCGCGTGCTCTATTTTGAAGCTTATGTGGTAACTGAACCAGGCATGACGCCACTCGTCCATGGTCAATTATTGACTGAGGATGATTATCTTAATAAAACAGAAGAATACGGAGATGATTTTTCTGCAGGCATAGGGGCAGAAGGTATTCGTGATCTGTTGAGTAAGATGGATATCGTTGCAGAAATTGATTCTTTGCGCAACGAAATGCAGAGTACAGGATCGGAAACTAAGATAAAAAAAATAGCTAAACGACTGAAGGTGCTGGAAGCATTTAATAAATCCGGCATGAAACCAGAGTGGATGGTGTTAACGGTGTTACCGGTACTGCCACCAGAATTGAGACCGCTTGTGCCATTGGATGGAGGGCGTTTTGCCACTTCGGATTTAAATGATTTATACCGTCGCGTGATTAATCGGAATAATCGGTTGAAACGTTTGCTTGAGCTTCGAGCGCCAGAAATCATCGTGCGTAATGAAAAGCGTATGTTGCAAGAGTCAGTCGATTCGCTGCTTGATAATGGTCGTCGTGGTAAAGCGATGACAGGAGCTAATAAACGTCCATTAAAGTCTCTTGCCGATATGATTAAAGGTAAGGGGGGGCGCTTCCGCCAGAATTTACTAGGTAAGCGTGTTGATTATTCAGGACGATCAGTTATCGTGGTTGGCCCTCAGCTGAAGTTGCATCAATGCGGTTTGCCGAAAAAAATGGCACTTGAATTGTTCAAACCATTTATTTTCAACAAACTAGAAGCTATGGGCATTGCCAGTACTATTAAGGCAGCTAAGCGAGAGGTGGAGAATGAGAGTCCAGTCGTGTGGGATATTCTCGAGGAAGTTATCCGAGAACATCCGGTAATGCTAAACCGGGCGCCTACACTACACCGTTTGGGTATTCAGGCATTTGAGCCAGTGCTCATTGAGGGTAAGGCAATTCAGCTGCATCCTCTGGTTTGTGCTGCTTTTAATGCGGATTTTGATGGTGATCAGATGGCTGTGCATGTTCCATTATCGCTTGAGGCGCAAATGGAATGTCGCACCTTGATGATGTCAACTAATAATATTCTATCTCCTGCTAACGGTGATCCGATTATAGTTCCTTCGCAAGATATCGTGCTTGGGCTGTACTACATGACTCGGGAAAAGATCAATGCACGGGGTGAGGGGATGTTGTTTCAGGATGTTGCAGAGGTGTTACGTGCGTATGAAAATCAAACGATTGAGCTCAATGCCAGAATAGTAGTAAGAATAAAGGAGGCTGAAAAGAGTAAGGAAGATGATAGTCGGACTGAAAAAATAACACGTTATGAAACAACGGTAGGGCGTGCGCTATTATCGGAAATCTTGCCAGAAGGACTTCCTTTTTCTTTAATTAATAAGGTGCTCAAGAAAAAGGAAATTTCAAAGCTAATCAATGCGAGTTTTCGTTTATGTGGACTGCGTGAAACAGTCATTTTTGCAGATAAGCTCATGTACTCCGGTTTTTCCTATGCAACGCGAGGCGGTATTTCTATTTGCGCGGATGATTTGCTTACGCCAATTCAAAAAAATGACATCATAAGGACTGCAGAGAAGGAGGTGCAGGAAATAGCGGCTCAGTATACATCAGGTTTGGTGACTCAGGGTGAGCGTTATAACAAAGTAGTGGATATTTGGGGGCGCGCGGGCGATCAGGTTGCTAAAGCGATGATGGATCAATTGAGCGTTGAGTCTGTATATGATTCCTTAACTGGGGATCAGGCAAGATGAGAATGGCAAACCTATAATGCAGGAGTCATTCAATTCAATTTATATGATGGCTGACTCGGGCGCGCGCGGTTCGGCGGCCCAGATACGCCAGCTTTCAGGTATGCGTGGTCTAATGGCCAAACCTGATGGCTCTATTATTGAAACACCTATTACAGCTAATTTTCGCGAGGGCTTAAATGTATTGCAGTATTTTATTTCTACCCATGGCGCACGGAAGGGACTTGCCGATACTGCATTAAAAACGGCTAATTCTGGCTATCTTACGCGCCGCTTAGTCGATGTTACTCAGGATTTGGTGATCACTGAGGAGGACTGCGGGACAGAGAATGGTGTTGTAATGAAGGCGCTGATTGAAGGTGGTGAGGTTATTGAAGCACTACGAGAGCGGATACTCGGGCGAGTAGCTGCGCAAGATGTCGTTAATCCAGAAAACCAGGAGACAGTTTATCCTGCAGGTGTTTTACTTGATGAAGATGTGGTGGAAAAAATTGAATCTTATGGGATTGATGAAGTTAAAGTGCGCACGCCGCTTACCTGTGCTACACGCTACGGATTATGCGTCATGTGTTATGGGCGTGACTTAGGGCGCGGAACTGCAGTAAACGTTGGTGAAGCAGTAGGTGTTATTGCTGCCCAGTCCATTGGCGAACCAGGAACGCAGTTGACCATGCGCACCTTCCATATTGGTGGCGCTGCGTCCAGGACTGTAGTAGTGAGTCAAGTGGAGAGTAAATCCAATGGTATGATTCATTATTCTCATACCATGCGCTATGTAAAAAATGCTCGCGGCGAGCTGATAGTCATCTCGCGTAGTGGTGAAGTGATCGTGTACGATGAAAACGGGCGCGAGCGCGAACGCCATAAAGTGCCTTATGGTGCAACGCTGTTGGTGCACGATGGTGAGGCGGTAAAAGCAGGCAAAGTATTGACAACATGGGATCCACATACACGACCGATAATTGCAGAATATAGTGGCAAAGTGCGCTTCGAGAATGTTGAAGAGGGAGTGACTGTAGCAAAACAAATTGATGATATAACAGGTCTGTCAACGCTCGTTGTAATCGATCCAAAACGTCGGGGCGCAGCACAAACTAAAGGATTGCGTCCATTAGTTAAGTTTCTAGATGAGGAAGAAAAAGAGATTAAAATTGCGGGTGGTGATTTACCGGTTAGTATTACTTTTCAAATTGGTTCTATCATTTCGGTACGTGATGGACAGCAAGTAAGCGTTGGGGAGGTATTAGCTCGCATTCCGCAGGAAACTTCAAAAACGCGCGACATTACTGGTGGCTTACCGCGGGTAGCTGAGTTATTTGAAGCGAGATCACCTAAGGATGCAGGTCTGTTAGCGGAAGTTACGGGAACAGTATCCTTTGGTAAGGATACTAAAGGAAAACAGCGTCTTGTCATCACTGATCTGGATAATGTTTCACATGAATACCTGATTCCAAAGGATAAGCACGTTATGGCCCATGATGGCCAGGTAGTCAATAAAGGTGAGACAATTGTTGACGGGCCAGCTGAACCGCAAGATATTCTACGGCTTCAAGGCGTAGAAGCGTTGGCCCGGTATATTACTGATGAGGTGCAAGATGTTTATCGTCTGCAAGGTGTCAGGATAAATGATAAACATATTGAAGTGATTGTGCGGCAAATGTTGCGCCGTGTGCAAATTACTGATGCAGGAGATTCATCTTTCATTCCTGGTGAACAAGTCGAGCGTGCAGATGTGCTGGCAGAGAATGAGAGGCTGCTTGCTGAGAATAAAGTTCCTGCAGCATACGAATATATGTTGCTGGGTATCACTAAAGCATCGCTCTCAACCGATTCATTTATCTCTGCCGCTTCTTTTCAGGAGACGACCCGTGTTCTTACAGAAGCAGCAATTATGGGGAAAAGAGACGAATTGCGCGGGTTAAAAGAAAATGTCATTGTAGGTAGATTAATTCCTGCAGGAACTGGACTGTCATTTCATAATATCCGGAAGAAGCAAAGACACTTATCAAATGCGAATATGAGTACTAACTTGCCTGAAAAAGTGACAGAAGAAACAGCAGATAGTGAGTCAATAGTTACTAATAGTGACATGTCCTTAAAATAGGAGATTGGGCCATTGATTCATACGCATTGAGCTCGGATGCAGAAGATTTTATATAATCCTGCACCATTGTGCCTAAAGATGTGATGGATAGTTCAAGCTATTCCATTTTTTAATGGATCGAGCTCAATTACATAAGAAGGTTTTTATCTTAAATTCCTTGACAGAGTCATGGTTAAGAAAGTAGGCTTGCTGAGTATAAGAAGAGGAACAGACAGCAGAGGTTTTATGCTCAGGCACAGGTTGAGGAAGGATGGCTATTTTGGGCTGAGTATGAATGGGATAACAACGTAAGATAAGAAGGAGAGAGGAATGGATGCCAGGAAATGGCTGCAGGGGTTAGTAGTAGCATGTGGGGTAATGTTTGCTGGGGCATTGCATGCGGACATACCGACGGTTCCGGATGAACTGTATGAAGCGCTGAAGCT
>NZ_JAGFJM010000111.1 GCF_024102715.1 Nitrosomonas communis
GAGCTGGACGCCCTGCGCGAGTTCATCATGGACCACAGCCCGACGGCGTCCTGGCTCTCCACCGCCGAGGCGGTGCTGCCCGCCGAGCATGACTGGGTGGATCGCATGAAGACCACCCGGCAGGACGTGCTGGATGCCCTCAAGCAGGCGGACCTGAGCGAGCTGGCCAGCCAGTCCCAGAGCATCGGGGCCAAGCTGCAAAAGCTGAAGAAGGATTACACCGTCGCCTACATCGGCCTGCACACCAAGACCCGCCTGGGCGTGAACGACGACAAGCGCAAGGCCGGACTGCTCAACGACCAGCGGCTGCAAACCCTGCTCAAACTAGCCGGTATCGACCTGATGTCCCGGCAGCAGCTCACCGATTACCAGAACCGCCTGGCCGGGCTGAAGAGCTGCTTCGCCCTGACCGAGCAAAACCTCGACGCCTCGCCCATCTGCCCGCATTGCGGGTTCCGGCCTTCGGTGGAAACCGGTGCGGCTGCAGGTTCGCAGATGGTCGACCAGATGGACGCCCAGCTCGACGCCATGGTGGCGGCCTGGAACTCCACCATCCTCAGCAACCTGGAGGACCCGATCACCCAGGCCAATATGGATCTGTTGAAAATCGACGACCGCGAGCCGCTGGAGGCCTTCATCAAATCGAAGGAACTGCCGGTGCCGCTGGACAGCAACTTTGTCCACGCGCTGAAGGAAGTGCTTTCCGGTCTGGTCAAGGTCACCGTCAAAGCGCAGGAGCTGCAACAGGCCCTGCAAGTTACCGACGGCCCGGCCACCCCGGCGGAGATGAAGAAACGCTTTGAGGAGTACATCGATCAGCTCACCAAGGGCAAGGACCCGGCCAAGGTGCGGATCGTCATGGAATAAGGACATAGCATGAAACGACTTTCTGATCAAGAACTGGAAGACTTACTGAATGATACCGAGTCTGATCGCGCGGAACGTAAGGAAACCTTTAAAGGCGATGTACCCAAAAAAGCACGCCAGGCGGTTTGTGCCTTCGCCAACGATTTGCCGGGGCACAACAAGCCTGGCGTCTTGTTTATTGGGGCTAAAGATAATGGCGAGCCGTCGGGATTAGATGTGACGGATCAGCTTTTACTGTCTCTTGCGGATATGAAAACCGATGGCAATATCTTGCCACTGCCAACCTTATCCGTAGAAAAACGGATTTTGAAAGGTGCCGAAATGGCAGTGGTTACTGTCATGCCATCCGACATGCCGCCTGTCAAATATGATGGGCGTATTTGGATTCGTACAGGACCGCGTCGTTCCATTGCCAATGAGCAGGAAGAACGCATACTCAACGAAAAAAGGAGATATAAAAATCTCCCGTTCGATATTTATCCTGTACCCAGTGCCAAGGTTACGGACCTCTCAAAAACAATTTTTGAAAATGAATTCCTCCCAGCGGCCTTTGCCGCGGATGTATTGGAAACCAATGGCCGAACCTATGAAGAACGTTTAGCATCGTGCAAAATGATTGTTTCTCCCTATGATACGACACCAACTGTACTCGGATTATTGGCAATCGGTAAAAGTCCCCAAGACTTTCTACCTGGCGCCAATATCCAGTTTTTGCGTATCGACGGAACGGAACTTGCTGATCCGGTAACCGATGAAGAACTAATAGGCGGCGCACTCGTAGAAATGCTTCGCCGGACCGAAGAAAAGCTAAAGTCGCACAACCGCGCCGCAATCGATATTACCTCAGAAGCCACACATACTAAGGAAATGCCTTATCCGCCTGCTGCCATTCAACAGATACTCTACAACGCGGTACTGCATCGGACTTATGAAAGCACAAATGCACCAGTGCGAGTGTATTGGTTTAACGACCGTATTGAAATCAATAGTCCTGGCGGGCCCTATGGCAATGTCACCTCAGAAAACTTTGGAAAACCGGGTATCACTGATTATCGAAATCCGAATATCGGGGAAGTATTAAAGACTTTTGGCTTTATTCAAGCGTTTGGCCGAGGCATAGCCACCGCTAGAAAAGAGATGGAGAAAAACGGCAACCCGCCGCCCGAGTTTGAAACCAACCAAAGTACAGTATTGTGTATCTTGAGGGGAAAACAATGAGCATTCCGGTACTGACATTTTTCAACAACAAAGGCGGGGTCGGTAAAACATCCCTTATTTATCATCTGGCGTGGACCTTCGCCGGCTTAAGAAAACGTGTGGTGATTATCGACTTAGATCCGCAAGCCAATCTGACAGCCGCTTTCCTGGATGAAGACAGCATAGAGGCCATTTGGAATCAACAGAACCTGGGATCAACTATCTATCAATGCGTCAAACCGCTGACAGGCGTAGGCGACATAGCTGAGCCTGTTCTGCAAAATGTTGCGACAGATCTTTATCTGTTACCTGGTGATGTCAATCTATCCGGCTATGAGGATGCTTTGTCTGCTGAATGGCCAAACAGCATGGGCGACAATAATCTGTATCGCCCCATGCGAATACTCAGCTCTTTTTGGCAGGTCATGCAAAAGGCTGCCGCCAAAGTGCAGGCGGACATGATTCTGGTGGATATTGGCCCTAACCTGGGTGCGATCAACCGTTCTGTATTGCTGGCAACGGATTATGTGGTGATTCCACTGGGCGCCGATCTTTTTTCGTTGCAAGGCTTAAAGAATTTGGGTCCTACGCTGAGAAGCTGGAAAAGACTATGGCAGAAAAGGCTGGATAATTGGAACGCGAGTGCGGATAAATCCAACTTCCCCGATTTTCTACTACCAAAAGGCCGAATGCAACCCATTGGCTATCTTTGCCAACAACATGGCGTGAGACTTGATCGCCCCGTCAAAGCCTACGACAAATGGGTACAGCGTATTCCTGATGTTTACAGGGAATCGGTATTGGATGAAAACCCTTCTACACCTCCTATTCGGCAGGAAGACGATCCCTACTGTTTGGCAACAATCAAGCATTACCGGAGCTTGATCCCGATGGCTCAGGAACATCGTAAACCAATCTTTAACCTCACCTCGGCGGATGGTGCGATTGGCGCTCACGCCAATGCTGTGCAAGACGCGAAAAAAGACTTTAAGCAATTAGCGAAGCGGATTGCCGATCATATGGGAATAACACTATGAAGGCGGATGATATGTTCGACTCGCTGCTTGAAGAGCCGCAGAAGCCCTCCGGCCCGGTGACTTGTCTCGGCATGACCTTCGAGAACGACGAGGCACGCCGCGCCCACTTTACCGAGGAGCTGCGCAAGAAGCTGCAGGACCCGGAGTTCCGCAAGATCGAAGGCTTTCCCATCGGCAGCGACGAGGACATCCTTGCCTTAAGCGATCCGCCGTACTACACCGCCTGCCCGAACCCGTGGATCGCCGACTTCATAGCCGAATGGGATGCGCAGAAGCCGGAACAACCCGAAGGCCACCACTACCATCGTGAACCTTTTGCCGCCGATGTGAGCGAGGGCAAGAACGACCCGATCTACAACGCGCACTCCTACCACACCAAAGTGCCCCACAAGGCCATCATGCGGTACATCCTCCACTACACGAAGCCAGGGGATATCGTGTTCGACGGGTTCTGCGGGACCGGTATGACGGGCGTGGCTGCGCAGATGTGTGGTGATCGCGAAGTGGTGATGTCTCTCGGCTACCAGGTGAAGCCGAACGGCACCATTTTGCAAGAAGAGACGGATGAGAATGGCAAAAAGTTTTGGCGGCCGTTTTCAAAGCTTGGTGCTCGAAAAGCCGTTCTGAATGATCTTTCGCCCATTGCAACTTTCATTGCAAACAATTATTCGAGCGCATATACAAGCTCGAGTTTCAGATACATTGCAAGTAAGTTTATTAACAACTTGAAAGACAAGTGGAACTGGCTGTACGAAACCAAACATATCGACAACAAATCTACTGGCGAAATCAACTATGTGGTTTGGAGTGATGTCTTTCTTTGTCCAGACTGTTCTGCTGAGTTAGTTTTCATGGATGTTGCATTTGATAAATCTGAGGGGAAGGTGTGCGATTCCTTTCGGTGCCATACATGTAATGCGTTGCTCAACAAGAAAATGATGTCTCATGCTACGGAAACCTATTTTGATGCTTTATTAAAAAAGCCAGTTTCACGAAACAAACAAGTTCCAGCCCTAATTAATTATTCGCTTAAAGGTAAACGTTTCGAGAAAAAACCAGATTCAGAAGACCTTACATTGCTCGTTAAGATTGAAAAAAACTTGGCAGAATTGAGTATTGATCCGATCCCAATGATGCACAAAGGTGGTGAGAATTGGGGGGCAATATGGAGGTCTGGTTACCATTATGGAATTACGCATGCTCATCATTTTTATACGTCAAGAAATTATCTGATTCTTTATGATGCGTGGATAACCGCTCCAACAAAAGAGCTGAAATGGGCAATTTCTGCAATTCTAAATTACATCAATAAAAAGCAATCATTCACTGGTGGTGGCGGAGGTATGCCCGGAGTTTTATATATTGCATCAATGGTGCAAGAAAAAAATTTCATTGATGTATTGGAGAGAAAGATTAAATCTCTTGATAAGGTTCTGCCCGAGCTTTCCAAAATAAAGAGCAGGAATATTTGTGGCACACAATCAACCGGAGCCTTATCAAAAGCAATTAAAGATGAAACTCTTGATTATGTTTTTGTTGATCCTCCATTTGGTGCCAACATCATGTACTCCGAAGGGAGTTTTCTCTGGGAATCACAATTATCAGTGTGGACTAATCAGAGTCCTGAAGCGATTGAAAGCACCTATCAAGAAAAGAAAATTGATGATTACAGAAATTTGATGACCGGTTGTTTCAGCGAACTTTATCGTATTTTGAAGCCTGGCCGCTGGATGACGGTCGAATTTTCTAATACCCAGTCTTCCGTGTGGAATAGTATTCAAACAGCTCTCGCTGATGCGGGCTTTGTTGTCGCTAATGTGTCTTCTCTGGACAAAAAACAGGGAGGCTTCAAAGCTGTAACCACCCCAACTGCGGTAAAGCAAGACCTTGTTATTTCAGCCTACAAACCAAATGGCGGCTTTGAAGAGCGCTTTAAGAAGGAAGCGCAAACCGAAGAAGGTGTGTGGGATTTTGTTCGCACGCACTTGAAGTATCTGCCGGTCACCAAGCAACAGGGAGCCCTTCTGCAGTTCGTCCCGGAACGTGATCCCCGCATTCTGTTCGACCAGATGATTGCCTATTACGTCCGCAAGGGCTACCCAGTTCCCATCTCTAGCCAGGAGTTCCAGATCGGTCTGGCGCAGCGCTTCATGGAGCGTGACGGCATGTATTTCCTGCCGGATCAGGTGGCCGAATACGACCGGAAGAAAATGACTTCGGGAGAACTGAAACAGATGACTCTGTTCGTCTCCGACGAGGCCTCCGCCATCCAGTGGCTCCGCCAGCTCATCAAGGAAAAGCCGCAGACCTTCTCCGACATCAACCCGCATTTCATGCAGCAGCTCGGTGGCTGGAGCAAGAACGAGGCCCAGCTCGACCTGCGCGAACTGCTGAATCAGAACTTCCTCTGCTACGACGGCAAAGGCCCCGTGCCCGAGCAGATCCACGCTTATCTCTCCACCAACTGGAAAGAGCTGCGCAACCTGCCCAAGGATGACCTAACTCTGGTCGCGAAGGCTCGCGACCGCTGGTATGTGCCCGATCCCAACAAGGCAGGCGACCTCGAGAAGCTGCGCGAAAAGGCACTGCTCAAGGAGTTCGAGGAATACAAAGAGGTCAAGAAGAAGCTCAAGGTCTTCCGACTGGAAGCTGTCCGCGCCGGGTTCAAGAAAGCTTGGCAGGAGCGCGACTACGCCGTCATCGTCGCCGTGGCCGACAAGATACCCAACAACGTCCTCGAAGAAGATCCCAAACTGCTCATGTGGTACGACCAGGCGGTAACGCGGATGGGAGGGGAGTAACCAGTGAAGCTCAATCTGGGCACAATTAGAAGCAATTGCAGTGGTTTTAACGCCATTGCTGATGTTGCCGTCAAAACGAAGGATGTTTGGTTCGACTCAATTGAACTAGATCTTTCATCATGCAGTTTTTTTGAAGCCAATATGGCAGCTCCGCTTTATGCTGTTATTTCACGACTTCGTGATGATCTGAATGACGTATCAATTTCCAATCTGCCATCAGGAGTAAGTACAATTCTTCGGAAAAACAAATTCCTGAGCGTATTCAATCAACCTGAGTTAACGGATACAAACCAGACAACATTGCCGTTCAAGATTCTTAAGCTTACCGCTGGAGATCAGTTTAATGATTATCTTGACACTTATATGCGAGGAAGAGGTATTCCGACCATGTCGGAAGCATTGACCAAACGCTTTAGGCAAAGTCTGTTCGAAATATTTCTCAATGCGACCATTCATTCTCAATCGAAAGCCGGAATTTTTGTCTGCGGGCAATTTTATCCGAATAAACATCGATTGGATTTTACCATTGCAGATGCTGGAGTCGGGATCCGGGAAAACGTAAGACAATACACAAAAATGCCAAAACTTAATTCCTGCAAGGCCATCGAATGGGCCATGGCAGAGGGTAATACAACGAAAACCGGAAATCAGCCAGGTGGTCTCGGCCTCAAGCTGATCAAAGACTTTATTCAGATAAATGGCGGAAAGATCCAGGTTGTATCAAGGTTTGGATATTACGAATTTTCTGCAAATGGTGAGTTTGTTCGGAAAATGGATAATGATTTTCCAGGAACCTGTGTAAATATTGAAATTAACACTGAGGATACAAGCAGTTACTGTTTGAAGGCAGAGCTGAAAAGTGAAGATATCTTCTAAAGATTAAGGAATTACTATGAGTGATCAAATTAAAATAAAGGTAGCGGATCTGATAGGCAGTCCGCTCTGCATATCCGCCGAGGACGGCCAGAAAGTATTCGACAAGGTAGAGCAACTCGTGAAAATTGGAAAACAGGTTACCATTTCGTTTGAGAATGTAACCATGTTGATTTCGCTCTTTCTGAATGTCGCAATTGGTCAACTCTACGGCTCTTTTAGCGAGGATTCGATTCGAACCCAATTGAAAGTTGAAGGGCTTTCCTCTGATGACATGGAATTGCTCAAGCGTGTTGTTGATAATGCAAAGAAGTATTATTCCAACAAAAAGTCTTATGATGACGCGTGGTTGGAGGAAGATAACAATGAAGAATAAGGCTTATGATCTGTCTTCCTATTCCTTCGGTTCAGATGAGCAGATTCTTGTGGATACAAATGTCTGGCTTTACCTGTTCCCTGCGCCAACTGATCCGTCAAATAGGTTTGCGAATCAATACTCGACAGCTTTTTCAAACCTTGTTTCCGCACAAGCTCAACCCGTGCTCGATCCAATGGTGTTGAGTGAATACCTTAACCGATACATAAGAATTGAGTGGAAAGGAAACTACAAATCCCGATATCCGGAATTTAAGGATTTCAGAAACTCATCTGATTTCTCAGCAATTGCATCAGCAGCAGAAACATTTGCCAAAAGAATCCTAAGTTTCTCTCAAATCCACTCCATCCCAGCTAATGAACTGGATTTGAATCAGGCACTGGCTGACTTTTCGACCGGTGGCGTCGATTTTAATGATGCCCTCTTGGTGGACATCTGCAAACAACGCAACCTCAAGTTGATGACCAATGATGGTGATTTCCAGGACGGAGGAATCGAGGTTTTAACCACAAATCCGAAACTATTGAGAGCTTGTCCATGATATACAACCGCCCCAAAAATAGGCGGCTTAATGGATAGTTGGAAATACAGCGTCGATCATAACAGCGCCTGCAAGGTCATCGAAGAACAGACCTTGTGGGGGCAGACGGTTTGCCGTGTCTGGTTGCCGAACCAGGACGCGGTGGTGCGCGTGCCCCGCTCCGCCTTGCGGCCGCTGAGTGCCGATCTGCAGCCGGAGATCGAGGCCGGGCGCATTGCCTATGTGGCTGCCGCAGCCAAGGTGGCCGAGGTGCTCGAAGGCTCCACCAGCGCCACCGACGGCCATGTATTGCTGGCTCCCATGGAGTCCAACGTCATTCCACTGCCGCACCAGATCCACGCCTTGTCCCGGGCCATCTCCGGCGACCGCGTGCGCTACCTGCTGGTCGACGAGGTGGGCCTTGGCAAGACCATCGAGGCCGGTCTGGTCATGCGCGAGCTCAAGCTGCGCGGACTGGTTCGGCGAATCCTGGTCGTCTCTCCGAAAGGCATTGCTACACAGTGGGTGGCGGAAATGCAGACTCACTTCAACGAACAGTTCCAGCTCGTGCTGGGCGACGACATCGGCACATTGCAGCGCCTGGCCCCCCAATTTGGAAAGAGCGCTGACCACCGGAACTCAGCCTGGTCGATGTTCGATCAGGTGATCGTCTCTCTGGATTCGGTCAAGCCCATGGACAAGCGGCGCGGCTGGACCGCCGAGCGCGTCGCCGAATACAACCGCAGCCGGTTCGAGGACCTGATTACCGCCGGTTGGGACCTGGTAGTGGTGGACGAAGCGCACCGCCTGGGTGGCAGCACCGATCAGGTCGCCCGCTACAAACGCGGCAAGGGCCTGGCGGAGGCCGCGCCCTATGTGCTGCTCCTTTCGGCTACGCCCCACCAGGGGAAGACCGATGCCTTCCATCGCCTGATGAACCTGCTGGATGACGATGCCTTTCCGGATATGGACAGCGTCTCCCGCGAGCGGGTGGCCCCGTATGTCATCCGTACCGAAAAGCGCAAGGCCATCGATGCCGACGGCAAGCCGCTCTTCAAACCCCGGCGCACGCAGATGGCACCAGTGGCCTGGGAGAACCGTCATCACCTGCAGCAGCTTCTTTACGAAGCGGTGACCGACTACGTGCGCGAGGGCTACAACCAGGCCCTGCGCGAGAAGAAGCGTCACATCGGTTTTTTGATGATCCTGATGCAGCGCCTGGTGGTCTCCAGCACCCAGGCGATCCGCACTACGCTGGAACGGAGACTCACCGCGCTCAAGGAAGGCGAACAGCAAGCCAGCCTGCGCTTGGCGGAGCTGGAAAATGGCGCAGATGGCTCGGAAAACTTCGACGAACTCTCCGACATGGACGGCCAGGAGCTGCTCGATGAGCTGCTGAAATCCCATGTCTCGGCTCTGCAGAGCGAAGGCAGCCATGTAGAGACCCTGCTGGATGCGGCGGTTCGTTGCGAACAGGCTGGCCCGGACGCCAAGGCCGAGGCGTTGATCGAGTGGATCTACGAGCTGCAGGCCGAGGAAAACGAGCCGGACCTGAAGGTGTTGATCTTCACCGAGTTCGTGCCCACCCAGCAGATGCTGAAGGAGTTTCTGGAAGCCCGGGGGATCTCGGTGGTTACCCTGAACGGCTCCATGGATATGGAAGAGCGCAAACAGGCCCAGGATGCCTTCCGCAAATCGCACCGCGTGCTGGTTTCCACCGACGCGGGTGGTGAGGGCCTGAACCTGCAGTTCGCCCATGTCATCATCAACTACGACATCCCCTGGAATCCAATGCGGCTGGAACAGCGAATCGGTCGCGTGGACCGTATCGGCCAGCCCAAGACGGTGCGGGCAATCAACTTCGTGTTTGAAGATTCGGTCGAGTTCCGGGTCCGCGAAGTACTGGAGCAGAAGCTCTCGGTGATCTTCGACGAGTTCGGCATCGACAAGACCGGCGACGTGCTCGACTCGACCCAGGCCGGTGAGTTGTTCGAGGATGTGTTCGCCTCGGCCATCCTTAATCCTGACGGTATCGAAACCTCTGTCGATCACACGGTGGCTCGGCTTCGCGATGAGATTCAGCAGGTGCGCGAGTCCTCCGCCATCTATGGCATCTCGGAAGAACCGGATGTGCAGGCGGCCGAGCGTCTGCGCTCCCATCCACTGCCCCACTGGGTGGAGCGGATGACGGTGGGCTACCTCAATTCTCACGGCGGCGCGGCCAGCCATAGGCGCTCCTGGTGGGATTTGAATTGGCCGGACGGCCAGGAACATCGCAAAGCCGTGTTCAACGCACGGGAAGCGGATCGCCTGACCGACGCAATCCTGCTCAATCTTGAAAACAGCCGTGTCCGTGGGCTGGCCCTGAACCTGCCGCAGATCGCGGCTGGCCAACCATTGCCTTGCGTAAGCGTGAGCGGGCTGCCAGCCAGCATTTCCGGGGTCTGGGGGCTCTTTGAGATCCGCCTTCAGGCCGGGATGCATCAGAAGACACAACTCCTGCGCATCCCCATGGTGCGGCGAGGTTATGTCAGCGTGTTCCTGAGTGAGGAAGGCAAACTGTTTCTGCCCACGGCTCGGCATATCTGGGATGCACTGCAGACTGCTGAAGCCCAGGTGCAGACCACCCTTGGCCAGGATGAATCAATCACCGCCCATGAACGCTTGCAGGAAGCGGCCGAACAAGCCGGACAGGAGCTGTTCGACGCCCTACAGCAGGCGCACCTCGCCTCTGTAGCTCGCGAGGTGGAACGCGGAATCGTCTCCTTTGCCTCGCGCCGCAAAGCCATCGAGCGGGTTGGATTGCCGGAGGTGCGGCAATTCAGACTATCTCGTTGCGATGCAGACGAATCCGAATGGCGACATGAACTGCAATTAGCGCGGCAGATCGTGCCTGAAATCCGGCCGCTGCTGATGATGCGAATTGAAAGGAAATGTCATGGAGATTGAAATTATTAACCGGGATTACTGGTTTAAGGTGGTGGAATTTTTGCAACAGAACTGGGCACTCATCGACAAGTGCGAAGTTGATAAAGGTTGCAACGTTTTTTTTATCAATGACGCATCAGGTGTGTTTGACAAAATTCAATTCTCCTCATTTGCGGAAGCTCAAGAAGGTCTGCGTCGAAATGGCTTTAAACGCTATTCAGAAGATACGGAATCACAGAAATTCATTGCTGCGCCAGAACCGCCTTTTCGTGAAACCACACACTCTAATGGCCCAATTTACTCATCAGGAAGGCACTGGAAATAATGAATTCCTGGCGAGATGCTATCTTGAATGATTTTGTTCCCAACGTCAGCAAGCTGACTCTGGTCGCCGATCCGGACTGCTTGTTGACCGAAGAGAAACTGGCGCTTGAATTACGCGAGCGCGGATTCGACTTGATTGAGTTCAATGATCCGGTCGAATTCAGATACGCCTATGAGTCCAAATACCGCTCGATCTGGGATCGCGGCGAACATACCGACCTGGTGGTGATTCTCCGATTGCAGGATGCCGAGCTGGAATCCCTGCCATACGATCTGCTCCAAGCGGGCCGCAAGCTTTCATTCAATCTGGGGGATCTGTTCCCAACGCTCAGCTATCCAGTCATCGAGAAGCTCGACCGAAGCCTGCTGGACGCACTTTTTGATGCCCAGCGCAAGTCGCCGCCGGATCGCATGGGCGATAACGCTACCAAGGATTTCATCCTCCGCCATGTATTTGGCATCGCCGCTGAGTTAATTGCCAGCGAGGTGGAACTGCTTCGCGCCTTGCTTCGTATGCACTATGGGAAGCTTCAGATCCCGCTGATGCTGGCAGAGCGGCTTATCCAGATTCTTAATGGGCATGATGGATTCAAGGCCTGGCCACTCTCTCAAATCGTTCCGAACGATGAGGCCTTCTTCGCCTTTTTGCAGGAAAGCTACCCGCTCTTTCTTTCCAGGGTCGGCAGCGCCAATCAGGTACGGGAAAATTCGCCGGAATACGGCCTCAAGTATCCCGGCCCTGACCGCCTGCCGTTTGACCATCAGGACATCAAGGTCTACATCGACAACCTGTTCCTAGAGGGGAAACTCACCCCTGTCGAGGCCAAAGGCATTGAAGTGGATGCCGGGTCCTGGGTTCGAAGCGGTATCGCCACCTCCGGCGTGGACGATGACGAGCTGCGGGTCTCTCGTTTGTTTGGCCTTGTCGAGAAGGAGCTGCCCACTGCGGAAGCGCGTTACTCGGACTGGATCGCCTTTGCATTGAAATGGGCCGAACTCTCTTCATTGGTTCATTGCGGCAACAGCTCCGAACATCAGACCCGTCTCAGAGAAATCGGCGACGCACTGAACACGACCTTTGCCGGTTGGCTGGCTGATCACTACTCCAGTCTGATCAACCTGCCGCCGACCAATCCGGCCATGCTCCACCATGTGCCGCGCCGCCTGGCTCGTGATATCGAGGACTCCAGTAGCAGCCGTGTCGCGCTGCTCGTGGTTGACGGTCTGGCCCTCGATCAGTGGGTGACCATGCGCCAGCTTCTGCAAAAGCAGGACGCCAATCTGGTCGTGCGCGAATCCGCGACCTTCGCCTGGATTCCGACACTGACCTCGGTATCGCGGCAGTCGATCTTCTCGGGCAAGCCGCCGCTCTATTTCCCATCATCCATCAACTCGACTAACAGCGAAGAGAAGCTCTGGAAGCAGTTCTGGGAAGGCCATGGTCTGTCCCGGCTGGATGTCGCCTACCAGCGCGGCCTTGGCGACGGTGATGCTGCGGGCATCCTCGACTCCGCAATCCACCCCGGGAAGACCAAGGTGGTGGGGCTGGTCGTGGACAAGGTCGACAAGATCATGCACGGCATGCAGCTCGGCTCGGCCGGGATGCACAACCAGATCAAGCAGTGGTGCCAGGGTGGGTTTCTGGCTGCGCTGCTCGACCAACTGCTTGAATACGGCTATGAAGTCTGGCTGACAGCGGATCACGGCAACATCCAATGTAACGGCAAAGGCCGCCCATCTGAAGGGGTGATTGCCGAAACTCGTGGCGAGCGGGTTCGTGTCTATCCCACGCCGGAACTCCGCGCTCAGGTGGCTGGGGCCTTCCCGTTTGCCCACGAGTGGCAGCCGGTTGGATTGCCAGCAGATTATTTCCCCTTAGTGGCCGGTGGCAGCGACGCATTCGTGAACCTTGGAGAGGCCATCGTAGGTCACGGCGGTGTAGCCATCGAAGAAGTCATCGTGCCCCTTGTGAAGTTTGAAAGGAAGATACGATGATGGACAAAAGACATAAAAAACTGGGCATCAAACAAACGATCCAAAAACATTGGATGGATCGGACTGTTCAGATGATGCTGGCTGGGATGTCCGAGAGAGAAATACGAGCAGAGCTGGATGAATTTCTGAAAACGCAAAAGCAAAGCGGTGGTATAAGTCAGAGAGGAGAGAAAACTTATGGGATGGCAATCGGCATTCTGGCTTCCTGGTTTGCTCCAGATTCAGACCTGGTTCCATTTCGTAATGATGTGCTGACACTTGCTAGAAGTTTGCCAACTGAACAGTGGCTTCCACTTCACTGGATAATAATATCTGCTTCCTATCCCTTTTGGTTTAATGTTGCTAGGCAAGTGGGAAGGCTATTTAATCTCCAAAATCAGATAACCCAGGCCCAAGTGTTTGGACGCATTAAGGAGCAATATGGTGACAGGGAGACTGTTGCAAGAAACGCACGTTATACCGTGCGTTCTTTTGTAGCTTGGGGAATACTCAAGAACTCTCAGAGCAAAGGTTGTTATGAGAAATTTGTGCCAATTAGCATTACTGATTCTGATGTAACTATTCTGATGTTTGAGTCCGCACTTTATGCTGTACCTGAAGCAAAGGGAGCGCTAAACCTGCTGCTGAATAACCCGGCATTCTTTCCATTCCAGATCCCAATCATAAGTGGTGATTATGTTTCTCAATGCAGTGATCGACTGGAAGTAGTGCGGTATGGACTGGATGACATATTGTTAGTTTTAAAGAAGAAAGGTAACTAATTCCATTTCTAAATCAAAACTGACATTGTCGGCTTCACCTTGCCGTATTATTTATACTGTCTGCGGCTCGCCTTCGCGTCATTTTTGATTTGGAAATGGAATAAGAAATGCTCGCTGCTTTGTGACCATATCATTGGATTGCTTGTTTCGTGGGATTTGGATGTCAATAAAAAGTATTTTTCAATAATCGAATCATTCCGACTATGTTAGCTTGATAATACGGTGCGCTTTGCCAAGCATGTCTGGCTGGGATGAGATAATCAGGGTAGTGCGGTTTTGTATTAGAGTATCCAATGCATCGTCTACTAAAGAGCAATGAGTATCGAACACGGCTGTTGTTTCATCAATAATGACAATCGCCGGATTTTTAAGTAATGCCCGGGCGATGATGATGCATTGACGCTGATTTTCCGAGAGCTCAACATCTTTTAAGCCGATTCTGGTTTGCAATCCATGCGGCATTTCACGCGCAAATTCCGTTACATGGCATGTGCGCGCAGCCTTCATAATGCTGGCTTCTGTCGCGCAGCGCGTTGTGCCATACGCGATATTGGCTGCGATGGTATCGTTTAGGAGTCTGATGTCTGGCGTTAACCAGGCCATGTTTGCTCGCAAGTCAGTCAGTTTTATCGTGGCGATATCAATGTCATCTAATAATATCCTGCCATTTGTCGGACGAATGAACCGTGCAATGAGGTCGATCAATGTCTTCTCCCGATCATCGCTGGAACTTGCCAGTGCGACGATTTCACCTGACTGTATCGTCAAGGTAAGGTTGAAGAGGGGGGGGCGGCTTGAGGAGTAATTGCAAATACTGACTTCTTCGAACCGTATGTGACCGCGCGTGCGTGCTAGCCTTGCTTGGCCTCCATCAGGTTCGTCTTGCTGCGCGAGGAGTAAGTCGATATGGTGGATAACCTGAAACTGGTTTTGTAAAGATAACTGCATGTTCAGTAATCGTCTTGCAGGAAGAACAAGCATCAGTGCCGCTGTGATCAAAGCGCCTGTATCTCCGGCCGTCATCATGTGAAGATTGAGCTGTTGCTTAAACAGGAAGAAGAATGCCGCTAGAATGGCAGTAATAAGAATGAGCGCAATGGTCTGACTGAACATTTTAATGGCTGCTTGCTTGAGGATAAATCTTCTTTGCTGTTCGATTGAATGGTAAAAATGTTGACCTTCTTGTGATTGACCGCCATCGAGTTTGATCGATTTGATATGCTGAGTCGATGTGAGCGATGGCAGAGGAGGGTCGAATGAGGGGGGAAGTATTTTCTGATTTGAGTCGTTTATTTGAGAAACAAACTGCATGATTGAACCAATAATCAGCATGATCAGGAGCCCCATGAGTGAGAATTCCAGATTTATGAAGAGCATTACCATCAGCAGACCTGTTATTGTGAATATCTCTTTTAGCAGAATATTCAATATCTGAGCGATGCCAGCGGTAGCTTGGTCAATATGAGTGCAAAAATAAGCATTGAACTTATCTGCATCCGGTTTCTCTGCATAAGAAATGGGTAACGCCAAGAGTTTTTCAAACAGCGTTTTTCTAAAATCTATTCCAATTTTTCCACTTATCCAACTACTAGAATAACTACTGGAAAAACATGCGATGCCACGTGTAACTAATAAACCGAGTATAGTTAGTAGAACAAATTCTAATTGTTCTAACTCGTTTTCACTGGTTTGAGCATTGTCGAGTAGTTGTTTGATGAGTAATGGTAATAGGGATGTGGTCAGTGCAATAGCGATCAGACTACCGATGGCAAGTGCGAACATTGTCCAGTAAGGAGCAATCCATACCATGAGGCGGCGGCACAATTGTATTTCTGTCATGGTCAGCTTATTTGAATATCAATGTACAATTGATGCGCCTTGCGCGAATTAAAGTGAAGGAAAGGTTATACACATTCTTTGGTAAGAAAATTATCATGGTCAAGTTTTATGCAATCCGTTTTAGCGAATCTTTTATTCAGTGGATAGAAGCATTCAAATTCAATGTAAAAAGTTAGAAAGATAAAAATGACTTCAATGTATTCAGCTAATCAGGCACAAACTGCGGTTTGCCGAAGAAAAGGTATCATTTTAGCGGGTGGTTCTGGTACCCGGCTACATCCTGTTACCCAGGTGGTTTCCAAGCAGTTGTTACCGGTGTTCGATAAGCCGATGGTTTATTATCCGCTGAGCACACTGATGTTGGCAGGTATTCGCGATATTCTCATTATTTCCACACCGCAAGATACGCCGCTTTTCAGAAATCTACTGGGAAGTGGTGAACAATGGGGGCTGAATTTATCTTATGCTATTCAGCCGTCGCCAGATGGCTTGGCCCAGGCTTTTATCATCGGCGAATCATTTATTGCAAATGACAATTCTGCGCTTATTTTAGGAGATAATATTTTTTATGGGCATGATTTTCATCATTTGCTTGACAATGCCATGCTACGTCATGAGGGTGCGAGTGTTTTTGCTTATCATGTCAATGATCCTGAACGTTATGGCGTGGTTGAGTTTGATCAAAAAGGTCTGGCTATCGGTCTGGAAGAAAAACCCAGGCAGCCTAAATCAAATTATGCCGTGACCGGCTTGTATTTTTATGATCAGCAGGTGGTTGATTTTGCAAGGAGTCTTAAAACTTCGGCACGTAATGAACTGGAAATCACTGATCTCAACCGGCTTTATTTGCTGCAAAATAGTCTCAAGGTTGAAATTATGGGCCGTGGTTATGCATGGCTTGATACCGGTACTTACGAATCATTGCTGGATGCCAGTCAGTTTGTGGCAACGATGGAGCATCGACAAGGACTCAAAATAGCCTGTCCAGAAGAAATTGCTTATCGAAAAGGTTGGATTGATGCTGCTCAATTGGAGAAATTGGCTCATTTGCTGAATAAAAATGGTTATGGCCAGTATTTAATACAGATACTAGAGCATGCCTACATTGATGGTCGTTCAGAATAGGGAGGTGTTTGCTTGAATATGAAAGCCACGCCATTGGCGATACCTGATGTATATTTGATTGAGCCACGCGTATTTAGCGATGAACGGGGTTTCTTTTTTGAAAGTTATAATCAACGTCAGTTTGCCACTTTAATCAATAACCAGGCTACATTTGTCCAAAGTAATCATTCCCGCTCCATGAAACATGTTTTGCGCGGCTTGCATTATCAAATCAAGCAGCCTCAAGGTAAACTAGTGCGTGTGATTGTCGGCGAGGTGTTCGATGTGGCAGTGGATCTTCGTAAAACTTCTCCCACGTTTGGACAGTGGATCGGAGAAATTCTCAGTGCAGAAAACAAGAAACAGCTCTGGATTCCTGAAGGTTTCGCTCATGGTTTTGTCGTACTTTCAGCATTTGCAGAATTTCTCTATCAAACAACAGATTACTGGGCGCCAGAGTATGAGCGGTGCATTCTATGGAACGATCCGGTTTTGAATATCGATTGGCTTATCGATGAGGAGCCGGTGCTATCGGCTAAAGATTTGCAAGGAAAAAGTTTTCACGAGGCTGAGGTTTACGATTAATAAGTTAGCCAGCTATTGGGTTAAAGATAACAGTAGCAATCAAGCTTAAACGATGGCCAGGTCTAAATCGCTCTATTGTTGCAATGCCTGTGGTGGCCAGACCTTGAAATGGCAAGGCCAGTGCCCGCATTGCCGGGAATGGAATACCCTGGTAGAAACAGTTGCTGAGAAGAATATTTTCCGTTTTATTCCCGTGACTGCATCTGCTCAAGTGCATAATTTAAATGAAATTGAAACGGAAGAAACGCCACGTTATACCACTGGTATGACCGAATTCGATCGGGTATTGGGAGGCGGCTTGGTGCGGGGGGGTGTCGTACTGCTTGGCGGTGATCCAGGTATTGGCAAATCCACTTTGTTATTGCAGGCGTTATCGGCCATGTCAACCAGGCATCAGGTGTTGTATATCAGTGGTGAGGAGTCAGCACAACAAGTCGCCTTACGGGCCAAACGTCTGGCTTTGGATGTGACGGCGGTCAAGCTATTGACCGAAATTCAGTTGGGTAACATCCAAGCGATACTTACTGAGCATCAACCGAAAGTGGCCGTGATTGACTCAATTCAAACAACTTATTCGGATGCACTGCAATCTGCCCCTGGATCAGTCGCTCAGGTGCGTGAATGTGCTGCCCAGTTAACCCGATTAGCCAAAACTCAAGAAATCTGCATGATTCTGATTGGTCATGTGACCAAGGAAGGAGCACTCGCGGGGCCGCGTGTGCTCGAACATATGGTGGATACCGTGCTTTACTTTGAAGGCGATACTCATTCCAGTTTCCGTTTGGTGCGGGCATTCAAGAATCGCTTCGGCGCCGTCAATGAGTTAGGCGTTTTTGCAATGACTGAGAAAGGGTTGCGCGAAGTCAGTAATCCTTCAGCCTTGTTTCTTTCCCATCATGATGAGAAAGTACCCGGTACGTGTGTGATGGTGACGCAAGAAGGAACGCGTCCATTATTGGTTGAGATCCAAGCATTAGTGGATGAAGCGCATGCGCCTAATCCAAGGAGATTAAGTGTTGGATTAGAACAAAATCGACTGGCGATGTTGCTGGCGGTGTTGCACCGCCATGCGGGTATTCCTTGCTTTGATCAAGATGTATTTATCAATGCTGTGGGCGGCGCCAAAATAACAGAGCCTGGAGCAGATTTGGCTGTCGTGCTTGCGATTGTTTCTTCCCTGAAAAACAAACCACTCCCTGAGAAATTAGTGGTGTTCGGAGAAATCGGCTTGGCAGGAGAGGTACGTCCTGTCCAGCGTGGTCAGGAAAGATTGAAGGAAGCGGCTAAATTGGGTTTTGTTAAAGCGATTATCCCTAAGGCTAACCAACCGAAGCAATCTATTCCTGGTCTGGAGGTCATCGCGGTAAGGCGTATCGAGGAAGCGGTGGCGCAACTACGCTGAAGAAAGATCGTTGAGTGCTTTTGTGGCTGGTACTGAATGCTATGAGAATTAGATTTTATATTCTAATCATTCTTTTCGCTATGGCACTGCTGGTCGCCGCGATCTTGCCACCGATTCCCCAGCCTCTTGCATATCATGAGCTTATTGATCAGCGATCATTTCTGGGTGTGCCGAATTTTCTCAATGTTGCTTCGAATCTGATTTTCTTGTTTGTTGGCATAGCTGGTTTGGTGTTTCTATGGCGAGTGCAGGCGCTGTCCTCGCAAAAAAATTTTGCTACATTGTCAGAATGCTGGCCGTACCTGATCGTGTTCTTAAGCATGATCATGGTTGGTGTGGGTTCAGCTTATTATCACTGGCAACCAGACAACACTGCTTTATTTTGGGATCGATTGCCTATAGCAACAGGCATTATGGGCCTATTAGCAGCAACCGTGACTGAGCGTGTCGGTAGCAGACAGGGCTTGCAATGGCTGCCAGTGCTGGTAATGATTGGGAGTGCAAGCGTAATCTACTGGGGCTGGAGTGAACAGCAAGGTGCTGGGAATCTGAATTTTTATATTGTCGTGCAGTTCTGCTCGATATTCCTGATCATTTTGCTGGCCATTTTATTTCCTTCTCGTTATACGCGAGGAACAGATATTTACGTGGTGATTTTCCTGTATGGTCTGGCTAAGTTAGCAGAAATGCTGGACGGGGAAATATATCATCTCGGTCAGGTGGTAAGTGGCCATACGCTGAAGCATATGCTGGCTGGCTTGGCGGTATGCTGGATTTTGCGTATGTTAAAAAAACGAAGATTGCTTGCATGAGATTTGACCCATCAGAATGTGGAATTCCTAAGTCGATTGCAACTGAGTAGCAGGTGATTGCACGCTGCTGCTACGGCAGCGGACTGCCGTAGTTAGCCTTTTCTTTTAGTTAATTGCTTGATTCAGCATAAATACCGGAGTTAAATTGGCTTGAGCGTCTAAATGAGCGTTTCCTGCTGTCGTTAGCGGTTGAACGACCGTATTTATGAGGAGAATTTCTGTTTGAATCAGCATGGTTAAACACATTTTTTTCATTCGATGCCCAGGAACGATTACGTTTATGAGCAACATGAGGAGTCCTTTGGGATTTTCCATCATTCTGCCCCAATCGTGGTTTGAATTTTGGTTCCATACCTGGAATAACAGAGGGGGTAATACGGTGTCCCGTGAAACGTTCAATTCTTTTTAGACTGATGCTATCTTTTCCAGAAGCAAAGGAAACAGCAATACCTGATGCGCCCGCGCGGCCGGTTCGTCCGATACGATGCACATAGTCTTCAGCAAATTTTGGTAAATCAAAATTGATAACATGAGTAATGTCAGCGACATCTATTCCTCTTGCTGCGACATCGGTAGCAACCAGAATGCGTAGCCTGCCGTTGCGCAGCTTGGTTAGCGTGCGCGTGCGTTCACGCTGGCTCATGTCGCCATGGAGCGCACCGGCCTCATGTCCTTGTGCTGCGAGATCGTCAGCTAACTCATCTGCGTCACGTTTGGTTGCCGTAAACACGATGGCTTGTTTAAGTGATTGATCACGCAATAAATGATCCAGTAGTCTATTTTTATGCGAGAGATCGTCGACGTAATGAAGGCGTTGCTCGATGTTTTCCAGTTTTGCGCGATGTGAAGCTACCTGAATGCGTTTAGGTGATTTCAATAATCGTGCCGCAATTTTATCTATCATCGAGTCAAGGGTGGCAGAAAATAATAAAGTCTGGCGATTTGATGGAGTAACTGAGGCAATACTTTCAACGTCATGCACGAATCCCATATCAAGCATCCGATCTGCTTCGTCCAATACCAGCATTTCCAGGCGGGAGAAATCAATGCGTCCGCGCTGAATGTGATCGATTAAACGGCCGGGTGTTGCAACCAAGATATCTACTGTTTGAGATAATAATTTATTTTGCAGTACGTAGGACATTCCCCCCAGAATACTGACAACTCTGACACGCGACAGGTACTTGCCATACTTATTTGTGGCATCAGAAACTTGCAAGGCAAGCTCACGTGTAGGTGTCAATACCAGTATGCGCGGTCCACGGCCATGTATTTTTGCAGGCGTGGCAAGGCGGTTAAGTGCGGGCAACATGAACGCAGCGGTTTTACCGGTGCCTGTTTGGGCTGATGCCATGACATCATGACCCTTAATTAATTCTGGAATAGCTTGTTGCTGGATAGGGGTAGGGGCAGTGTAACCTAAATCATTAATGGCTTTGATAATAGCGGGATGTAAATTCAAATCTTCAAAAGACACGTTGTTTTCCTGATGTGTATAAGTAAAAAAATACGCGAGCAGGGATTGAGACCAGAAACACGTAGGCTACAAATACCGCTGGCGCAGAAGTAAAGCATCGCAGCTAACCAGTGGGTATAACGTAATTTCCAGACTAAAAACTGTGGGAAAATCGAAAGGAGGTCAGAAACGATGGAATCTAAAAATAAATCACTACAATTCAAGTAGACCGAGCAGTATACAGGAAATATTGGTTATGTCGAGCTTTTTAAGTTTTTTAAATCGGCGATTTTGTTGAGGTTATCATTACTTTAGAAAATTTACGTTTGCCTACTTGAACAATGACAGTTTCACCCGCTGCGAGATGAAGTGTTTTGTCAACGATTTTATTTCCATTTAACTTTACCCCACCTTGTTCAATCATGCGCAATGCTTCGCTAGTGCTGGAAGTCAATCCTGCTTGTTTAAGTAGTTGGGCAATAGGAATGTTAGCTTCATCAATTGCTAGTAATTTTTCAGGAATATCATCGGGTAGAATGCCTTTCTTAAAGCGTGCTTCGAAATCGATTAAAGCTTTCTCGGCATCTGTCTTGCTATGGAAACGGGTAACAATTTCCTGAGCAAACAGCACTTTAATTTCTCGCGGATTTCGGCCTTTTTCCACTTCCTGCTTCCAGTTATGGATGGTCTCTAATGATGCAAATGATAATAGCTCGATATAACGCCACATCAATGTATCGGAAACCGACATGAGTTTTCCGAATATTTCTGTAGGACTTTCCGTAATACCCACATAGTTATTTAGGGATTTGGACATTTTGTTAATGCCATCTAATCCTTCCAGCAATGGCATGGTGAGGATACATTGCGGTGACTGGCCAAAATGTTTTTGTAATTCACGTCCCATCAATAGATTGAATTTTTGATCAGTACCTCCTAACTCGATATCAGCCTTGAGTGCAACTGAATCATAGCCTTGAATAAGCGGATACAGGAATTCATGGAGAGCGATCGCTTGGTTATTACAGTAACGTTTGTTGAAGTCATCTCTTTCCAGCATGCGCGCAACGGTGTGAGTTGCGGCAAGTTTGATCAGATCGGTTGCATTAAGCTTATCCATCCAAGTGGAGTTAAAGACTACTTCAGTTTGATCTGATCTAAGGATTTTGAAGACCTGATCCGTATAAGAGCTTGCATTTTGCTTGACTTCTTCACGAGTTAATGGAGGACGTGTTGAATTTTTACCGCTGGGGTCGCCGATCATTCCGGTAAAATCACCAATCAGAAACAAAATATGATGGCCCATATCTTGCAGCTGGCGTAGCTTATTGAGCAATACAGTATGACCCAGGTGCAAATCAGGAGCAGTGGGATCAAAGCCAGCTTTAACTCTTAAAGGAATACCTGTCTTCAGTTTCTGGATTAGTTCTTCTTCTACCAGCAACTCATGACAGCCACGCTTGATTTTTTTTAGTTGTTCAGTGATTGAATTAGACACAATAAATACAATGAATTATTTTCAAGATCTGAATGATTCGCTATTTTAAGTTTGTTTGTTATGGAACACCAGACTAGGGATTGTACATTTTTGTGCTAGACTAGGGGCCGGCTCACAATAGATAGGAGATGTAACATAAGATGCTATATACGTCACCACGCGATAAAATGAGGATTCTAGCGCAAAAGCCGTTGGTGTTTACACAAAAAAGATTACGTTGGTTAACAATCTTATCCAGTCTGCCTCTATTTGGTATCGTTACTGCGTTTGGTATTTCGCCAAATACTTCATTACAAAATATCCCTGAACGAAAAATTGTTCGTACGCTCTCGCTTCCTGAAATGCAAGTTGCTACTGATACTGATAGCGCTTTCTGGCACCAGGAGAATATTCGTCGTGGAGACACGATTGCAGCGATTCTTTCGCGACTGGAGATTAATCAGCAGGACAAAGCCAATTTTTTGCGTGCTGCCAAAGACAGTAAAGCAATGCGGCAACTAAAACCAGGAGAAATTATTCATGCTGAAGCCACAGCAGATGGAGAACTGTTAACACTACGATATTTTTATGGTAACGGAGAACAGTTCTTGATGGAAAAGATTGATGACACTTATGAAATGAGTGAGCAATCTGCTGAAGTGAACGCGCGTATCCGTGTTGGCTCTGGTGTTATAGAAAGTTCTCTGTTTGCAGCTACCGATGCTGCTGGATTGCCCACTAATATTGCAATGCAGATTGCTAATATTTTTGCATCAGATATTGATTTTTATCGTGATTTGCACAAGGGTGATCGCTTTACAGTCGTTTACGAGACATTCCAGGATAATGGCGAGAATGTACAGCATGGGCGTGTCCTCGCCGTTGAATTTATTAACAAGGGTAAATCTTATCGGGCAGTATATTTCCAGCCATCTGATGAAGAAGGCGATTACTATACCCCAGCCGGTGAGAGTTTACGTAAGCCGTTTTTGCGGGCGCCACTAGAATTTTCCCGAATCAGTTCAGGATTTACAAATGCCCGCTTCCATCCGATATTGAAGCAATGGCGTGCTCATAGAGGAGTGGATTATGCAGCACCAACGGGTACCCCCATAATGGCGACCGCTGATGGGACGATAGAATATAGTGGCTGGCAAAACGGATATGGAAATCTGATTATTTTGAAGCATCGCGGGGAATATAGCACTGCTTATGGGCACTTATCAGCTTTTAAGAAAGGTATACAAAAAGCAGGGTATGTCAAGCAAGGTGAAGTGATCGGGTATGTTGGTGCAACCGGAATGGCAACAGGTCCGCATCTGCATTATGAGCTTCGCGTAAATGGGGTACAGCGTGATCCGTCAAAGTTGGTAATGCCTGCTGCACTTCCTATCAGCAAAAAGAATAGAGCTGCGTTTCATAGAGAAACAAAAGAGCTCGTTGCCCGGTTAAACCTTCTGCGTAATACCAATTTTGCTTCTGCCAATTGATTCCTGAGTTTTTCAGATATAACTCCAGTTTGGTGATGAGTTAAGTCATTGAGAGAATCTCTATATATTGGCATCATGTCTGGAACAAGTCTGGATGGAGTGGATGCAGCGCTAGTAAGCTTTGATTCATCGGTACCTTCCCTGATTCAGACTTATTTCTTGCCTTATGACGACTATTTACGCGAGCAATTGCTGGCGTTAAATCAAGTGGGTCATGATGAGCTTCATCGTGCTGCTTTGTTAAGTAACAGATTATCCAGATTATATGCTGATACCGTAGAAGGTCTTCTTGCCAGTAGTGGCATAAATTCGCAAAGCATTACTGCTATTGGCTGTCATGGTCAAACAGTAAGACATTGCCCGCAACCTGATAGAGCCTATAGTATCCAATTGGGTAATGCTGCGCTTCTGGCTGAACTTACTGGTATTACTGTAGTTTCTGATTTCAGAAGTCGTGATATAGCAGCGGGAGGGCAGGGTGCTCCCTTAGTGCCAGCATTTCATCAGGTTTTGTTTGGCCACACAAAAACACATCGTATCATAGTCAACATTGGTGGAATTGCAAACATTACTAGCCTTCCGCCTAAGGGTGACATAATTGGTTTTGATTGTGGTCCAGGGAATATTTTGATGGATGCCTGGTGTTTGCAGCATCAAGGAGGCAGTTATGATCACAATGGCTCCTGGGCTGGAACTGGATGTGTTATTCCCGGGTTGCTAGAAGCATTCTTGGCATTTCCCTTCTTCTCTTTACTGCCACCGAAAAGCACTGGCAGGGAGATGTTTAGTATTGATTGGTTAAGAAGTTATTTGCGTGGACATGAGTTGCCAGAAGATGTGCAGGCTACCTTACTGAAACTTTCCACTGAAACGATTGCACGAGCCATACTGCTTTATTTCCCAGAGGCCGAGGAAATTTATTTGTGTGGTGGTGGGGCGCGCAATGGAAGGCTTGTGGCTGAACTGAAAGCAGCATTACCTAGCAGAAGTGTTGATCTAACCGATGTGTTAGGTATAGATGCAGATTGGATTGAGGCATTTGCTTTTGCCTGGTTAGCCAACCAAACGATTAATAAAGCACCTGGTAATCTTCCTGTGGTAACGGGTGCGCAAGGCCATCGCATTCTGGGGGCGATTCATACTGCCTGATTTCGAGTTAATAATTAAATAGAAAAGGAGGAGCCGCAGCCACAAGTGCTTGCTGCAGAAGGATTCTTAATAATAAATTGCGCGCCCTGGGGATTCTCCTGGTAATCAATTTCAGCTCCAATTAAATACTGGAAACTCATTGAATCAATTATTAGTTTTACCCCTTCTTTTTCTATAACAAAATCATCTTCATTAATGGACTCATCGAAAGTAAAACCATATTGAAAACCCGAGCATCCCCCTCCGCTGATGAATACTCTTAATTTTAAATTATGATTGCCTTCTTCTTCTATCAAGTTCTTAACCTTGTCAGCTGCGTTTTCAGTAAAGATTAAGGGTGACTGTTTCTCGTGAGGTATATTATTTGTGATTGCGTTCATATCATCCTACCTATCTGTCATTAAATGAAAATCTTGAATAAACTATACTATTTTGAAGCTTTGAAAATTAATTCATTTGAATCTCAGTAGAATTAACGGCATGACTAATTTACTTCAGTTGGACGTATTTCTATTGGAACAGTTTCTTATTTTACAAAAGACAAGTTAAGTTAATGTCGTTTAGGGCAATAGCGGAATATGTTCGATCCCCAATGTTTCCCGGAAACCAAACATGATATTCATATTTTGTACTGCTTGTCCTGCAGCGCCTTTAACAAGATTATCTGTTACTGAGAGTATTACCGCAATTTTGCCATCTTGTGGGCGATGCACTGCAATCCGGCAATAATTGGATCCGCGGACAGAACGCGTTTCTGGATGTTTTCCTGCTGGTAGAACATCGACAAATGGTTCGCTGGCATAACGATTTGCGTATAAAGTTTGCAAATCAACTTTTTTAGTAAGCTTCGCATATAAGGTTGCATGTATTCCACGAATCATTGGCGTAAGGTGAGGCACGAATGTGAGGCCCACCTCTTTTTTAGCCGCAATGGATAAGCCCTGTTTTATTTCAGGTAGATGGCGGTGTCCTGGCACTGCGTAAGATTTAAAATTATCCGCAGCCTCTGAAAATAATGTATTGATTTCAGCTTTGCGTCCTGCGCCTGATACGCCTGATTTTGTGTCAGCAATCAGTTGATTAGTATCGACTACTCCTTCCTCAATGAGAGGCAGAAAGCCAAGCTGTACCGCTGTAGGGTAACATCCTGGATTGGCTATTAACCGTGCATTTTTTATATGCTTTCGATTTAATTCGGGTAGGCCGTATACTGCTTCGGCAACCAATTCTGGACACGCATGAGGCATGCCATACCATTTTTCCCATTCCGCGATATTTTTAATGCGAAAATCAGCAGATAGGTCAATAATAAGCACACCAGCATCAAATAAGGATCTTGCTTGTTGCATAGCAACCCCGTTAGGAGTTGCAAAGAAAACGAGATCGCATTTGCTCAGATTTGCTTTGCTGGGATCAGAAAACTTAAGGGTTACTTGCTTGCGTAAACTGGGAAATAACTCATCAACTGCCATTCCTGCTTCCTGGCGTGAAGTGATTTCTTTTAACTTGACTTTTGGGTGTTGCGCAAGAATGCGAAGCAATTCCACCCCTGTGTAGCCTGTTCCACCTACTATACCAACTTTAATCATAGTATTCCTGTGCAGGGTAGCATATCTTAATTCTGGTAAAACAAAAAAGCCGCCAAGAAAGGGCGGCTTTCATTGAAAAGATAGATAATTTAGCGTTTAGAGAATTGTTTGCGTCGACGTGCTTTACGTAGACCAACTTTCTTCCGCTCAACTTCACGCGCATCACGTGTTACAAAGCCAGCTTTGCTTAAAACTGGTTTAAGTGCGGCATCATAATCAATTAAAGCTCTCGTTATTCCGTGACGCACTGCACCGGCTTGCCCTGATTCTCCACCACCGCAGATATTAACCATTATATCCAGATTCGACATATTACCGGTTAATTCGAGTGGTTGACGAACAATCATGCGACCTGTTTCGCGCGAAAAATATTCATCAACCGGCTTATTATTTATGATAAATAGACCGTTTCCTGGTTTAATAAAAACTCTGGCTACAGCACTCTTTCTACGACCAGTTCCGTAATTATAATTTATTGCCATAAATTAAGCTCTAACTTCTAATAATTTTGGTTGCTGTGCAGTATGTGGATGAGCATCACCTGCATACACTTTAAGTTTTTTAAACATGGCGTATCCCAAAGGACCTTTAGGCAGCATACCCTTAACTGCTTTTTCCAGAGGTCTTCCGGGAAAACGTGCGTGCATCTTCTTGAAATTAGTTTCGTATATCCCTCCAGGATAGCCGCTATGCCGATAGTATTTCTTATCTTCCATTTTATTACCGGTTACGCGTATCTTGTCAGCATTCACGACAACGATATAATCACCTGTATCGACATGGGGTGTATAGATAGGCTTATGTTTTCCCCGTAAACGATGGGCTATTGCTGCGGCTAATCTTCCTAAAACTTTATCAGTCGCATCTATAACAAACCAATCATGTTTGACTTCATGTGGTTTAGCTGAAAAGGTTTTCACTGAACTTATCTCGCTCTTTTTGTTGAGTGTTTTCTTTTGAACACAAATCAACCAAGAATATTATGCTAAATGAGGAGGGTTGTCAATTTTCATTGCTAAGTGACTCGGTTGTATCATTATTAATTGAGAAAGGCGGCATATTTTTTCCTGTCTATTGCTATGCTACCGATGCATTTTGCTGCTTTTTTTTGGAATAGTTTATCTGGCTTGAGGCCTTTGCTTTACATAATTGTGCAATACACTACACTAAGTGAAATTCCAGAGGATCGAAATTAAGCCTGCTTAGAGGATAATTCTGGCTTAAATAAATAGGGTAATCCCCCGGCTATGCTAGGGGACTATTAAAGGTTTGACCGTGTGATACGGTCACCCTGATTCTTTTAGCTCGCAACTTTGTAGGGCAGCATTTTGGGGCGAGAGGTCATTTCGTGCCAACGGTAGGACGAGATGAACAAAGGATACGGGAATGCAATACGTCACCAAGAGGAAGAAAACAAGCGTCTGGATCAGATGAATCTGTGGTGATAACCGCTTACCTTCTTCAGGTGGCTAAAAAGATTGGGGTCGTGTAAGCGGCCCCATTTTGCCGTTTTGAGCGGCTCACAAAATTAAAACCTACGGCTTTGCCGGGGAAATTTACTTTTTCATTTTATTCCTGAGTGATTCCTAAAGAAATCATCTCGCCCATCCTTAATTTATTCATTCTCATCTGCGTAAGAGGGAGTGATGCCGTCATGAGAATTTCATAAAACTGACACAGAGAAATCACGTAACTCCAGAAAAATTATGGGTGAATGCTGAGCCAAGTGACTCAGTACCTTAACCATAAAAGGAGTAAAACATGAGCGAGTCGTTCGTCTTAACAGCAGATGTGCTACAGAATCCTTTTTCTCAAGAAAGAATTCAAGTGCCAAAGACTGCTTCATGCTTCTCTACTGACTGGGTAAATAAGTCAGGTATCGTGACTAGTTGGGCAAAACACCAAAGTGAGGTGCGCGAAGCCCAGCAACTGAGATATGAGATTTTTGCCGGTGAAATGGGAGCGTCTTTGCCGGATATTGTTCCTGGTTATGACATAGATGTCTTTGATGATTATTGTGAACATCTGCTCGTAAGGGACCGTGAAACCTGGCAGGTGATTGGTACTTACCGAGTGCTTACGCCGGCACAAGCTAAACTTGCTGGAAGAATATACAGCGATGGTGAATTTGACTTAAGTCCACTGCATCCTCTGCGTGAGCATATGGCTGAATTGGGTCGCAGTTGTGTGCGCAAAGATTATCGATACGGCGGCGTGATCATGGCGCTGTGGAAAGCGCTAGTTAACTTTATGATTCGTAACAGATTGAAGGATATAGTAGGCTGTGTCAGCATACCGATGAATTTAGATCTGAGCTACAACAAACAAGTTGGCATGGGACATGCGGCGGCAAGTATATGGCGCCAAATGCGAGATAAGCATATGGCGGCTAGCGAGTATCAAGTTAAACCACGTTTGCCCCTGCCGGTCGATGATTTAGATCAGACATTAGAAGTTGATCTGCCTGCATTAGTTAAAGGGTATTTGCGTGTGGGAGCAAAAGTGTTAGGTACGCCAGCGTGGGATCCTGGCTTCAATACTGCTGATTTGCCAATGTTAATGCGGATGGAGGATTTGCCAAGCCGTTACCGCAAACACTTCTTGGGGTAGACATGAATAAATTAACGAAACGCACTTCCGATGAGCGTGATTTTATAGTGCCTCTTTCAAGAAGTGCGGATGCATCTAGGGAAGTTTTCAAGCCAAGGGTTCGTACTGTTTTTATTTCTGATATACATCTCGGGACTCCGGGCTGTCAGGCACAGGCTTTGCTGGAGTTTTTAAGAGCTTATCCCAGTGAACAGCTCTATCTGGTTGGCGATATTATTGATGGTTGGCAGTTGCGACGACGCTGGCATTGGCCGCAGGCTCATAACGATGTAATACAGAAATTGCTGCGTCGTGTTCGCAAGGGCTGCAAAGTTGTTTATATCCCAGGCAATCATGACGAATTTGCCCGAGAGTTTCTGGGGCACTCTTTTGGAGGCATAGAAGTAGTCGATGAGGTTATTTATGAGACGGTCGATGGTCGTAAATTTTGGGTAGTACATGGCGACTATTTTGACGGCGTAATTCAGTGTGCTAAATGGCTTGCGTATGTAGGTGATAATCTTTACGAGTTAACTTTAAAACTTAATCGATATTTAAGTTCATTGCGCGCTCGGTTGGGCATGCCTTATTGGTCGCTTTCAAGGTATCTCAAGTATAAAGTGAAAACAGCAGTTAATTACGTTACTTCGTTTGAGCAGGCTGTTGCCATGGAAGCGCGTCGGCGTGGTCTTGATGGTGTCATCTGTGGACATATACACCATGCTGAGATGCGCGATATTGAGGGTATTCTTTATTGCAATGATGGTGACTGGGTGGAGAGTTTAACGGCGTTAGTGGAGCACGTTGATGGACGGCTGGAGTTAATCCACTGGCCTCAGTGTCAGCAGGAGCTGAGAAACCCGTGTTCTGCTATCAGGGAGGGCGTTTTGGCTATATCTGATGGTGTGCCTGCTGCCGCAAGGGTTGAGGAAAAAGATGAGGTGCTAGCATGAAGCTCGCACTTGTTAGTGATGCCTGGCAACCGCAGGTTAATGGCGTGGTAACAACACTGATTGAGTTAATAATAGAACTTGAAAGGCTTGGCTACCATGTGGAAGTTGTTCATCCAGGATTTTTTAAGACACGTCCTTGTCCGGGTTATCCAGGAATTGATCTGGCAATTCGCCCTAATAAGCAATTGTTTCAAATGCTGCAGAAGTTTAAACCTGATGCGATTCATATTGCGACCGAAGGACCGTTAGGTTGGGCGGCTCGTTCTTTATGTTTGCAATCAGGCTGGTCTTTTACTTCTGCATTTCATACAAAATTTCCTGAGATCTTTAATGCATCGGTTAAAGTCCCAGTTTCTTGGGGGTATGCACTGCTTAGACGTTTTCACCAGCCTTCATCAGGTGTGATGGTTCCTACGCAATCTGTTTTATCTGGCTTGCAAAGGCGAGGCTTTCAAAATCTTAAACCTTGGACGCATGGGGTCGATATTGATTTTTTTAGATATCATGAACAACCAGTTATTTTTCCAGCTTTAGGTGCTTTACCAAGGCCTGTGGCATTATTTGTGGGTCGTATCTCCTATGAAAAAAATATTGCAGCATTTTTGGAGATGGACTTTCCAGGTAGTAAGGTGGTTTGTGGTGTGGGGCCGCTGGAAAGACAGCTCAGGCAACATTATCCAACTGTAAATTGGTTAGGAATATTACCGCGCAATGAATTAGTCGCGTTATATGCTAGTGCTGATGTTTTTGTATTTCCCAGTACATCTGACACTTTTGGGTTGGTTTTACTTGAAGCTATGGCAACAGGAACACCAGTAGCATGTTATCCAGCTGATGGTCCGCTTGAGGTCATCGGTGATAGTGATGGAGGGGTTATGTCGCATGATTTGAAGGAGGCAACCATGAAAGCCCTTCAAATTAGCCGTCAACAAGCGCGAGCTAGAGCAGAAACTTTCAGTTGGCTTGTTGCTGCTAAAAGTTTTGCCAATTATTTAACGCCTATTCGTTCAAATAGAGTTTGAATGTAAATGACTGGTGAGTCGTTTCAGTAAGACATTTGCGAAGATACCGTTCGGCCTGAGCCTGTCGAAGGTCAATGTCAGTTGCCTGGCGGTTCGACAGCCTCACCGTGAGCGACAGAAGCTTTTTACTGAAACGATCCACTAGACTCATTCATGTTGTCCGGGTGTAATAAACTTGGGCTATGTGTATAAGTAGGAAATAGAAGAGTTTTCTGAATTTTCTCATCTGTTTGTATGGTGAGACCGCTATGGGTGCATTGCATCCTGTGTCAGATATGAATGCGGTGTTGTTCTTCGCCGTAGAGAGCAGTTTAACGGCTTCATCGCGCCTTATTCGCCCGGGACCACCGTGTCCAGCACCTCGTTCAGATGCGGTTTCTAAGATAATTATCATGATTTTGTATGCTGGTTGCGCTCATTGATCGCTATGTATTCTTGCATTATTTTTAGAATAAACGTAACATCCTAAAGTTTTTTAGCATAAAAAATCGAGGAATTAATATGGCCAACACTGCACAAGCCAGAAAGCGGGCAAGACAAACCGTTCGGAGGCGAGAGCTAAATTTTAGTTTACGATCTAGAATGAGGACTGCGATCAAAAGCGTAAGAAAAGCGATTGAATCAGGGGATAAAGAACTAGCTGCGACTGTGTTTAGAAAATCAAGCGGCATTTTAGATTCCATCGCAGACAAAGGGATTATCCATAAAAATAAAGCTGCACGACATAAAAGTCGCTTAGCAGGTTCGATTAAAGCGATGATTTGATCAACGAATCAAGTAAAAAAAGAGATTTAAAAACGCAAAAGGGAGGAGAGAGGAATGGATGCCAGGAAATGGCTGCAGGGGTTAGTAGTAGCATGTGGGGTAATGTTTGCTGGGGCATTGCATGCGGACATACCGACGGTTCCGGATGAACTGTATGAAGCGCTGAAGCT
>NZ_JAGFJM010000047.1 GCF_024102715.1 Nitrosomonas communis
GTATTGGTGAGGAAGTGCAATAAGTAACAGGGCAGTGGCCCCGATTACGAGTGCAAATACGCCTAGATCGAAGAGCAGTGCGGTGGCGATGGGTACCTTGCCGACGAGCGGTATCTCCATATAGTGAAAATAAGAAGTGAGAAAGGGAAATCCGAATAGCCAGGACCCTATTCCAGTAAACATCGCTAGTATCAGACCAAAACCGATCCAAAGCATGGGCAAGATATACAGACGGTCTTCCATCCATCGTGTTCCGCCAGCGATATATAGTAGCAAGAAGCCAATTGCCATAGTGATCCCTGCCGCGAATCCTCCACCGGGCAAATCATGGCCTCGTAGGAAGAGGTAGGCGGCCAGAAGGATAATAAACGGAAACATCCACTGCATGATAACGGAAGGTACCCACAAGTAGTCACGTACTGTCTCGCCAATCTCACGGTTCGCGCTAGCATCGTCATAGGCATTCTGCATGCGTTGCTGCTCCGGTATTTCAATACTGTCAGGTGCTGGACGGAAACGTCGCAGTAATGCGAAGATTGTAAGCGCTACAATACCTAAAACGGTAATCTCGCCGAATGTATCGAAGCCTCGAAAATCAACCAAAATGACATTGACGACGTTAGTACCGCCTCCTTTGGGATAGGCTTGTTCCAGAAAGTAGCTGGCGATGGTATCGGACAACGGACTGGACATCATTATATAGGTGATCATCGCCATACCTCCCCCGCAAGCGACTGCGAGCAAGAAATCACGGTACCTGCGTATGCGCACTATCAGCGTATTATGATTGTCGATTTTTTCAATCCGCTTCGGCAACCAACGAAGACCGAGCAAGATGAGTACCGTCGTCACAATTTCAACGAGGAGTTGTGTGAGTGCAAGGTCAGGTGCTGAGAGCCAGACAAAAGTAATGCAAGTTACAAGACCCGCACCCCCCATCAGGATCAGTGCAGCTAGCCGGTGGTATTTCGCTTGATGCGCAGCGCCGAGCGCACAGGCGATACCAATGATCCAGATTGCAGCGAAGGCTGGATCGATTTCTGTGAGCGCTGGTAGGCTCAGATGGAAATCCGCGGAATAAAATGGCCAAAGCCCAGCAGCGAAAGCAAAGAAAATTACCAGCCGTAGTTGTGGTTGCAAGCGTTGCGTACCGAAATGCGATTCCATCCAGCGAGCCCAGCGCCAGGAGATAGTAACAAGAAGCTGCTCGAATATGCGTTTTCCTTTGAGGCTGCGTACTCCTGGAGGACCATCCACACCTCGCGCTAAATAATTTCGTAGCACCAGATAGAAAAGCACACCGCAGGCGAGGGCTACTACGCTCATGACCAGCGGAGTATTGATGCCGTGCCATATGGCAAGGTTGTATTCCGGTGTACGCTCGCCCAGCACCGATACCACAGCAGTATGTAGGTAGGGGCCAATAGTAAGGCCAGGGATGGTACCGACAATGAGGCAGACTAACACCAGAAACTCTATAGGTAGTCGCATCCAGCGCGGTGGTTCGTGTGGCTCACGTGGCAAATCCTCTGGCTTAGATCCAAAAAAAACTGTATGGATAAAGCGTACGGAATAAGTAACCGCAAATGCACTTGCGATCGTAGCAACATAAGGTGCAACACCATCCAATAGCGATGCTCTATGTTGTTCCAATGTTTGAGCAAAAAACATTTCTTTTGACAAAAAACCATTTAGAAGGGGTACGCCGGCCATGGCTGCACTTGCTACCATCGCGAGCGTGGCAGTAATCGGCATACAGCTAAGAAGGCCGCTGAGCTTGCGCATGTCGCGCGTGCCAGCTTCATGATCGATGATGCCAGCTGCCATAAATAGCGACGCCTTGAAGGTTGCATGATTCATCATGTGAAAAATTGCAGCAACTGCTGCTAGCGGACTACCAAAGCTGAGCAGTGTAGTGATCAAACCCAGGTGGCTAATGGTCGAATAAGCAAGTAAACCCTTTAGGTCTTGCTGAAAAATGGCGAAATACGCACCAAGCAGCAATGTACTCATGCCAGCAAAGCCGACGATAAAGAACCATTCGTCAGTGCCGGACATGATTGGCCAAAACCGCGCAAGTAGAAACACACCCGCTTTTACCATTGTTGCCGAATGCAGATAAGCCGATACAGGTGTCGGCGCGGACATTGCATTAGGGAGCCAAAAATGAAACGGAAATTGCGCACTCTTGGTCAGCGCTCCCATTAGAATGAGCAGAAGCGCAGGAACATAGAGGTGATGCTGACGTATCTTATCACCTGCTTCCAATACGTAGTCCAGTTCGTAGCTGCCAACTATATGTCCGATGATAATCATGCCAACAAGCAAGCAAAGTCCACCGATGCCAGTAATGATTAAAGCCATGCGTGCGCCATCGCGGGCAGCTGCATTGTGGTGCCAGTAGCCGATCAGGAGGAAAGAGAAAATACTGGTGAGCTCCCAGAAGATCGTTAGCAAAATAATGTTGCCTGAGATCACCATCCCTTGCATGGCACCCATGAATGCGAGCAAGAAAGAAAAAAAACGTGGTGCCGGATCCTTGGGTGACATGTAATAACGCGCATATAGCACCACAAGGAAGCCAATGCAGGTAATCAGTATCGAGAACATCCACGCAAAACCATCTGCTCTAAGCGTAAAGTTCAGACCAAGTTCAGGCAGCCACTCGATCGCGTAGCGCACTATCCCTCCATCTGCGACCCATGGGTAAAGGCAAACAACAATAATAAATGCTGCGATTGCCACTCCTCCCGATAACCATGCTTCTGCATTTCTCGCATTTGCCGGCAGCATTGCAGCCAACATGCTTCCCATGAAAGGGAGAAGTATTAGGTACAGAAGAAGATTTTCATTATGCATAAATCATAGAATCAGTTTGATTTGACAGGAGAAAAATAGATAGCATTATAACTAAATATGTAATTGGTTCTTAAGCTATCCTGAGAAATCAACTTAAGGATTTCTGACGCTAAAATATTCACTTGCTTCGCTAAGTGTACTGCCCGCTCCAGCAAAAGGCTTGCATGAAATCCCGCCGTGCCGCGCAGATTCTCCACTGCTGACACATTGAAGTTGGTATCAGTAATCGATCATTCACGTGGACTTGGCCAACTGTGCTAATTGAGCCGGGGCCATAGTGCTTCCGCTTTCGTTCCCGTATACATGAAATCACCGCCAGGGGGGCGCAACCTAGTGAATCGTTCCGGTAAACCCTTTGCTGTTCGCGGTGAATATGTCGAACTGCCAAGCAAATTGGCATTGGCCTTCGGCAGGCTCAGGCCGAACGACTTTTTTGTAAATGTTATGCCGGAACGGTCTCTAGTTCTTTCACAGCTTGCTTCATTAAATATGACATTTTTAAGGGAGTGTCATATTACTTTCATATTTCTTGGATAGTATCGGTGTCCATTTAAGTAGTAGCGCGCAGTAAGCCATCACATTTTCTTATGCCATAGATATTGCATCAGCATCCCGTATGCAGGTGCTGATTAAGAACCGGCAATGCTGATAAATACGTCTGCTGGAAATCAAAATACAGGTTGATAATGAAGCAATTTTGTAATGCTGTTATGTTCTTTATTGCTGTCTTGGCAATAAATGGTCCAGTTTGGGGAAATGCCGAGAATGCAAGATTTTCCATAAACTTATTCCAGGATGGAATGCCTGTCGCTGATGCGGAGATTTTGATCAGTAGCGATCGGCCTGTCAGAGCAGATGCGGGATTTATTGGGGGTGCGGAGGGTTCGTATACTTGGCGTGCGGAAGATGGCTCGCCCATCACAACCAATGCCAATGGCAGTATTGCAGGAAAACTGCCGCCCGGGCGCTACCAGATCAGTATCAGAACCCGGAAAAAGCAGCAGTTTGAGTTTGATTTGCCACTGCGGTCAGCAGAAGATGTGCAGATTCTGGTGACTTTCTATGCAGATGACAGAAAGCCGCTGCTTAATATAGAAAGTTCGGAAGCGGGCATTCTGGCCGGGACGGATACGCAGGTAGCGCCAGCCGAGTCAGCCGGCGTCGGGACAGTCTCTGCGCAGGTGCTGTCGGCAGAGACGCAAAAGCCGATTAAAGATGCACAGGTCTTTATTAGCGGTTTAAATCAACGGCTGCGGACTGACGAGCAGGGCCGAGTGCAAATCAATGTTCCTGCTGGCGCTTACAGCGTCTCGCTCTTGCACTCTGCCTACAATAGCCAGACGCGGGACAATGTTGAAATTGTTAAAGATCAGCTTACCGAATTGTCTTTCAATCTGACGCCTGCAGGGGTTGAATTGGCCGAGTTTGTCGTGCTGGAGCCACATTTGGCAGGAACGCTGACTGCTGTGATCGAGGAGCAAAAAACTTCCGCTGAAGTGGCCACCATTATGAGCGCTGAGCAATTCAGCCGCAGCGGCGATGCGGATGCTGCGGCTGCTTTGAGAAGAGCCTCGGGGTTAACTCTGGTAGGGGGGCAGTTTATTTTTATTCGCGGGTTGGGGGAGCGTTTTTCTTCCACGCTAGTGAATGGCGCATCGGTTCCCAGTCCTGATCCCACCCGCCGGGTCGTGCCGATGGATCTTTTTCCCACGAATATACTTGAAAGTGTATTGGTGCAAAAAACCTATTCGCCTGATCGTCCCGGTGAATTTGCCGGCGGCACCATTGAGCTGCGGACAAGAGGCATTCCAGACGAGTTTTTCTTTAATTTTAACGGGCAGATTGGTTTCGTCGATGGTTCAACTTTTGCCAAGGGGTTGACTTATAAGGGTGGCGATCTGGATTTTCTAAGCTTTGATGACGGTGCGCGCGATTTGCCTGGTTCGATCGAAAATGCCACAGCAGGAGGCGCCCGTATCGAACCGAAAACGATATTTAATCCGAATGGCCTGACCCCGGCTGAACTTGAAACCATTGGCGAAGATTTGTCTGATGTCTGGGATATCAAACGGAAAGATAA
This sequence comes from Nitrosomonas communis, assembly GCF_024102715.1. GTDB lineage: Bacteria > Pseudomonadota > Gammaproteobacteria > Burkholderiales > Nitrosomonadaceae > Nitrosomonas > Nitrosomonas communis_B. The sequence goes on from NZ_JAGFJM010000047.1 coordinate 4,940, forward strand.
TCCGCCAGATGGCAGAATGCAGGCATCCATGGGGGATGTTTTTAATTTTGGCGATTTCAGAGCGGGTTATATCGCCGCAGCCGGCTGGCGCCAGGAATATAGAAATCTGAAAGAGATTAACCGGGCGTTTATTGCAACGGGCAGAGAGGATAATGTCTTGACCAAAACCCAGGAATTTGATGTGAGAAGAACATTGCAGGAAGTGCAATTAAATGGCTATTTTGCGGCTGATCTTGAATACAAGGACAAGCACAGGCTGTTTTCAAAAACGATGTATCTGCGGCAATCCGTTGATGAGGGAAGAATTTCCCAGGGATTCAGTGACGCTGAGCTAACTGACATTCGCAGAACGAGACTCAGGTTTTTTTCTAATCAATTGCTCATGCAGCAATTCGGTGGCGCACATATGTTTGACTGGGCAAAGGATTTGAAAGTCGACTGGCTGTATACCAATGCCACGGCGGACAGGGAAGATCCCAAAACCAGGGATTATCGTTATGATGAAATTGCTCCCAACACCGGGGAATTTGCTTTTTCCAGAAGAGCTGACAGTAATCAGACTTTGTTCGGGGATTTGAAGGATAAAGATGAAAGCTGGCGCGTCGATGTCAAGCTGCCACTGGAACCCTCGCCTAATTACAAATTCTCTGCCGAAAGCGGTTTTATCACGCAGAATAGAACCAGGAACTCCGGCATTCAGCGTTTTACCTATATCCCTGCCGGTGCGGATGCAAGAAATCCGGCTATTCTGGCGCAACCTTCACTGGAGGATATCCTTCAGCCCAGGTTTATTGGCCCCAATGGTTTTCAGGTACGTGACACCACGCGTCCGACCGATAGTTTCGCCGCCAAAATGGATCTGTTCTCCTATTATGGGAAACTGGATGCAAACCTGTTTGAAACATTAAGAATCTCAGGTGGTTTGCGCTGGGAGGACATGAACCAGAATGTTGAAACATTCAAGTCGGTAGGGGAGCGGAGCGAATCCATTATTTCAAGACTCGACCGGGTCGATATGCTGCCTTCAGTCTCAGCGACCTGGCTGATTTCGGAGAAACAGCAGTTGCGCGCGGGGTTCAGTCAAACGATTTCCAGACCGGATTTCAGGGAGCTGTCACCTGCACCTTTTACCGACATGAATACCAATCAGGAAACCATAGGAAACCCTAATCTTAAACAAACCGATGTGACCAGCTACGATGCGCGCTGGGAATATTATCTGTCACCGAATGAAAATATCCTGGTTGGTTTTTTCTGGAAAGACTTGACCCTCCCGATTGAAGTGGTTGCCGTGCCTGGCAATGCAGGTTTATTGACTTTCCAGAATGCAGATTCGGCGCGTGTTTACGGGGTGGAATTCGAATTACTGAAAAATCTTGGATTTATTCATCCCCGCTTGGAAAATATTACCTTTGGCGGAAACTATACCTGGTCAGATTCAAGCGCCAAGCTCAATGAGCAAAATCTACAGGCCCAAACCACGTCAAACCGGCCGCTTCAGGGCCACTCGCAACATATTATTAATTTTCAGTTAGGCTATGACAACCGCCAATGGGGAACGCAGGCTACCCTGTTATACAATGTCGCGAGCGAGCGAATCGAATCGGTTGGCTTGCTGGGAGCACCCGATAAATATGAGCAGCCTTTCCAGCAACTTGATTTTGTGCTGAGTCAGAATATCAATAAATGGCTGGCCATGCGTGTAACCATGCGAAATCTATTGGACGATAAATTCGTCGTGAAACAGGGCGATGAAGTAACGCGTGAGTTTAGAAGAGGACGTGAGTTTTCGCTGGGGGTGCGCATTAATTTCTAGAGTATCCTCCATGCCCAGCATCTTCAATCGTGGCTAGGCTGCATAAAGAGAACCGTACTAGCCGTAAGTAGCTACTACGGCGGCAAGACTTAAACTATACTGCCAGGATGTATGATACGAAAATAAGGTATCGCTATGAAAAAAGTACATTCAATGGTTGCGCTTATTTCGCTACTTGCTGGCACAGTCTTAACGCTTCCTGGTTGTTCACTGCCCATGCGGCAGGCTGCTGTTCCCCAGGCTTGGTCTGAGCAAGCTGAAGTGGTTGGTTTACCCGGGGTGCGCTACGTGGTGCGCGCTGAAATGCCTGAGTTTGCCCGAGATGGGATTGAAAGCTTTTATCGGGAACGTGCTTATCTCGCGGCACAGGGCCAGGATGTCAGCCTGCTTCCTGCTAATTTTCTGGCGCTTTCGGGAGGGGGCGATAATGGTGCTTTTGGCGCTGGGCTGCTGTGTGGCTGGACAGAGGTCGGCAACCGGCCGGAGTTCAAGGGGGTCACCGGTATCAGTACAGGCGCGTTGATCGCGCCATTTGCCTTTTTAGGGTCAAAATATGATTTTGTCTTACAGAGCGTCTACACGCAAAGCACACCCAAGGACATTCTGGAAGAGCGCAATATACTGGCCGCATTATTCGATGATGCGCTAGCTGATAATACCCCCTTGCAGCGGCTGGTAAAAAAGTACATTACGGAAGATATGCTGAAGGAAATTGCCCAGGAGCACGCGCGCGGGCGTCTGCTGCTGATAGCTACTACCAACCTGGACGCCCGTCAGTCAGTCATATGGAACATGGGCAGGATCGCTGCCAGCGGCCACCCTGAAGCTTTGGCGCTCTTTCACAAGATTTTGCTTGCCTCAGCAGCCATACCCGGGGCTTTTCCTCCGGTGATGATCGATGTCGAAGCAGACGGTCAGCGCTATCAGGAAATGCACGTGGACGGCGGCGCCATGGCGCAAGCGTTTCTTTATCCGCCAGCGATTAAGGTGGCTGATATCAGCAAACAGCATGGCGTTGTCCGGGAACGGCGGCTTTATATCATCCGCAATGCCCGGCTGGATCCTGACTGGGCAGAAGTCGAGCGGCGCACCCTCTCTATTGCCAGCCGCGCCATTACCTCGCTGATCCATACCCAAGGCATCGGTGATTTATATAAAATCTATGCACAGACTCAGCGCGATGGTATTGATTTTAATCTCGCTTATATCCCGGAAAGTTTCAATGCACCGCATAAGGAAGAATTTGATACCGAATACATGCGACAATTGTTCCAGGTTGGCTATGATTTGGCTGTCAAGGGCTACCAGTGGGGAAAATTGCCGCCCGGGCTGTGAGCGAAAAATTTCATTTAACCCAACAAAATCGAACAACTAAAACCAGTTAATCACCGATGGCGACTGGTGCAATAAATCTTTCTCTAGAGACAAGCACTTTGTGCGCTAGCCACCCCAGATGAGCAGCCGGCAAGCATAAGACTCCTGCCCAACTTCCCCACGTTAGTCAAATAAACAATTAGAATGGCGAAAGGTAAAAGGCGAGTGGAGCAGAAGATGCAGATGAATTTTGGATCACTGGAACTGGCGCAGCGTTTGAAGCAAAACAACGTGCTGATGAAGATTGATGCGCTGATTGACTGGGGAGCGTTACGTCCGATGCTTACTGGTTTATACAAGCGCGAGCTA
>NZ_JAGFJM010000059.1 GCF_024102715.1 Nitrosomonas communis
GCGTATGAACATCAGCTATAAAAAAAACACTACAGCATCCCAAAGCGGACGAAGACAAACGGCGCACCTTCCAGGAGACGATTAAGGCGTATAAAGCTCAAAACCGCGTCATCGTCTATATTGACGAGAATGGGCACAAGCCAAAGCAATCAGAAAACAACAAAACCAAACCGTTGAGCAACTCTTTAAAATTGAATCATTTTATGTGACGTAGGCTATATAGGGACTTGATGGTTAATTTTTGCAGAAAAAAAACTGGCTGAAACGATCATCAAGCCACCTATCCATTCTTTAAGCGTCATTATTTCATTAGCAAGAAAGTATGAAGCAATGGCAGCAACGATCAACTCGAACAACATAATGACAATCGCCTGATTTGCCGGAATATGTGTTAAACCATATTGCAATGTAATGCTCAAGAAAAAAATGATTAATCCTAGGCCTAGTAAAAGTAACCAGGCGTCGGTAGAGATACTCGAGATCAGCGGAAGAGATCTCATACTCCATGTCGCAAGAAAACCAATGAGCGTAACACCTAGCCATATTGCCAGTGATTTTAATTGAACATTGTGCTGTTGATCTTTACGGACCAGTACATTGGCCAGAGCAAACATGATGCCACCTGATAACCCCATCCACTCACCATACGAAGCAGGAAAAGAGAAATCTTTTTCTGGCTGCCATAGCATAGTCATTGCGCCAATTAGCGATAGCAAAATGACCCAGTAGCCAAGCAGGCTCAATTTTTCCCTAAGCAGTATGCGTGCAAATAGTATTGTCCATAGGGGTGCCAGATAAAATAACAGCAATACCCGCATAACCTCGCCATGAATGATTCCCAGAACATAAGCAATGTTCGCTATTCCTGAGCACACACCGATCCAGATTAATAAATAGGCTGCTTTATCTAAGAAATTGAATGTTCGAATTTGTTTATGGAAGAACATAATCCCAATTAATAAAGCAACAAAGTAAGCGATTACAGTGGAAGCTTCCCCACTGATTCCAGCCTGCTCCAGCAAACGAAAAGGATACCACGCTACCCCCCAAATAGCTGCACCAATAAGCAAAGCGGTTATAGGGACAATATTTTTTTGTTTGGCCAACATTAGGACTGCCCTTTATAATGAATCACTTTTATCAAACAACTAAGCGCGTGTAAAAATAAAGTTTCGCAAAAAACCACCATGGTGTAGGTGTGGCGGGATCATTTGCGAAATATGCGCTTATACTGACTGCTTTTAGCCTTACCATTAACATCGCAAAATGAACCCAACGCTGAACAACCTGCAACCTTACCCTTTCCAGAAACTTTCCCAATTATTGGATGGAATCACGCCCAACTCGTCGCTATCACCCATTCATTTGCACATTGGTGAGCCTAAACACGCAACACCTGACTTTATTCGCCAGGAACTGGTTAATAACCTCGACGGACTGGCACATTATCCCACAACCATGGGTACAAAATGGCTACGTACTAGCATTGCGACCTGGCTGACGCAACGATATCGACTAACTGCAATTGATCCGGATACAGAAGTGATTCCGGTCAATGGCAGCCGTGAAGCCTTGTTTTCGTTTGCTCAGGCCGTGATTGATACCCATACCACGCAACCCCCTGTTGTAGTGTGCTCCAATCCTTTTTATCAGATTTACGAGGGAGCAGCCTTATTAGCCGGGGCTGCTCCTTATTTTCTCAATACGTTGGCCAAAAGTGGCTTTGCATTGGATTATGCTCAGCTAACTGCTGATATCTGGTCACGTACGCAGCTTGTCTATGTCTGTTCACCAAACAATCCCACTGGTAGGGTGATGACCATGGATGAATGGCAACAGTTATTTGCACTTTCTGATCGTTATGGTTTTGTTATTGCCTCAGATGAATGTTATTCGGAGATATATTTTGATGAGAACCGCCCGCCGTTAGGTGCGTTGGAAGCAGCACAGCGGCTTGGCCGGAACGGATTCCAGCGATTGGTTGTGTTTAGTAGTCTATCCAAACGCTCTAATGTGCCTGGGATGCGCTCCGGCTTTGTGGCAGGCGATGCCGCTATTCTAAAAAAATTTTTGCTGTATCGCACTTATCATGGGAGCGCCATGAATCCTGCAGTACAGGCAGCCAGTAAAGCCGCCTGGGCTGATGAACAGCATGTGATTGAAAATCGTCGCATGTATCGGGAAAAATTCAATAAAGCCATGGCTATTATGGCAGAACACTTACCTGTTACCATGCCGGATGCCGCTTTCTATCTATGGGTAAGAACGCCCATCAATGATACTGAATTCACGCAGAAGCTATATCGCGATTATAATGTCAATGTTTTGCCGGGCAGCTACCTTGCACGTGAAGCCCATGGCGTTAATCCGGGCGAAAATTTCGTACGGATCGCATTGGTGGCACCATTGGCTGAATGCGTGGAGGCAATGGAAAGAATAAAAGATTGTTGTAAATGAATTAATTAAACCTTTTTAAGGAATAGCATGGAACAATTGCAAGCCATTATTGAAGAAGCTTTCGAGCGTCGTGCTGAGATTACCCCGCGTAATGTTGAGGCAAACCTCAAAGAGTCTATTGCACAGGTTATCAATCTGCTTGACAGCGGCAAATTACGTGTGGCTGAAAAAATTGGCGGTGAGTGGGTAACGCACCAATGGATCAAGAAAGCAGTATTACTATCGTTCCGCATTGAAGATAACAGTTTCATTAAAGGTGGTTTTTCCAACTACTTTGATAAAATTCCGTCTAAATTTGCCGATTATAGTTCCAGAGATTTTCGTGATGGCGGCTTCCGGGTAGTACCGCCTGCTGCTGTCCGCAAAGGTTCATTTATCGCCAACAATGTGGTGCTGATGCCTTCCTATGTCAATATTGGCGCTTATGTTGATGAAGGCACCATGGTTGATACCTGGGCTACTGTGGGGTCTTGTGCGCAGATTGGCAAAAATGTGCATTTGTCAGGAGGTGTAGGCATTGGCGGTGTGCTGGAACCTGTGCAAGCCAATCCCACCATCATTGAGGATAATTGTTTTATTGGGGCACGCTCTGAAATTGTTGAAGGAGTAATCGTCGGGGAAAACTCGGTCATTTCAATGGGTGTCTATATCGGCCAGAGCACCAAGATATACCACCGTGAAACAGGAGAAATCAGCTATGGCCGGATACCGCCAGGTTCAGTTGTAGTATCAGGAAGCCTGCCTGCAGAAAACAAGCAATATAGCCTCTATTGCGCAGTGATTGTAAAACAGGTCGATGCCAAAACACGTTCCAAAACCGGGATCAACGAATTGTTGCGGGGTATTTAACTGCAATCGGGTAGATGAGTATCAAACGAACCCCGGCATGTCCGGGGTTACCAATGATCAGCTCTTTTAGTTAGTGCTTACCCAAGAACTACTAAATTCGATAAAGAACAAAAGGTTGTATCTAATTTCAGGAATCAAGGTTTCTGGTAAATTGAAGCAAACGGGTGTTATTTGCTGGTTTTAGCGCATTTTTAATGCAGAACACCCTTAAACCTCGATTAAAATTGGTGAGTGAATTGTTCTCAGAAATAAACTTCGAGAAGAAATCAAATACGCACAGTCCGAAATGCATAAATGGAATTAGATGAAATCGACGTATCCCAAATCAAATTCAACTTGTGTTCACGAGATGACATTCCGAAGATACTGCGCGGATTACAGCACCTGTACATGAACGAGGGATTGTGCCAGAAGGTTTTTGTATTACTGGAAATTGGTTTTTTGATGCTGAGCGTCCTGTAGATCATTATGTCGCACGCGATTATTCCAGCAGATCAAATGGTGAGAGTATCTTTTCCTTCTCTTCCTTTGATAATTGGAGCGCATCGCAAATCCGGACAGCTTGTTGACGTGTACTGGCAAGGTCGCCAATTCGGGCAGCATGTTTGTCGATGATCTTTTGATATTGGGTAGCGGCAGAGTCGATATCGTGTTGCAATAAATAAACTTCACCCAATGTACAACCTGCCCAGAAATCTTCGCCGTTACTCGCAGCTTTTACCAGTGGTAAAACTTCGGTAGCCAACCGTTTGGCTTCTGGCAATTCACCCAGGAAAAGTGATTTCGCGGCAGCGTTGATGCCCGTGTAATAATCTTTTGGATCACCCTGGAAAGCGGTACGATACAATTCACGCGACTTTCTGAGATGCAATATCTTTCCGGATTCCTGATATAAACCATCCCAGGCTGCTGCAAGGATGCCCATTGTTTCGGGGTCCTGGTGGCCGGCGGCTTTAAGCTCGGATAGCACATCAATGGCTTGCTGATATCGCTTGAGGCGTCGCAGCGCGAGTCCTTGCAACTGTTTTACTCGGATTGATTTTGGGAAATACGCTTCGGCGTAATGTAGTACCGCTAAGGCGTTTTCATACTCTTTAAGGCTAATCAATCCCTGAGCTGCTGCCATAACAGGCCCGGGTGTAGCAAGTATCCCCGGTTCTGCGGAGGTGCCGATTTCCTGGAGACGCGCTGAATTTCCTGCTTCGACGGCGCCTCTGATAGCGATCAGCATTTGTTGTGCATCCTGATCAATTTTCTGAGCCATGATGACCGCTTCTGGCGCCAGGGAAACCCCCCGCATGCCACACATTAATTTAAGCAGGTTTACGCCCCGCGGCCCTTCCGGGTTTTCTGCGAAATCAAGGTACAGATCCGCCTGGGCAAAAAGCGGCAAGGGCTCAGCATCGAGTTTTGCGAAAACGTAGTTGAAAGGGTGTGGGCTATTGCGCCGACTATCCTTCAGCGTAGTCATGGCTTGCCGTTCACGTTTGCACCATTCCGAGTCTTTGGTACGACTGGACCACAGAATGACACCGGACGAACTTGCTTGCAGGTTATCAGTCAACGATGTCTCCAGGTTGGCACCCGGAACGAGGTCGTACTGATCCAGAAACGGCTCCCATCCCGCCAGCCTCAAGGCATCATAGAGCGCCATGGCCCAGGCTCGATCCGATGAGCGGTAGCTAATGAACGCATCATAGGCGTTATTCCCGCGCTCGGGGGGCTTGGGCGCATATTGCAGCCATACCTGCATGTGTTCCGCTTGTAGATGCCTACGCTTGTCTGTGATTTCATCCATTCCATCGTGCATGCTAATTCCTTTCATTAATGAGTGATGTGTTGTATCTGGAATAAGCTGATAGCGCGCCCTCGTGTGTCAGGCCAGCTCGAGGACTAACCCGCCGCTGCCTTCCGTACTGCTGTAAGCATGCCATCTTTATCCACGGCAGCCAAAGCATCGAACAAATGCAGTATCTGTTTAAGGTAACCCGCATCGTGATTGATCGCTCGTGCGGCCAGGTACGCTTCGATTGCTTCCGCAAGACGCGCCGACTCACCGTACAGCGCCAGGCCGGCCAGCGTCAGTCCTTTGCTATCAAGTGCTTGGTAATCCTGCGACGTTAGACTGAGTCGCTTGTCCACATGAGTCAACGCCTCCTGAAAAGCCTGTTTTGCAGCAATGCGATCATTCTGCCGCAGCGCAATGACGCCCAACAGGACTGCAACATGAGGATTATTGGGAGGATAATCATAGCCGTGTGCTTCTTCTCCTCTTGTTCGTGCAGCAATGAGGTCATTTCGATACAACGCGGTGCGCGCCATGATATAGCGGCTCACGTTTCGACTCTGTACATTTCCGATCTCGTCGGCAATGTGCATGGCTTGCTCACAAGATAGCATGGCTTGTTCGTAACGTTCTTCGTTGGATTGACTCTCGCCAAGGTTAATAAGCCAAGCTGATTCCAGGAAACGATTGCCGATTTCGCGCGCGATGGCCAGCGCCTGTTCATAATGCTCGATCGCGCGACTGGTCTGGCCCAGGTCAGCGTAGCAGTCACCCAGGTTGCCGAGCCAGACGCCTTCGTTGCCACGATCGCCGATTTCGCGCGCGATGGCCAGCGCCTGTTCATAATGCTCGATCGCGCGGCTGGTCTGGCCCAGGTCAGCGTAGCAGTTACCCAGGACGCCGAGCCAGGGACCTTCGTTGCCACGATCGCCGATTTCGCGCGCGATGGCCAGCGCCTGTTCATAATGCTCGATCGCGCGGCTGGTCTGGCCCAGGTCAGCGTAGCGGTTACCCAGGCTGCCGAGCCAGGAACCTTCGCTGCCACGATCGCCGATTTCGCGCGCGATGGCCAGTGCCTGTTCATAATGCTCGATCGCGCGGCTGGTCTGGCCAAGATCAGCGTAGCGGCTACCCAGGGCGCCGAGCCAGGGACCTTCGCTGCGACGATCGCCGATTTCGCGCGCGATGGCCAGCGCCTGTTCATAATGCTCGATCGCGCGGCTGGTCTGGCCCAGGTCAGCGTAGCGGTTACCCAGGTTGCCGAGCCAGACACCTTCGTTGCGACGATCGCCGATTTCGCGCGCGATGGCCAGCGCCTGTTCATAATGCTCGATCGCGCGGCTGGTCTGGCCCAGGTCAGCGTAGCGGTTACCCAGGCTGCCGAGCCAGGGACCTTCGCTGCCACGATCGCCGATTTCGCGCGCGATGGCCAGTGCCTGTTCATAATGATCGAGCGAGCACACGTGCTGGCACCGGTCAGCGACGCCGTACCCGCACTTGCCAATCTAG
>NZ_JAGFJM010000099.1 GCF_024102715.1 Nitrosomonas communis
CTGTTCGTAAGAAGGAAGGACTTACCATTGCGCAGGCGGCAGCGCATTTTTGCGTGGGAATTGCCAGCGTGACGCGCTGGGTGAAGAATCCCAATCCCAAGCAGACCCGTAACAAACCGGCGACGAAGATCGACATGATGGCGTTGGCCCGTGATGTGCAGGCGTTTCGACCAGGTGTAAGCGAAAAAGGTATCGGCCACGCGCTGCGGCGTATGAACATCAGCTATAAAAAAAACACTGCAGCATCCCAAAGCGGACGAAGACAGACGGCATACCTTCCAGGAGACGATTAAGGCGTATAAGGCTCAAAACCGCGCCATCGTCTATATTGATGAGAGTGGTTTTGCTCACGATATGCCACGAACACATGGGTATGCGCCCATTGGCAAGCGGTGTCACGGTGTGTGTAATTGGCATGCCAGAGGCCGCGTCAATGTGATCGGCGCGTTGATTGGCAAATGTCTTCTGACGGTGGGATTGTTCAAAAGCAATATTGATGCAGATACTTTTTTCGGCTGGACGGTACACGATTTGTTGCCAAAACTCCCGCCAGCATCAGTTGTGGTTATGGATAACGCGACCTTCCACAAAAGACAGGATATTCAAAATGCAATCACACAGGCCGGACATACGCTTGAATATCTGCCAGCATATTCACCAGACCTTAACCCCATTGAGCACAAATGGGCACAAGCCAAAGCAATCAGAAAACAACAAAACCAAACCGTTTAGCAACTCTTTAAAATTGAATCATTTTATGTGACGTAGGCTATAGTGGGGACACTGGGGACATTGGGGACAGGTTCTTGAAACCCTTTATCCATGCGGATTTCCATCTTCTCATTTTGTCCTCAATCAGTTTTTTGGGACTGGGGACAAATCGCAGAATTGGGGACAAAGTCTTTTTTGAGAACTTCACGAACGAACCAGTCTTGAGTAATCATAGGTCGCCACCCTCAATAGCGCGGCTGTTTATGATGTAAGCCCATACTGTTTTATTTAAGGCCGCTATCCTTGGCTTCTGTTGTGTGCGATCATTCCCAGGGGTTAGCCATCCCTTGTTGGTGAGCGTTGCAATTGCGTACTTCAGTTCAAATCCTTTGCAAAGCTCACCCTTGAACGCTTGTGATTCAACAAGATATTGAGTCTCACCATCTTCGGTTCTGGTAAATCCTGAACAGCTATGAACCTTAGCCAGCTCATCAGGGGTAGCATCGTGAGCGGGAAACCGACTGCCACCATATGTTTGCAGGTAGGCCGATACCTGATCCAGCAATGCCTTGTCATCGTGTCCGACACCACCGCCTGATTGCGCTAGCCAATCACTGAAGCATCGATGTGTCGCAGATAACGCTGAACCCTTTTTCCATCCGGTAACGCCGTACTTTGTCGCCAACTCGCCAGCATAAGCCACTAGCGCGAACCGCTCGGCAACCCTGCCAACTTCTGGCGGATGATTAGCGGGCAGATTGAAGCTGTTAACGATAGCCCTTATCGCCTCTTTAACGCCAGGCGCAAGCGCCAAATAGTCACCGGTCAGTTTTTCAAGAAACGCTACGCCAGCCGTCCCGTAATATTTACGTGATGCCTCCTTCATCTTCCCCGAAAACTCTTTACCGTCCGTGCACCCGTGAAGTTCTTCAATCGTGTACCAACCTGAACCGGTATCACAAGGAATGCTGGGCAACCTCACCGCTTGCCCTCCCTTGGCTTTTTTCCCCGTACTTTCAATATGCTGCGTCAAGTCAATCTCGCCTGAAGATAGCAATAGAGTTTTCCAGGTGGTCAATGGCCTTGCGTAAGCCTCCTTGCTCATCCGCTGTTTACCTTGACCGTTCGCAATCAAATATGCGGCTTGCCCTGCTTCCCTTGGGTCGATTTGTCCAAGATCATCAAGAATCAGAATGTTGTGATTTCTCGCAAGGCAAAGCGCCTCCAGTCCATTTGTCGTAGTGCGCCACTTTTTGGCGAATGAGTCAGGATGTCCCCACACACTTGCGGCAGGATCAATCAAGGTGCTGGTCTTGCCTTTAGATGTTTGCCCCGTAAATTGAAATCCGCCGCCAGACTCACCCGCAAGTTCAACCAGCACGCCAGCAAATGAACAGCTTATAGAGAATGTCATTCGGCTATTTTCAGCAGCCATTGATGCAATGTTGGCTTTCCATTCGTCCAGCGTGCCTTTTTCTGAAAAATCAGCCGATGCCGCACCTTGATAGACAATCATGTCATCGCCGCTTTTGTTGCCGATCACGCGCGAATTGTGAACATATCTGCCGCTACTCCATCCTACCCGATCAATGCATCGCGCTCTCTTGTCTGCTTTATGAGTCAACACGTAATCGCACAGCAGCTTTCTTGCTTTCGAGTTGGTGCTGATAATCAATCCCCCACTCGCAAGCATCTTTCTAAACTCGCTCTGATCTGTCGATTGCAACAATTCAGCAGGACATGCCCACGTATGCTCGTGATTGTCGTTGTCACGCCATGACAAGAGCCGTCCCCAATTACTTTGGCTGTAGTCTCTCGTTTCGGCAAGCACCTTTAGCGGGGCACACAGCCACGTATAAGCCGGGTCTCCATCTTCGTTTTCTTCGGTGAAATACACTCCATTTCGACGGCCTTTTTGGTACTCAATCACCTCGAAATTGGATTTGTCCCCACTTGTCTCCACCTCATTTTTTTCATTTGGAGACAAATCAGAATCGTCGAAACCCGCATGAATGCTTGATTCTTCGTTTTTGTCCCCATTGTCCCCAGTGTCCCCATCAAAATTAACATGGTCTGCGTTTTCTTCAGGCAGATAATGAAGAACATCATTGTCATCGTAATAAGCTTGTTCCACCATTTGCTTTAAGCTGGTCATTTTCGCCCCTCCAAATATTGCAACGCCTCATTAATGCGCTTGCAAACGTCAGTCAGATAATCCACGTCTGACTGACAAGGCTTTTTACCATTAAGAAGAAAGTCATTAATGGCGATCAAAACAACCAGCAAATCCTTTTCGAGGGCGTGCAGCAGCTGCCAAGCGCTAAATCCGCTGCGCTGTTGTTTTTCATAACGTGGGTTGTCAGCAAGAGGGAATAGCGCTGACGGATCAATACCGAGCGCATTAACAATATCAAGGCCTTTTGCGCCGCAGGCATGACAATACATGACGACAACGCCATCAGGTTTTACAGTTACCGTCATTGACGGATTTTTATCGTCGTGAACTGGACAGCAAGCAAGATATCGACCTTCACCGACTCGCTTAACTTTCTGTAGATGTGGTAAAATATCGACTCTGTTTTGTTTCAAAGTCGTTGTTTTTAAAGGAGCGTTCATGTCGGCGCTCCTTTTTTATTGGCCACTGCGGCTTTTCTTGATCTGAGCCGCCAGCCATTCGTCTATCTCGTGCTCAACCCATCCCACCGCTTTAAGTCCCACTCTAATAGGCTTGGGAAAAGTCGGGTCATACTCATGTGGCCGCTTCGGATTGAGTTTCATCTTTCCGTAGATCGTTGAACGCGAAAGTCCAAGACGAGCCTCTACTTGTTTGCGTCGAAGAATTGCTAATGATTTTTTGATTTGCGCTGCCATGTTTAATCCTTTTTTGTATTCACCGGAATATACCGGCGTGAACAGGATTATTAAGCACGGAAATAGGCCGTTTTGCGCCATTTTCCGTGTTTTGAACCACTAAAACCACCCTGCCTTCATTTGAGTCGATGACAAGATCAGAATGACGCATGGAGATAAGTTCACGCGAATGCGTGTATTGAATTTTGTTCATGATGTGTGCTCCGGTTCGTTTTATGAACCGCCATCACTCTTTGCGAGAAGTGGTGGCAGACCGAAACAGGGTCGCAAATCCGGTGGAGCACCGGCAAACCTTTCGGTTTCCCTGTCCAGCCTGCCATAAGAGGAACAACAGGCGAAATAATAGTCGTATTAAGTTTGCGACCATTTGCCGCTCCAATCAGGTTTGCGATCCTGACCACGTTTATCTCCGTGGCAAAGAAAGGATAAGTCTAGCGCGATTACAATGTCAAGGAATGGTCAGGAAGATTGAAATGCCTTGCCAAACCTGCCAATGATTACCTTGCGGCCTTCCTCAATCTGGCTATCTACGAAGTCAGCCCACCATTGAAGCATTCCTCGCCGCTGATCAGCATACTGCGCTCGGTTATAAACACCTCGAATACCCTTGGTTTCGTGAGCCAAGCATTTCTCAATCCAGTCTGAATTGAAACCTGCTTCATGCAAGTGAGTTGATGCTGTTCGACGAAAATCATGGATTACAAAATCACGCACGTCGATATCTAGCGCTCTCACCGCAACATTAAGGGTGCTGTGGGCTATAGGTTTGTTCAAGCTGCCCCGACTAGGGAATACCCACTCTGAACCGCTTGCTAAACTCATTAATTCCTCAAACATTGCTAGCACCTGCCGGGACAATGGAACAAGGTGTGGCTTGTCTTTCTTCATGCGCTCACTGGGGATAGCCCACTCCGCTTTGCTAAAGTCTATTTCTTCCCACTTGGCTTCGATCAGCTCAGTTTTTCGCACCATGCACAAAATCAGCAAATGCAGCGCTAATTTGTGTGACCGATTTATGCTGGACTGGTAGATACCACGAAGCAGTTTCCCAATTTCAACTGATGTCAGAGCTACATCACGACTCTTGGCTTGAGCAATGAATTTCGCCTCAATCGCTGCTGCTGGGTTAAATTGAGTTTTCTCACGTGCAATGGCGTAGGCAAATAACCGCTTCAATACATTGCGGGTTTGCAGTGCCATTTGATCGGCTCCACGGTTCTTGATCTTGTCGGTAATTGCCAGAATGTCGGTTACGGTCACATCGGCTATTTGTTTCATGCCTATTGCTGGAATTACGTCTTTCTCCAGTACCCGTTTGATGTTACGCGGATTACTGTTCGCCGGTTCCACGATTTCAGAATACCAGCGCCAAGCGAACGCCTCCACAGTGTCAACAGCCTTTCGAGCTTCTTGCTTAGCTTTAAGCTTTTCGTGGGTTTGAATACACCAGCTTTGAATGAAGCTTTGCGCCAGCTCCTTGACGGTAGGGGAGGCATCGTAAGGGATAGGGTCACCACGCTTCAAAGCCATGGGGGATAAACCACGTCCGGCCAGCGCCTTGCAATTCTCACGCCATGTTCGGGCCTCGGCAAGGGAGTAGGTCGGGTAGTCGCCTAATGTGACTTTCTCTTGCTTCCCGACCAGCCGATAACGCATTCGCCAGATCTTCGTGCCGCTAGGTTGTACCTCGATATGTAGCCCGCCGCCGTCAGATTCAGAAAAAGTCTTATCTGCTGGTTTTAACATTCGCAGTTTCACATCCGATAAAGCCATAATCCACCATCCTTTCAGGGAACAATTCTGATTATGTTCCCTAAGTAATTCTTATATTTGGGAACAAATAAATAATCAGGGAACAATTGTTTAAAGCTCCTATTTATAAGCCTTAAAACTTATTAAAACTGTCTATCCATTCTACTCAACTTGATTTGTCGCAAGAAAAATAGTACCAATTTAGCTATCTTCTGGAAAAATGTTCCCTTAATAGGGAGCAGACAAATAATCAAATGGGAACAGATCAGGGAACAATTTTAACCGGATTAGGCCGGAACAAACAAGACAATTACAGAATGGAAAGACGTTATTTAAAAGGTTTATCAGGTGGTTATGTTGAATATACCGGAAGCGCCCGGAAGTTTAGTTATTTCCCAATACAAAAGCGGGAAAAAATTTCACCCAGTAAATCATCTGCGGTGAATTCTCCGGTAATCGAGGATAATGCGAGTTGTGCGAGCCGTAATTCTTCTGCCAGCAACTCCAATTGTCCGTCACATTCCATCGAGGAAACTGCATTATCAAGATGTGCCCGCGCTTTATTCAGTGCCTGCAGATGCCGCTGCCTCGCCATGAACAGACCTTCTCCCGCAATATTGGACTGCCAGCCGATTATCTCGAGCATTTTCATGCGTAATAATTCCAAACCGGTGCCTGTTCTAGCAGAAAGATAAACAACTGGTTTGCCTGATTCTTCCTTAATCCGGGCAGTTTCGCCTATTAAATCAATCTTGTTATAGATAGTGAGTAGCGGTAGCTCGGCAGGCAAGCTTTGCAGTACTTGCTGGTCTGCCTCCGTCACTCCGTAGCGGCTATCGATCAGCAACAGCACCATATCCGCTTTCCTAATCGCAGCGTGGGTGCGGGCAATACCGCTTTGTTCAACGATATCCATAGTTTCCCTCAAGCCGGCAGTATCGATGATATGCACCGGCATACCTTCAATCTGAATTAACTGCTGAATTGTGTCGCGTGTGGTGCCGGCTATTTCCGTTACAATGGCCACTTCATCGCCGGCTAACCGGTTCATCAGACTGGATTTACCGACATTAGGCTGTCCTACTAGCACGACTTTGACCCCTTCCTGCAGCAAGCTGCCCTGACGGGACGAGATCAAGACGCGTTCCAGCTTTTCACGGATAGTATGTAATTGAGTTGCCGCATGTGCTGACTCTAGAAAATCGATTTCCTCCTCTGGAAAATCCAGTGTGGCTTCGACCAGCATGCGTAAATCGATCAGTGCATTTACCAGCGCCTGGATGGTTGCGGAAAAATCTCCCTGCAAGGAGCGCATGGCGCAGCGCGCAGCCCCCGCGGTACTGGCGTTGATCAGATCCGCCACACTTTCAGCCTGAGCCAGATCAAGTTTATTATGCAGAAAGGCGCGTAACGTAAATTCGCCTGGCTCAGCTAATCTGGCGCCTAAGTGGAGACAGCGCGATAACAATAAATTGATTACCGCCGGGCCACCATGACCTTGCAATTCGAGCACGTCTTCGCCAGTGTAAGAATGCGGAGAGGGGTAATAAATGGCAATGCCTTGATCAATCGGTTGACCATTTTCATCAAGAAAATGGCTTAAATGTGCGCTACGAGGGTAAGGTATCAAGCCAAGAATAGCTTGAATAATGGATTGTAAATTTTTACCGGAAAGCCGGATGATTCCGATGCCACCACGCCCGGGTGGCGTTGCGATGGCAGCAATGATGTCATTGCTTTGCATATCATTCTTGCGTGTCAGTGAGCGTCCATCAATCGAAAGACGCTCACCCATACCGAACCTTATTTAAGGTTTTCTTTTTTCTTTTACTTTCTTCTTACTGGTGATTGTTTCGGCAGTAGGTTGACCGTACATTCGGGTGATCTGCCACTGCTGCGCAATAGATAGCACATTGTTCACCAATGAATACAATACGAGACCAGCCGGGAAAAAGAAGAAAAATACACTGAACATAAATGGCATTATCTGCATGACCTTTGCCTGTATTGGATCAGTCGGCTTGGGATTCAATCTATGTTGAACGAACATTGAAATCCCCATGAGAACAGGCAGTACGTAGTAAGGATCAGGGGAAGACAAATCCGTAATCCACAATGCAAGCGGCGCATAGCGCAGCTCAACAGCAGCCAGCAATGTCCAGAATAGCGCGATGAACACAGGGATTTGCACCAGAATAGGAAGGCACCCGCCCATCGGATTGATTTTTTCTTGTTTGTACAGCTCCATCATCGCCTGATGCATCTGTTGGCGATCGCTTTTGTACTGCTCCTGGATGCGTTGCAGCTTAGGCGTCACTAAACGCAGCCTTGCCATCGATCGATAACCTGCTGCAGACAACGGGAAGAATAAAATCTTGACTGTCATCGTTAGCAGGATGATGGCGATACCCCAGTTACCAACCCACTCGTGATAAAACGAGAGCAGCCAAAATAACGGCACAGCAACCACCGTAAGCCAGCCATAATCGACTGTGAGCTCTAGCCCAGGGGCCAATTCGGCCAGTTTATCTTGTTCCTGCGGACCCTCATAGAGCGGCATCGTCACACTTGTTGTTTGACCAGGCTCAATTGCACTAACTGGAACGATCACACCGGCACTGTATAAATTGTCACTTATCCGTTTTGCAAAAAACTCGCGCGGTGTTTTCTGTTGTGGCAACCAGGCTGAAACAAAGTAATGCTCCAACATGGCAATCCAACCATTGTCGGCATTTTTGGGATAATCTGCTTTATTTTTATCCAGATCAGAAAACTGTATTTTCTGGAATTTTTCATTTTCAGTATAAATAGCAGCACCGAGGTAAGTAGGAATCATCATGGTCGCACCAGCAGGTGGAACGTTATCCCGCAATATCTGGAAATAAGCAAAGGGTCGAATTGTTGCTTCTCCTAGATTTTGCACCTCAAATTGAACGTCGATAACATAGCTTCCACGATGGAAAGTGTAGATTTTAGTAACCTGCACGCCATTTACTTCCGGTGCGACAAGACGCACGACAACCTTGTCCTGATCAGCTGCTAGTGTATAGTCACGCGTCCCTGAATCCAGCTTGTATTCCGTCTTATGATTAGGCAGTCCATCGCCAATCAACCCGGATTGCGCTACGCTAATGTGAGAAGCCTGACTTTGTAGTAATGCATAAGGGATATCTTTACTTTCACTGGATGGGTGCTGGAGTAATTCGAGGCGGCGCAGATCCCCGCCTACAGTGTCAATTTCTGCCACTACCATATCAGTAACGACTTTAATTTGCTCGCCTGTTGCCAGCAAACGCGGTGTTGCTACCAATGGCATCCCCTCTGTCTCTGGCAGAGGGGTATTGTCAGACTGGGAAGAAATCAGCTCATCGCCTGGAGCAGGAAGCGCATTTTTACTTTGCTGAGACGACGCATTTTCTGTACTGACCGCTAGGTCAGCAGCTAAGTTATCTAGTCTCTCCCGCTCTTTTATCCAGGCATCCCAAAGAAATAGCAGCGATGTGCTAAAAATGATGATCAGTACAATTTTTTTTGTTTCCATCTTGATCCGGTCAAACTAGTTATAGCGATAGTTTTTTGTTAAAAAGTCTTTAAGGAACGGGGTCATATCCACCTTCATTCCATGGATGACAACGTAAAATACGACTTATGCTTAATTTCATTCCATTGATAAAACCGTATTTGATTAACGCCTCTCTTGCATAATTTGAGCAAGTTGGGCTGAAACGACAGGAGGGTGGAAAAAAAGGGCCAATGCAGTATTGATATAGCTTGATAAGACCGATCATCAATCGCGCCATTGTTGCATCCTAAGTTTAAGTATGAGCATCTTGGCTTCCTGCCTGATACGAATAGAGTCAATCTGAGTTAATGCGCGTTGTAGCCGAAAAACACAGTCCATGTTGTCTAATTCTTGCTGATGTATGCGAAATACTTCTCTCAATAAGCGTTTCAATCGATTTCGCTTGATTGCTTGTCGCACCATTTTTTTTGCAACAATCAATCCCAGCCGTGAATAATCCAAATTACTTGGTTTTACATAGAGCTGGAAAAATTCACCACTAACCATGCGCCTAAAACGAATAACAGATTGAAACTCCGCTGCTTTATGCAAGCGGTGTTTCTTAGATAGTGAATAAATCCTCACTTAACCATTCGATCATGGCACGAGTTGTGTGTATAAAATGGCAACTAGACACTCAAACGGGCCCGGCCTTTGGCTCTGCGTGCCCGAATTACTGCTGTGCCACCGCGGGTTCTCATGCGTACAAGGAAACCGTGCGTACGTTTTCTGCGAATAACAGATGGTTGGTATGTGCGTTTCATTTTGTTTTGGGTTTGCTTATTTAATTAATTGGATAATACTGACTCAATAGAACCGCATATTACAACCTGTTATGACTATTGATGTCAACCATATTTTTATGATTTGTCCTATATCTGGCTGATGGCTCCGCTCCATGGCAATACCTGTACACTGGTACACTTGAACTAATTGGATCTTAAATCAATAATCGCTGCCTGCGCGTATTTAAAGAGCGTAGTTTTGCATTCACTTTCAGGAGTGCTTACATCATGACAAATAGGAATATAACCACTATGGATCAACGATCTCAGGATCGTCGGGCGAGCATGCCTTTTTTCTGCCTTTATCAATTGGGAATCAAAAAAGGAAAGCGCGTTAACAAACGACGCGCTGGAGCAGGCCCCGCATATGTTGATCGTTATGCAAACCATCTCATGCTTTGTATCATTGCAATTATTTTACTCAGCGCAATCGATGCCTTATTGACGCTCAACATTTTAGCTGGGGGAGGAGTAGAGCTTAATAGCTTCATGGCAATCCTGATTGAAGACAGTCCAGAAAAGTTTGTTCATTTCAAACTCGCATTGACTTCGCTGGCATTGGTTTTTCTAGTCATTCACCATCACGTTAAACTGGTTGCAAAGCTACATGTCAAGCATCTGCTGTATTTAATATTATTTGGCTATCTCACATTGGTCGGCTACGAAATTGTACTGCTGTCAGCTATGAGCAATGCTTGATAAACTGCTCATTGTAACCACCGAGTCAAATTGAAAAAAATTACGATGGTTAATTTGCTGCAACAAAATAGCTGGCGACCTTTTCTAGATCTTCCAGCGCGAGTGTGCCTGCAGCTAATCGTAATCGTAGATAGGCAAGTAAATAACTATATCGTGCTTCTGCCAGATCAACCTGGGCGGAAAACAACTGGCTTTGTGCATTCAGCAAATCAAGATTAATCCGTATACCTCCCTGGATACTTTTCTCAGTAGCTTGCACCAGCAGGAGCGCTGAATCGACTGCTAGCTCTAGGGATTCAATTCGTTTAATACTACTTTGCAATAATTGGTATTGCCTGCGCAACTCCACTAATACTCTATCGCTCATTGCATCTAAATCAGCTTGGGCGCGTGCATGATTCGCTTGCGCTTGATTAGTGGTCGCAACCACTCTCCCGCCTGCATATAAGGGGAAGCTGACTTCTACACCGACACTGGCAAAAGTCGCATCACGATTTGGTACAATAAAAGATGCAGAGTTTTGTTTGTTCAGGCTTGCTACCAAATCAACGCGAGGTGTATGACCAGCACGGCTTTTTTTCACCTCAAGTTGGCTGGAAGTGACGATATGGCGCTGGGTCACCAGTTCGGCATTGCGTTCAAGCGCCATCTCGCGCCAACTTTCAAAATCAGGTGGATGAATCGGCTGTGCTTTAAAAGAACCGGATAATGAATCAAGCTGCATCACTTGTTGCCCTACTATTTTTTCTAAGGCTAAGCGGGCGACATCCAGCTCATCTTGCGCTTCAATCACTTGGGCCTGTGACAATGCATGTCTGGAGAGCGTTTCAAGCACATCTGTCTGCGTGCCTTCACCTCTCTTCAGCATATGTTCATTAACTTGCTTCAGCTCCTCCAACGCTTTATGCTGGGCATTCGCTAAGAAGAGTCGATCCTGTGCAAGCAGTGTTCTGACATAAGCTTCCACTAGCCGCACGACAAGTTCATAACTCTGGCCCAAAAATTTGGCTTGACTGGAATTGGCGCGTGCAAATCCTTGATCATAGCCAGCTGCTGCCTCCATATTTAGCAATGGTTGCCGCAATGTCAGTGTGGTTACCTGGCTATTAAAATCGAGATCTGATTTGTTCGTTATTGTCCTGTTAAATTGATCAAGTTCATCTATTTTTTGTGTGCCCCGGCTCATTCCTTGCAAATGAGTAACAGACAAAGTTGGTAGTAGACCAGCCCGGCCAAGCGCAATTGCTTGCTGACCAGCTTCATTTTCATGAGTTGCCGCACGAAAGGTCGGATCATTCCTTAAAGCAGCTTCATAGGCGTCTAATAAGCCCATTGCCTGAATGCCCCCCACCTGCCACAAGAAGGCAAGAGTGAATACCGATGATGGGGGGAGCTTCTTAAATAAGCGCAGCGGCACGGCTAATCTTCCACAAGCGAGGTATGAATCCGATCGAGAATGGGCTTTAGCAGGTAATTCATCAGCGAACGCTCGCCGGTTTTTACAAAAATTTCTACCGGCATGCCTGCACGTATTTGCAGATCAGCAAGTAGTTTCATGCCTTCCGGCATTACTTTGGCTTTCAATTGATAATAAGGCATCCCCGTTCGCTCATCGGTCAAACGATCAGCCGACACGGTCGTTACAACACCGGGTATGCGCGGAGTTTTGTTTTGATTAAAGGCAGTAAATATGAGATCTACGTCTAGCCCAGTATGCACTTTGTCAATAAGATGAACCGGTACTTGCCCCTCAATAACCAGCATATCTTCCGATGGCACAATATCCATCATGCGAAATCCTGGTCCAATCACACCACCACGGGTGAAGATATTTATCCCTACCACAATGCCCTCTACCGGCGCTTTCACTAAAACGTTGGCCAATTCGAAATCTTGCGCCAGCAGTCGGCTATTGAGCGCTTCGGCCTCCCGTTGCACATCTGTCAATTGCTGGCGAACTTCCTTCTGATGCTCCTCCAGGCGCTGTACCCGGCGCAGATTAAGCTCTGAAATTTGACGCTGGATACGGCCGATATTACCGTTATCTTCGGAAATATCACCATTTAATTGAGCATAAGTACGTTCCAGTTCGAGCACACGATTCCTCGGCACAAAGCCGTCTCGTGCTAATTCCCGCATATTATCGAGTTGCTCTTTCAGAAACTGCAATTGCTGTTCCTTGCTTGCGCGCGATGACTCTAATCCGCGCAACTGGATAGTTAAACCCGCAATATTTTCTTCCAGCGCGGCCAATTCATGTTTCAATACTGATTTGCGCGAGGTAAACAACTGTTGCTGCAACGCGATGCTACTGGTTGCGCGGGGATCATTTGTGGCAGAAAGTAGAAAGGGTGGAAAATCGATCTCAGACTTATTATCCCGCTCAGCTATCAATCGTGCTTCGACAGCCCTGGCAGTAATGAGTTGGCCGCGTGTTACTTCTGCCTGCGCCTTAACCTGAATATCATTCATTTGCACAAGCACCTGGCCGGCTTTGACTCTGTCTCCTTCCTTCACCAGAATATCATCTACAATACCACCTGTTTGATGTTGAACTGCTTTGCGATTAGTCGCTACCATCACTGATCCAGAAAGGGGTACTCCTTTGTCTAATGGTGCAAATATTGCCCACAGCAAAAAACCACCGACGCCAATCAGTACGATCCACCAGCCAATGCGTGCATGAGTTGTTTCATCCGTCTTGATCAGGCTTCCTGTATCTGTTAGCGCAGTTTCAGTCGTTGTTATATCCTTTTGACTTATGAGCTTCATATCTCTCTTCTATTCCTGCATCGTTACACAACGTGACAAAGTCATTAACTTATATAGCAAGTTTATTCATCTCCCTGTTTGCTCGTCAGGGGCAATGATGTCAAACTGGAATATACCTCATTAAGCAATCTGCTCCTTAATCTGCCGTTGTGCTAATAGCGCTTGCTGCGCCGCCTGCTTTTGTTTATTCAATTCAGCCAGAACTTGGTCAGTAGGTCCAAACATCTGAAGTGCACCTTCACGCAATAGCAGTAGCTTGGTCGTGGCAGAAATAATACTCGTGCGGTGAGTGATTACTACAATCGTTTTACCACGGTTACGCAAATCAACAATTGCCGCCAATAAAGCGCGCTCACCGACATCATCCAGATTGGAATTAGGTTCATCCAGCACAATTAGTGAGGGATCACCATACATGGCGCGTGCCAGACCGATACGCTGTTTCTGTCCGCCGGACAGGCCGCCGCCGCCATCTCCCAGCAACGTATCATAGCCTTTAGGCATGCTCAGAATCATTTCATGAACGCCCGCCCGCTTAGCAGCCAGAATCACTTTTTCAGAGTCGATTTCGCCAAAACGAGCAATATTTTCACTAATGGTGCCAGCAAACAATTCAATATCCTGGGGCAGATAGCCAATATGAGGCCCCAACTCATCCTTATTCCACTGATATACATCGGCACCATCAAGTCGTACCTTACCTGCAGTAGCAGGCCACACACCAACCAGCAAGCGCGCGAGCGTGGATTTGCCCGAACCACTTGGCCCAATGACGCCTAATACTTCCCCAGCGCCAACTGCAAATACTAATCCCTTGATAATAGGCACTTTTGAGCCTGGTGGTGCTGCCACGACATTTTCAACCGACACTGCACCTTGCGGTTTAGGCAATGCCATACCAGGCTGGCGGTCAGGGTTTTCTTCGAGCAATTTGGTCAGTCGTTCATAGGCGCTACGAGTACTGCCAAATTGCCGCCAGACGCTGATCAGCAACTGGACAGGACTAATCGCTTTACCCAGTAAAATTGAACCGGCAATCATCATACCAGGAGAAATACTGTCTTCTAAAACTAGCAGCGCACCCAGTCCCAGCATCAGTGATTGTAACGCAACCGAAGTGGCTTTACTGAAAGCGCTGACAACACCTGATTTTTCACTTGCTTCTGCCTGTAAATTCAAAAAACGGCTATGGAGTTTGTACCAGCGTGTCTGTAAATTGGGCAGCATGCCCATTGCTTCAATCACCTCAGCATTACGCAGATTATTGGTCGCCATTGTGGTCGAGGCCACTGCCACAGCATTAGCCTCTGCGAGCAGTTTATGTGAAATTTTTTCGTTGATATAGGCTAGCAGCACCAGGACAGCCGTGCCAAGCAAAGCAAACACACCCAGCCAGACATTAAACAAAAAAATGACTAGAAGATAAATCGGAAACCAAGGTGCGTCAAAAAAGGCGAATAAAGCATTACCAGTCAGAAATTGGCGTAGATTGGTCAAATCTTGTAAAGCCTGGCCGGCATTACTATTGCCATGCCGCAAACTTTGTTCGAAAGCGGCAGTATAGACACGCTTGTTCAACTTCAGATCAAATTGCGCGCCTACCCGTATCAAAACAAAACTGCGGATATACTCCAGTGCGCCCATAAATATATAAGCTCCCAGCATGATCAATGTTAGCATCAGCAACGTCATTTCGTTACGGCTTGTTAATACACTGTCATAGAGTTGCAGCATATATAAGGCCGGCATCAGCATCAGCAAATTAATGACAGCGCTGAAGACACCAACCGTACGAAATGCACGCTTAAAACTGATTAATATCTCTGCAAGTTCGTTATAAGGTGTATTTTTTGCTTTCATCTAAAAATATTAATGAGCAACAGAATTTCCGGGATACCCACTGTGCCAGAAAAATCAGCTGCACTATCCATGTAAAATTTAGCCGTTGCGGCATATTGCCTGGCCTGACTATAACATCAAGTCTACTGTTATAGCAGAGAAGTTATTGTGAAGTTATTCATGTAAGGGCATTCTTAAACCATTCATCAGGGCAAATCCTCTTTCATCAATAGAAACGGCTTGGGTGCATAGCCAAAATCACGCGCAGCTTCTGCGTAATCAAAGACCAGATTACGATTCATTCGTTCAGCCATGGCAATTGTCCAGTGACGATAACGTGGTAATTGCCGCAATGTATTGACTACCAATCGAAAAAGCCAGTGCGGTATCGTTAACATACAGGGAGGCTGATCTAATGCTTTGAAGACTCGTTTAATCATTTCGCGATAAGTCAGTGTCTCCGCACCGCTAATATTATAAGCTCGGTTGATTACGTTACTTGCTAAGAAAGCAGCAAAGCAGGCAGCTGCAACATCCTCTACATGAACCGGTTGACGTAAGCCTTGCGCGCTTCCTAGTAAAGGAAAAAATTTAAAGCGCCGGATAAATCGGATTATTTCAGTAATATTTTTATCACGCCCCAGACCATAAATCAGTGTGGGGCGCAAAATAATCCATGTTACGTCACTCTTTTCAGCCCATGCCCGTAGCATTGCTTCTCCTTCAGCCAGGTGTTGTGCAACCTTTTTTTCTCCACTGTCAGAGGAGTCATCTTTGGTAAAGATACTTGTGGAAGACAACACCACAATTCTTTGTGCTCCTTGTGCGGTCAGAAAGTCGAAATAAGCCGGCAATGTCCAGATTGGTGCCAAATACAACCACGAAGTGATGTTGTTATCAGCTGGTGGGAGTTTTCCCATTCTTGCCATGTTAAGCTCATGTGCTAGCTGGTACCAGATTACTGCCGGATTCTGTCGCATGATTTCAGCTTCAACCTGGCGGCGGGAAAATGCCACGGCTTGCCAGCCATGCTGCGCTAACAATGGCAATACACATTTGCCTACAGAACTGGTTGCGCCAATCACCCCTATGCGCTGATCAGCCACGCCGCAATCCAGCAAAACTGCCAAGATGGCTGATCGTGTGAAAGGCTACTACTGCACCGAAACGCAGCCATATGCCAACAGTTACGAACCACATCAAAATACCAGGATATTGGTTACGAAAAAATTTCTGGTAAAAACGCACCATTCCTCGGTGTTTGTGCCACGCCACAAAAATCGGGCGAGCCTGACTGCATACTCCCTTGTAATGTAGTACCTGCACATCGGGAACAAATACTATCTTCCAGCCTTTCTGCCGGAAACGCATGCACCAGTCCAGATCTTCACAATGAAGAAAATAACCTTCATCCCAAGTGCCAATTTCTTCGATCGTTTCCCGGCGAACCAGCATCAATGCGCCTGAGATGGCTTCCACTTCGATTGGCTTCTCTGGCAGAGATTGCCGGTGCAGATGAAAATCAAAAAACAGCCGTGGCCAATATCTGGCCAAGCGATAAAGCCCCAGCACTCGCACAAGTGAACGCCAGGGAGTCGGGATCGCGCGCCGGCTACCGCCTTGCTCACTCCCATCTGAATTGAGCAGTCGCCCGCCAACCATCCCAATGCGATTATCCTGTGCCATTACTTGTAATAATCGTTCTACTGCACCAGGTGGTAACATGCAATCTGGATTCAAAAACAAAACAAATGGTGCAGTCGCTACTTTTAGACCGATGTTGCATCCCGCAGCAAATCCCCTATTTTTATCCAGGCAGATGACTTGTAAACGAGGTTCTGCTGGAAACCTTTCTGTTAGCTCAATTAAACTCGTATCAGAGGAAGCATTGTCAACAACGATTACCTGTTGTGCTTGCTTCAGCGCTGCGCCAATACAGCCGGCTAGCGATAAGCCGGCATTATAATTTACCGTTACGATAGCAACATGCGATTGATAATTCATTCGGCCAAACATCCTCTCACTTGGTCAATCCTGCTCAGCTAAAATCGATTCTACCGTCTGCTGAAAACGTTGCCGGTTACAATCGCGCTCAACGGCTTGTAATGCTGATAAGCGCTTGGCTGTCCACAATGCAGAATCGTTATAAAGAGCGAGGCAAGCTTTGGCAAAGCTTATGGCGCTATCACCTACAGCAATTTCATCCTGCCAGCCTAATTGGGATGCAATCAATGGCGTGACCACCATCGGCAATCCTTGCGCGGCTGCTTCGTGAGCTTTATGAGGAATACCGGCTGCAAATCTCGTTGGGACAATGAATAGCCGGGCGCTTGCATAAAACGCTGAAACAGAGTCGACCCTGCCATGAATGCGAACCCTATCGGAGGCAAACCCCAACACGGCTGGCGCTTCGCACAGGCCAATGATGTCGAGGTGTGCACTTCCCTGCGCGCTAATTATTGGCCATACATGACGTAAGAACCAAATCAGACTGTCCGCATTCGGCGACGAATCTGACGGCATCGCGCCGACGAATAAATAACCCGCACGTTCCTGGAATCCGGGCATTTTTTCAACGATATCAAGCGCATGTCCAAGAACAAATACATTTTCCTTACCATAGCGAACAAAATGATCTGCTTCGGCTTGTGAAACCGTAATGATACGGTTTGCATACTTGGTAATTGCCAATTCCTCGTGAATCAAAAGATCGCTTTTTTCAGGAGAAAATGGTTTTCCATTTACCTCCGCCTGCACAATCTCACGTAGGGAAAACATCGCTTCTGCATCGTAAACGAGCATTTTTCCAGAAAACCATTCTGGATGGCAGGAAACAATGCTGTTGACGACGACCATGTTATGGGGACGGCTGACAATGATAGCATGATAAAAATTCTGCCGCTCTTCAAGAAAATCCTGCAATCCAAAAGCACCGCGATTGGCAGCAATTTCAACGGTTTCCGGTAAAAATTTGCGTGCCTCTTCCCACAGTTCATGAGGAAACTGCAAAGGATAATGTGTTACGAAGCAGCCAATCTGATCCAGCGATTTGATAAATTCGAGTGCCCGCGGAAATCCGCTACCCAGATCGCGCCGTGGCAGCCGATCATCGATGAAAAGGATGCGCCGACATCCTTTTTTGAAGCGCTGCCGTGCAAATAATACATTAGAAGCTGATGGCGTCAATTGAGATTGCAGAAAAGCTGGTTGCTTGGAAATAAATACCGATCGGTTCTTTTTCTGCAAGGCAAAGGCGCGATCAGATTTAGCATCCGAGCTGGCGAATTCGAAATGGCGTATGCATACCGCAGGATCATAGATCACACGATAACCAGCCTGCCAAAGCCTGGCACAGTAATCACTTTCTTCGTAATACGCAGGAATGTAGTCAACATCGAATTGCCCCATCGATGCAAACAAGGCTCGGCGTGTCAGTAAAAATGCTCCAGAGCAATAATCCACATCCCTGACATGACTGAAAATCGAATCGTCGGGATCTTCGCCGCGGCCGTAGCCTGAGCAGCTGCCATCCTGCCAGATAATGCTGCCTGCCTCCTGAAGCTTGCCGCTCCATAAGAGAATTTTCCCTCCTACCGCGCCAGCATCCGGCGTATTCCTCATTCGTGTAACTGCCGCCGACAAAGCGCCAGGCAGCAGCACAGCATCATTATTGAGAAAAAGCAGGTATTCTCCGCTAGCGGCTTTGGCAGCACGATTACAGGCTAAAAGAAAGCCTTCGTTCTCATGATTGCGAATAATCTGCGCACCCTCGATACGGTCTAGCAATAAAGCTGTAGCATCTTCTGAAGCATTGTCGACGATAAGGGTCTCAAATGTAACCGAGCGCTCTTCTGCTAAAGCGGTAAGACAGCGGTATGTCAAGCCAGCCTGGTTATATAAAACCAGGAGAATGGAAACAACTGGGCTGGAGGATTCTGGCAGCTTTAATTTCTGATTTGATTCCAGGAATTTTAAAAGAGCAGCATGACTTTCTGCGCGTACAGCTTCTTTGTCGATGGAAAGCATCTCGCTGTGTTTACTTCCTGAAATCAATCCGCCTCCCCACAGTTTTTGCAGAACCCGTCCCATGGGGGATCGCAAGGCATAGCTGCGCAGGCGGATACGCAGCGTGCTATTAATCGGCAAAGCGTGATAAATCGCACGGCAAGCCCGGAAAATCGAGCGTCTGAGAAAACCGGATTTTCGTAACTTCGTCATTAGCCAGCGAAGCGGCGCAGTCAAACGCCAGGAAGTTGACGCCAGCAATGCTGTCCTGTCGCGCTCTAAAATGGCATAGGCATCCTGTAAACCTTGTAAGTCAGCTTTTATTTTAGCAAGGGAAGAACGGGACGTTTGAAGATCCCTATCTAGCATCTGTAATTTATTTTCCGTGTCCTGCAATTTACTTGTTAAAGTTCTCGCCTCTTCAGCACGTGCAAAAGCGATGGCAAGCTCATTCGATGGAATCTGTGCCCGCCATTTTTCATAGAAAAGGCTGCGTGCCTGCTGCACAAGATGGCTATCCGAGACATGGGAAAGACCCGAATTTCCGGCAAGACGATAGGTTGCGGATACTCCAGCAATATGCGTAAATGGGGTAGTGAGTGCAAGCTGGGCCCAAAAATCCCAATCCTCATAAACATCAAATTGTTCATCGAATCTGGCGCCAGACAACAGCAAGCTACGCTGGAAAAGTACAGCGTGAATCGGCATGAAATTCGCCTGCCATAAACGGGAGCGATCCCATTCCTCATCAAGGATGTACAGCTCATGAAAATGATGGTCGACTACTCTGACACCCGTGTAAACCACGCGCGCAATCGCTGTTTGCGCAGTGTGCACCAGCCGATGGATATGATCGGGATCAATCGTATCATCATCATCAAGCAACAACACCCAATCCCCTCGCGCATTATCAAGACCGGTATTGGCTGCGCTAACGCGCGATAAGCCGTTCTTTCCCTGGTTGACTAATCGCAAGATAATGTGAAAATGCTTCTCATTGAGTTCGCTATGGCGACCGCCTTTGGCATTGACAACGATGACCTCGATATTTGGATAAGTTTGTAATGCGACTGAATCTAAAGCATCTGACAGTGTCGGGCGATCCATGCTGCGAATGATGACGCTGACAAGCGGCATATCACGTGCATCCAAGGGCAATCCCAGCTCTTTTTGGCGGACACGTTCGGAGTGATAAAGTTTGAGCGCGTCATTGGCCAGCTCCTCGGCGGAAACCAAAACATAAGCTTCTGCAGCACTCACTTCAGCAGGCAGGGTATAAGTCCGGTAGCGATTGAGTGCGGCAATCCCCAGATCGTAACGCTGCTTTTCATTCTGTGAAACGAAGCATTGCATCGCCATCATCTTGCGTTCAGCAAGATTGCTGATATCCAGCAAGCAATTCGGACGCAACGGCATCCCGATTTCATATAATGCCAATCGGATCGCTTCACCCATTCTTCGTACGGCTTCGACTGTCGCCATTCCCACAGCGCGATGATCTGGATGCATCTCCCAAATAGAAGGAGCGTAAATTAGATCGGCCTGAGTGTCATTGACAACTTCTAAAATTTCCTGTACCAGCTTTTCGCCATAGCAGATCTCCCGGTCCCGATGCGGCCAGAAAATGGGCGCACCATACCCCAATACTTTGGCAGCCGCCTCACTTTCACGCTGCCGTTGAAGCGCATAGTCTGCGCGCTCTGCTGCTGGAACACCATGGCTACCGTCTGAAACCACTATGACACGTACCGGGATACCTTGCTCGACATGGCGCATGATGGCTCCGCCGCATCCGAACACTTCATCATCGGGATGGGGTGCCAATACTAATGCACTTTTACCAGGAATGAATAACGTCGCTTGATAGGGAACAAGCAGATTTTCCAATAATATCTTCTCTCTCGCTTAATGAATAAACATTCAAAACAATGGTAAAACAGTCAAATTGCTTTTTTTTACCTAAAATCCATATCGCCACTCATCAGCCACCAGCAATCACGTAATTTTGCCGGTGCTGGGCCAGCGCTCCAGGCATTGGCTGGAATACGAATAGGTAACTCATGTTGAATGCCTCCTGCCGCAATGAAATACGCTGCAAAATTTTCAGTGATTTGGCAAAATAACCGCTGATTGGCACTGAGGCCTGCAATCCTCCTTGCATGCTTCACCAACAACGGAATTTCCTGTAATGAAGCAACCAAGTCAACGACTTCACAACCTTCCGGGTTATGCCGAAGTACCAGCACGCCGCGCACCTTTCTGCCAAATCGATTGATCACCAATACCAATTGGTAATATTGATGCGGGTGTCTAAGATAACGATCGCGCAAGTACGTCCAATCACGCACGCCGACTAATGCATCATGCAAATCCGCTGCCATACCCTGCCAGCATTGATTAATCGCTGTTGCAATCCAGGCCTCCTCAGCATTGATACTGTCGACAACATGCAATCGCGTCAGCCATTGCGGTGTTTTGGCTAGAGGTTGCCATTCAATCTCAACCATACGCCCTGTTTCCGCGTATAAACCCTGCCGTTCGGCGACTTTCATGGCGCGCTCATTTGGAAAGCCGAATCCCAGTAAATAAGGTTTGCCATAGCCGATGTAGCGTTCCAGAAATGTTGCTGCCATCAGGAAAAAAGGTCCTTTTTTCGTCAAAATACCGCGTTCTGCAGGATCGACCATGACATCGCCAATCTGGACTGCTGTTTGTGATTGTCCAAAAAACAGAATTTTTCTGGCTATGCCGCCATAATGAGCGATCAGCCGATTCTCGCGCCATACACCAAGCGCCCGCCCTCGCCCTGCGCCATATTTCCATTGCCACTGGGCGGGGGTCATGGCATGACCAAACGTTTGCTCGAACAAAGCAAGCATGTCGGGAATTTGATTTCCTTCCAGTAAACGCAGTCGCCACACTGGTTGCTGTTTTTTTCTGAAGTGCAGTAACGCATAGCCAAACTGCCCACCTGCATATTTTTTTTGATACAGCCGATTGGATTCATCCAGTTGCGCCAAGCACTCTGCATTCAAGGAAAGATCGGTGATCAGTCGTTGCCGCTGGAGAGCCGTCACGCGCAGTAAATAGTCCAGTGTAGGTGCCGCCATGCTGGATAAATCCAGCTGTTCGACCAATTCAAATCCGAAGCGACTGGCTAATGCCACCATATCATCCAGCAAATGCAATCCTTCCTCAGCGGGATCGGCGCGGCGCAAAGCAAATTCATCGGCGATGAGCAAGCTCCCGCCTGCTGGTAGCAAGTCGAGTCCTTTGTTAAAAATAATCAAGGGTTCGATATATTGAGCAGATTCCTGAAACAGCATGACATCAAAACTATCCTGTGCTGCTTCAAAATCTTCCAGACACTGACAAGTTACCTGTGCTTGTGTGCCCAACCGCTTGTGGATTTGTGCGATTTGCTGTGCATCCGGGGTGATGCCGTGAACCTGATAGCCTTTCTGGCTAAGCAGAGAAAACATTGTCCCCAAGCCGACCCCTACTTCCAGGATACGGCAGGGTGCAGCAGGCAAGCGGCGCAACAACAAATCGGTTGAAAATTGCTGCGCTGCGCCAAGATCATTTTGATTTTCCTGAAACAAACCATAATGCAGATAATCTACTCTATTTTCTTGGAGTAGCAATGCGTGGGCATAAACATTGAGCGGGAAAGTTAGATCTTTGTATGGAGAAATTGCCTCAGGCTTTAAATCAGTGCTATCGTTAGCTTGCTGAAACAATCGCATATCGTTTGTTTTTATGGAAGATGTCGCAGGCGTATCTGGAAGGGGTGCCTGTTTAAGCCAGGATGTGCTCATTAATTTGCCTTCCATGCATGCGGTACAGCGAAATATCCCTGTAGCCTGCCTTCCTGTCGGACATGTAGCGTAGCTACACCGCTTGCTGAATCATAGAGATGGATGCCTTGTTCGCACAGCAAATAAACAGTAATCAAGTATTCCCCTTTGAGCAAAGGCAATCGTTCAAAAATAGCACTGATTTGTCCCGCTCCATTGAGCGTGCGCTCCAATGTGACTTGATCTTCCCAGGTGGCTGCGCTAGTCAGTGTGCGTCCATCCATCGCATGGATTGTCACCGCAACAGTAGGACAGGGGATCGCAGGATCGGAAACAAACGATACTTTCACTCTCACTGTTGATTGCCCGCTTATCACAATGGCGTCACTATCCGCTTTCCCATCGATGTAAACAACCACTTTATCCAGGTGCGCACGCCCGAATGCATATCCACCAGCACTGATCAAAGGCGCTGATACAATTTCATCGCCAGCCGGTACAGCTTGCTCGGTGGCTGCTAGTACACTTCTGTCTAAAAATGTCTGGTAAGCAGACACGACACGCTTTGCGTCTCCTTCCGCCATTAGCTTGCCATGATCAATCCAGAGCGCCCGGGAACACAGTGATTCAATTTGGAAAAGAGAATGGGAGCAAAATAAGATCGTTCTGCCACTTTCCTTTAATTGCATGATGCAATTAAAAGATTTTCGTGCAAATGCACCATCGCCAACTGATAGCGCTTCATCAATGATTAGAATATCAGGATCAATACTCACTGCTACTGAAAATGCCAGACGCACATACATTCCACTCGAATAAGTTTTGACTGGTTGATCAATAAAATCGCGAATCTCTGAAAAAGTAATAATTTGTTCAATCCGGTCAGCAATTTCTGTTCTGGTCAGGCCCATGACGGCAGCATTTAGCCAGATATTTTCGCGTCCAGTAAACTCAGGATTAAAACCGGCTCCCAGCTCCAGTAGCGCTGCCAACCGTCCATTTACCTCCACTTTGCCGCAGGTCGGTGTCAATGTTCCACAAATAAGTTGCAATAAGGTTGATTTACCCGAGCCGTTGCGACCAATTATTCCTATCACTTCTCCGGGCATTATTTCCAAATCAATTCCCTGCAGTGCCCATAGTTCCCGGTAATACTGACGTCTGCCACGCCATAGAAACTGCTTTAAGCGATCTATCGGTTGCGGGTATAACTGATAACATTTACCGAGACCATCTGCATGCACGGCAGGTTGTAAAGATGCTGATATTCGGCTGACATTCAAGCTCATCAACAATTACTTATGTGTTTTCTTAAAGCAGAATTTGTTCATCTACTATGAGCGCTGACAGCAAAGTTCGAGAAGAGGCTTTATTTGATACGCAAAGTGTCAATAATAGGAAGTGCACGCTCATTTTCGCACGAAAAAATACTAAATAGAGAGCTATCTATTATACTATTGTTAGCTACAAAGCGGCGACCTCTCAAGAGAAATCTGGTTTTAATCCTCAGCATAAAAAGTGCAACCACACTGATGTTACTCCAAAGAGCAAGCACTTTTGAATTTTGGGGAGCAAGCGCATCTTTCAACAT
This sequence comes from Nitrosomonas communis, assembly GCF_024102715.1. GTDB lineage: Bacteria > Pseudomonadota > Gammaproteobacteria > Burkholderiales > Nitrosomonadaceae > Nitrosomonas > Nitrosomonas communis_B. The sequence goes on from NZ_JAGFJM010000099.1 coordinate 24,385, forward strand.
CAGTGTAGAATACTCTATGAAAAAAAGTGCAGTTTAAGATAAATTTCAGATTAACTAGAATCTTCCACCTATGCAGGCTATAGAAACTTTCTGGTATTCCTGTCTTAAGCATTTCAAGAAAGAGCTAAATGCCCAACAATTCAATACCTGGATTAAACCATTAAAATTAGATACTTCCGGGAATGGCGACGATCAGCCAGTATTAATCGCGCCAAATGGTTTCGTTCTGCAATGGGTTAAAGACAATTTTATACCTCACATTGAGGTAATGGCTCAGCAACACTTTTCTAAGAAAATTCAGTTTCAATTGATACTTGGAAATACAGCTGAAACAAAAAGCTCTAAAAATGAAAGCTTACGCAATATAACTGACAATTCTGCGCAAACTATTGCTACTAAACCGGTATCTAAAAAGAGAAACGCTAGTCATCTGAATCCAAATTTTACTTTTGATAGCTTTGTTACTGGCAAAGCCAACCAACTCGCACGCGCAGGTGCAATCCAGGTTGCTGAGCGTCCCGGCGTCGCTTACAACCCGTTATTTATCTATGGTGGAGTGGGTTTGGGTAAAACGCATTTAATTCAGGCTATTGGTAATTATGTTTTAGAAAACGATCAGGAAGCAAAAATACGCTACGTTCACGCCGAAAAATATGTTTCCGATGTGGTTAGCGCTTACCAGCACAAATCATTTGATAAATTTAAACTGTATTATCACTCGCTGGATGTTTTGCTCGTTGATGATGTTCAGTTTTTTGGTGGCAAGAATCGTACCCAAGAAGAATTTTTCTATGCATTTAATACGCTGGTTGAAGCTCACAAGCAAGTAATCATTACTTGCGATAGTTATCCAAAAGAAATCTCGGGTTTGGAAGAACGTCTCGTATCCAGATTTGGCTGGGGTTTAACAGTAGCGGTTGAGCCGCCAGAGTTAGAGATGCGGGTAGCTATTTTATTAAAGAAAGCTTTGATGGAAAAAATCGTGCTGGATGAAAATGTGGCTTTTTTTGTCGCTAAACATATCCGCTCCAATGTTCGTGAACTGGAAGGCGCTCTGAAGCGGATACTAGCTTATTCCCGCTTTACGGGCCATCCTATATCTTTGGAGCTGGCAAAAGAGGCATTGAAAGATTTGTTGGCGGTGCAGAACCGGCAAATCTCCATCGAGAATATCCAAAAAACGGTTGCTGATTATTACAAAATCAAGGTAGCCGAGATGTACTCTAAGAAACGCACACGCATCGTGGCGAGGCCTAGGCAGATTGCGATGGCAGTCGCCAAAGAGCTCACGCAATTAAGTTTGCCGGATATCGGTGAAGCCTTCGGAGGGCGAGATCATACGACTGTTCTGCATGCGTACAGGAAAATTACAGAATTACGCGCTTCGGATCCGGCTGTAAGCCGGGATTACAATGCCTTAATCCATATTCTTCGCGGATAGCATTGATATCTTGTTTAGAAACCCCCGGGACGGTTTGTGGATAACAATCAAAAAATTAAACTGTGAGTTTCATTCGCAGATTGTTCCGGTGAAATGCTCGTTTTATACAGGGTGAAAGAATACTTCATGTTTTTGATGGTTAAACTATTTTTAAAGCTATACCGTAGCAGATCTTCCTTTATCTACTATTCTTAAAGTTTAAATTAAATGAATTTACTCAAGGCAAATCGGGATCTTTTGCTAAAACCTGTACAAATGGTCAGCGGAATAGTCGAGCGTCGTCATACACTGCCAATACTTTCCAATGTGCTTATCAAGAAAGAGAATGGAAAAATTATTTTTATAACGACTGATCTTGAAATAGAAATCGAAACTTCTTCCCAGGCATCAGAAATGATGATTGCAGAGGATTTTTTCGCCATCACTGTTTCCACCAAAAAACTGTTGGATATTTTGCGAACTTTTCCATCCAACACAGAGGTTGCCTTGATAAAGCTTGATAACCGTCTCCAAGTGAATGCCGGAAAAAGCCGTTTTAATCTGCAAATACTTCCTGCTGATGATTTTCCGCGAATGACCAAGGAAGATCTGCCTGAAATTACGCTGACACTATCCCAGCAAAAATTTAAAACGCTTCTTCACTTGGTTCAGTATGCCGTGGCGCAGCAGGATATTCGCTATTATCTGAATGGCTTGCTGCTATTGGTCGAAGATAAATTCCTGAAGGTGATTGCTACTGATGGTCATCGTCTTGGCTATGCTGCTATTGAATTGGAAGATCAATGGGAGAGAAAAGAAACGATCCTCTCCCGAAAAACTGTTCTGGAGCTTGCAAAGTTACTCGATGACAGTGAAAAACCTGTTGTCATTGAAATCTTTTCCAAAAAAGTACGCTTTGCCTTCTCTGATGTTGTGCTGGTTTCCAAAGTGATCGAAGGAAAGTTTCCAGATTTCAAACGTGCTATTCCTGAAAATAATACCAAGCAATTCAGTATAAACCGCCAGAATTTTCTGCAAGGATTGCAGCGGGTTGCCATTCTCTCTAATGCGAACGAAAAATTCCGTGGTGTAAGACTCATTATTTCAAACGGCGTATTAAGCATTATTTGTAAGAATAGCGAGCAAGAAGAAGCCCAGGAGGATCTCGAAATTGATTATCATCAGGATGCCATTGATATTAGCTTTAATATTACTTACCTATTGGATGTGCTGACTAATCTCACTAGTGAGAACATACAATGTGCTTTTGAAAATGCTAATAGCAGCACGCTGATTACCGTGCCAGGCGACGAGCATTTTAAGTATGTCGTGATGCCAATGCGACTGTAAATAATTCCAAGTTATTCAGCGAAATATTTTTTCAACAAGTGTTACTAAGAGTGATCAAGCGCAATGAATCAGAAATCGCACAATAAATCTCGTGAATATGATTCAGATAGCATCAAAATTTTAAAAGGACTTGATGCTGTCCGGAAACGCCCCGGGATGTATATCGGTGATACCAGTGACGGCACTGGATTGCACCATATGGTGTTTGAAGTAGTCGATAATGCGATCGACGAAGCCTTGGCGGGGCATTGTGACGAAATCACCCTCATCATTCATCCTGATAACTCTGTTAGCGTGCATGACAATGGCCGGGGTATTCCTACCGGAATAAAGCAAGATGATGAACTAAAGCGATCGGCGGCAGAAATCGTCATGACCGAATTGCATGCGGGTGGAAAGTTTGATGATAATTCCTATAAAGTGTCCGGCGGATTACATGGTGTTGGCGTTTCTGTAGTGAATGCTTTGTCAGAGTGGCTGCGTTTATCCATTCGCCGCGACGGTAAAATTCATCAGATAGAATTTCATAAGGGTGTACCTCTTTCACCTCTAACGATTACGGGTGAAACTGAAAAGCACGGAACCGAAGTCCATTTTTTGGCGAATAAGGAAATTTTCGGTGATATCACTTTTCACTACGACATCTTCGCAAAGCGATTGCGCGAGCTTTCTTTTCTGAATAATGGCATCAAAATTAAGCTGATTGATCAGCGAAACGACAAGGAAGAAGTGTTTGCATTTGCAGGTGGTATCCGTAATTTTGTCGAGTATATTAATCGGACCAAAACAGTCTTGCATCCCGCCATTTTTTATGCAAGTGGCATCAAGGAGAATATTGCTGTTGAAGTCTCGATGCAGTGGAATGATAGCTACGGCGAGCAAGTTTTGTGCTTTACAAATAATATCTCTCAAAAGGACGGAGGTACTCACCTGACTGGCTTGCGGGCGGCGATGACGCGCACACTTAATAGCTATATTGAAAAAAACGAGTTGGCCAAAAAAGCCAAAGTTGATACGACCGGTGACGATATGCGTGAAGGATTGACCTGTGTGCTATCAGTTAAGCTGTTCGAACCCAAATTTTCTTCACAAACAAAAGAAAAGCTTGTGTCATCTGAGGTGCGTCCTGTCGTGGAAGAAATCGTGTCGCAAAAACTTTCAGAGTTTTTACTGGAACACCCAGCTGATGCAAAAATGATCTGCAACAAGATCATTGATGCAGCTAGAGCGCGCGAGGCGGCCAGAAAAGCACGTGAATTAACACGTCGCAAAGGTGTTTTGGATGGTATGGGGTTGCCTGGAAAGCTTGCTGATTGTCAAGAAAAAGACCCGGCGCTATGTGAGCTTTATCTGGTAGAAGGGGATTCAGCTGGAGGTTCTGCTAAACAGGGACGGGATCGAAAATTTCAGGCAATCATGCCGCTCAAGGGAAAGATACTGAATGTTGAGAAATCTCGCTTCGATAAATTGATTTCTTCGCAGGAAATCATTTCACTCATCACAGCGCTCGGCACGGGCATTGGTAAAGATGAGTTTAACCCTGATAAACTGCGTTACCATCGCATTATTATTATGACCGATGCAGATGTCGACGGGTCGCATATACGCACACTATTGCTGACATTCTTTTATCGGCAAATGCCTGAATTGATCGAGCGTGGACATATTTACATTGCACAGCCGCCACTTTATAAAGTCAAATACGGTAAACAGGAGCGTTATCTCAAGGATGATTATGAACTAAAACAATATATGCTTGGACTGGCGTTAACAAATGCCGAGCTTTATACCTCGGAAAGTAAACCGCCTCTGAGTGGAGAAACTCTGGCAAATATTGCACATGACTATTTGCTGGCAGAAGCGGTAATCGAGCGAATGAGCCGGTTTATTGACAGCAGTGTGATGTACGCTTTGCTTAAGCAGCCTGATATCGATTTAAGTAATGAGGTGGCGGCACGGAATAGCGCTGCTAAATTAGCTTTTTTACTTCATGATGTTGAAATCACAGCAGAATTCGATGAGGTCTTTGACCATTTTCGTCTCAAGATAACGCGCGTCTATCATGGCAATGTTCAGATCAGTTATCTTGATCAGGATTTTTTGCAAAGCGGTGATTTTTTACAAATCAAAAAAGCTGCTCAGGTTCTTGATGGGTTGATAGGGGCTCATGCATTAGTCAAGCGTGGAGAGGTAAAGCGGCCCGTCAATGAATTCAAGGAAGCGCTTGATTGGTTGCTGGAAGAGGCAAAAAAGGGAGTAAATATTCAGCGCTACAAGGGCTTAGGTGAGATGAATCCGGAGCAATTATGGGAAACTACCATGGATCCTGCCAACCGTTGTTTATTACGTGCACAAATTGAAGACAGCATACTTACAGATGAAATTTTCACGACTCTCATGGGTGATATTGTAGAGCCCCGTAGAGAGTTCATTGAAAAAAATGCGCTACGTGTAACAAATCTTGATGTATAGCAGAAGTTGATTTTAATGACGAATTTTTTCTGTTTTTTCTGAGAAGATAACTGTTTGATCTATTCTGCTATTTTGGAATGGGTCGAGCCGGCATCGGCCTATTTCGCACTAATTAATGCTAAAAATATCGGAAAATTGAATTATTCCGCGTTGACTGATAAGCCTAGTCAGGTTAGAATCCGCGTTCTTTTGTGTGAGCGTGTAGCTTAATTCTTTTCGGTTCTGAGGGGAGAGCAAATAATTTATGCCTTGGATACCAAATCGAGCGCTATACGTAGTGATACGCTGGCAAGTGCTGTTTACAGCAGTTATGGCGCTAATTTTAGGATGGATGTTAGGATTGCATGCTGCTATTTCAGGTTTGCTTGGTGGAATGGTTAGCGTAGTTTCATCTGTGCTCTATGCGCTCATAATCTCGCGTCATACAGGGTACACTGCAGCGGGTGCTGTACGTACAGCATTAAGGGCAGAAGCAGTTAAAATTATTATAATGATTGTTTCTCTTTGGGCAGTATTTGCAGTCTATAAACAAGTTAATCCGACCGCATTTATCGGAGTATTTATCGTGGCAGTAATTATCTTTAGCTTGGCGTTATTTGTGCCCAATGACTCTAAAGATATTAAATGACAAAATTAGATAATAGATAATTCAATAATGGCATCAGATCTTGAGCTTACTCCAACCTCATATATAACTCATCATCTCACTAATTTAACAGTCTCAGTAAGCGATGGCCCATTCTGGATATTGCATATAGACACATTAGTCATGTCTATAATTCTAGGGGTGCTGGGAATGGGTTTTTTGTGGTTAATAGTCCGTAGAGCAACCCCGGGCGTTCCTACCAAGCGCCAGGCCTTTGTGGAATTGCTCATGGAATTTATTGATGCGCAGGTGAAAAATACCTTTCATGGTAATAGGCATGCTTTCGTGGCTCCGGCAGCCCTAACGATTTTTGTTTGGGTGTTATTGCTAAACACAATGGATCTTTTGCCCATCGATATTATGGCCTGGATTTATGAGCATGTGTTTGGGTTGCATAATTGGCGCAGTGTGCCGACAACAGATGTCAATACCACTTTTGCATTGGCGCTGTCAATATGGTTGTTAATGATATTCTTTAACATTAAGGTTAAGGGAATGGGTGGCTGGATGCATGAATTGTTTTGTACCCCTTTTGGTAAAAACCCCATCTTGTGGCCGCTGAATTTACTTTTTAACATGATTGAATATGTATCCAAACCGTTGTCTCATTCGCTGCGGTTGTTCGGGAATATATATGCAGGGGAGATCATATTTCTGTTGCTGGGTATGTGGGCTGCAACTGGCGTTTCAGGTTCCTTTTTTAGCATGATACTTGGCGCAGGCTGGGCAATTTTTCATATACTTATAGTAACTCTGCAAGCATTTATCTTTATGATGTTAGCTGTGGTTTATCTTTCAATGGCGCATGAGTCACATTAAATAAAGGCAGGATTTTTTTACATAAATTTTTAAGGAAGGGAAAAACTATGGAAAATTTACAATTTCTCGCAATGATACAGGCTTATACCGGAATCGGAATTGGTCTAATGATTGGTCTTGGTGCGGCTGGTGCGTGCATAGGTGTGGGCGTGATGTGTAGCCGGTTTTTAGAGGGCGCTGCACGCCAGCCGGAAATGATTCCAACATTGCAAGGAAAAGTATTCTTATTGTTGGGGTTGACTGACGCATCATTCATTATTGCTGTTGGCTTGGCCATGCTGTTTGCGTTTGGTAATCCGTTATTAGCAGTGATTCAATAATAACTATTTGCAATTTATAAAACTTACACGAAGCTGGCTATGAATATTAATTTCACTCTCATATCACAAGCACTAGCCTTCTCGGTATTCATATGGTTTACGATCAAATTTGTATGGCCGCCTCTGCTGCGTGCAATTGAAGAGCGTCAAAAACAAATTGCAGATGGCTTGGCTGCGGGTGAGCGCGGCAAAAAGGAATTGGAGCTTGCAAGTCAAAGGTCTTCAGAGGTATTGAAAGAAGCGAAACAACGCGCAACAGAAATTCTTACGCAAGCTGAAAAGCGAGCAGCAGAAATTGTTGAAGAAGCCAAAGAAAATGCGAAGATAGAAGGAGAGCGAATATTGGCAGGCGCAAAAGCTGAAATTGAGCATCAAGTATTTGGAGCAAAAGAAGCGTTGCGTCAACAAATAGCAGGTTTGGCAGTAGCCGGTGCAACAAAAATATTGCGTCGTGAAGTGAATGCCAAAGTGCACGCCGATTTGCTTGCATCTATAGAAGAAGAGTTAAAGTAATGGCCGAAGAAATAACAATTGCAAGACCTTATGCTGAGGCGGTATTTAGATTGGCAAAGGAAAGGAATACATTGTCGGCGTGGTCGGATATGCTGAAGGTTATTTCGGAAACAATATCTGTTGGGCAAATACAAGCGCTTGTGAGTAATCCAGGCGTTTCGGCAGATAAGCTATCGGAAATAATTTTGGAGATTTGTGGAGATAAGCTCAATAGCGAAGGAAAAAATTTAGTTGCTCTATTGATTGAAAATGACCGTATAGAAGTATTGCCGCAATTGAGTGATTTGTATGAGCAATTAAAGGCGCAGTATGAAGGGATACTAGAGGCTAATATTACTTCGGCATACGAGATTTCTGATAAGCAATTAGAAAAATTAGTTTCGGTACTCGAAAATAAATTCAAATGTAAAATCAAAACAAAAGTAAACATAGATCCAGAGTTAATAGGCGGAGTAAAAGTAGTAATCGGCGATGAAGTTATTGATAGCTCCGTACGCGGTAAACTCGAAACCATGTCTGTTGCCCTTAAAAGCTAGGAGTTATTAAAATGCAGTTAAATCCATCAGAAATCAGTGAGCTGATTAAAAATAGGATTGAAGGTTTATCTATTTCTTCTGAGGTTCGTACCCAAGGAACCATCGTATCATTAACGGATGGAATTGTTCGAATTCACGGACTTTCGGACGTTATGCAAGGGGAAATGCTTGAGTTTCCAGGCAATACCTTTGGGCTGGCGCTAAATTTAGAAAGAGATTCAGTCGGTGCAGTTATTTTGGGTGCTTATGAACACCTTACTGAAGGCGATACAGTCAAGTGTACAGGACGAATATTAGAGGTTCCAGTTGGTGAGGGTTTATTAGGGCGAGTAGTTAACGCATTAGGACAGCCCATTGATGGAAAAGGTCCCATAACTGCCAAGAAAACAGAGCCTATAGAAAAGATTGCGCCAGGTGTTATTTGGCGTCAGTCTGTTGATCAACCAGTACAAACTGGACTTAAGGCTATTGACTCCATGGTGCCAGTAGGTCGAGGCCAACGTGAATTAATCATTGGAGATCGTCAAACTGGAAAAACAGCTGTAGCCATAGATGCAATCATTAACCAAAAAGGTGAGAATATGATTTGTATCTATGTGGCAATTGGACAAAAAGCTTCATCAATTGCAAACGTTGTGCGCAAGCTTGAAGAACACGGTGCAATGGAATACACCATTGTTGTGGTGGCATCTGCTTCAGAGTCTGCTGCAATGCAATTTATCGCACCTTATTCGGGTTGCACAATGGGCGAATATTTTCGTGATATCGGACAGGATGCGCTCATCGTTTATGATGATTTGACTAAGCAAGCTTGGGCATATCGCCAGATATCATTATTACTGCGCCGTCCTCCTGGACGGGAAGCTTATCCAGGGGATGTATTTTATCTGCATTCACGCTTATTGGAACGTGCTGCGAGGGTAAATGCTGATTACGTTGAAAAGAATACAAATGGAACAGTTAAGGGAAAAACTGGCTCATTAACAGCATTGCCAATAATTGAAACGCAAGCAGGTGATGTGACCGCATTTGTTCCTACGAATGTGATCTCCATTACCGATGGGCAGATATTCCTGGAAACAGATTTGTTTAATGCTGGAATTCGTCCTGCTATCAACGCAGGTATTTCTGTGTCGCGCGTGGGTGGGGCGGCGCAAACCAAAGTAATAAAAAAACTGGGTGGCGGTATACGACTTGCTTTAGCACAATATCGAGAGCTTGCTGCTTTTGCTCAGTTTGCATCAGATTTAGATGAAGCAACACGCAAGCAACTAGAACGGGGGAAAATGGCGACCGAGCTGATGAAGCAGTCCCAATTTGCCACGTTAAGTGTGGGAGAAATGGCGTTGACCCTATTCGCGCTGAATAAAGGATATCTTGATGATGTAGAAGTTAAGCGCGGTTTAGCATTTGAGTCCGCGCTGAGAAGCTACATGCGTAGCCAACATGCTGAAATCATGGATAAGATTGAAGCAACTAAGAATCTTGATGATGCGACTGAGCAAGCATTATCGACAGCAATTGAAGAATTTAAGAAAAACGGGACATATTAACCGATGGCTGGAAGCAGAGAGATACGCAATAAAATCAGAAGCGTTAAGAATACGCAGAAGATTACTCGTGCTATGGAGATGGTTGCTGCATCAAAAATGCGCAAGGCTCAGGATCGCATGAGAAAAGCACGGCCCTATGGAGAGAAAATCCGTAATGTTGCTGCCCATATGAGTCGTGCAAGTACGGAATATCGTCATCCTTTTTTGGTTGAACGTGATACGGTAAAACGAATTGGTATTATAGTCATTACCTCGGATAAAGGATTATGCGGTGGGCTTAATACCAATATTTTGCGTAAAGCTGTCAATCAGATGCGCATCTGGGAAGCTGAAGGCGAGCAAGTGGAAGTATGCTGTATAGGCAACAAGGGTCTGGGTTTTATGAGCCGTATTGGAGCAAACGTTATTTCTCAGATAACAGGGCTTGGTGATACACCGAATATCGAACGATTGATAGGTGCTATTAAGATTGTGCTTGACGGCTATACAGCAGATCGGTTTGATAGGGTTTATATTTTTTATAATCGATTTGTTAATACGATGAAACAAGAGCCCACGATGGAGCAGTTGCTGCCATTATCCGATGAGCGTATTCGCGAAGGTGGAAAGGATATTGAGCAAAAAAAATTATGGGACTATTTATATGAGCCCGAAGCGAAACCAATCATAGATGATATTATGGTCAGATATGTCGAGGCATTAATTTATCAGGCTGTTACAGAAAATATGGCATCAGAGCAATCTGCTAGAATGGTCGCGATGAAAGCTGCTTCAGATAACGCAGGTAACTTAATTAATGAGTTGACTTTAATATATAACAAATCTCGTCAAGCCGCCATTACTAAGGAATTATCAGAAATTGTTGGTGGTGCAGCAGCTGTTTAATCAATATTTTAGTATTTTAGGGAACAATAATGAGCCAAGGTAAAATTGTTCAATGTATCGGTGCAGTGATTGACGTTGAATTTCAGAGGAACAGCGTTCCTAATGTTTATGATGCGCTGATAATGGAAGGTACAGAACTAACACTTGAAGTGCAGCAACAGTTGGGCGATGGTGTCGTAAGAACGATTGCACTCGGTTCCTCGGAAGGATTACGTCGGGGCATGACTGTTGTAAATACGGGAAAGCAGATAACAGTACCTGTAGGTATCAAAACGCTTGGACGTATTATGGATGTGCTGGGTAGACCTATTGATGAAATGGGGGATATAGGTTCTGACAAAAGCATGCCGATACATCGCGCTGCACCAGCGTTTGACGAACTTTCTGCCTCAACTGAGCTGTTAGAAACAGGAATTAAGGTCATCGATTTAATTTGCCCGTTTGCTAAGGGTGGGAAAATTGGTTTGTTCGGTGGAGCAGGTGTGGGCAAGACGGTGAATATGATGGAGTTAATCCGTAACATTGCTATTGAGCACAGTGGTTATTCTGTTTTTGCTGGTGTGGGCGAGAGAACAAGGGAAGGTAACGATTTTTACCATGAGATGAAGGAGTCCAATGTATTGGATAAGGTTGCTCTGGTGTATGGTCAGATGAATGAGCCGCCTGGTAACCGCTTGCGTGTGGCATTAACTGGTTTGACCATGGCAGAAGCCTTCCGTGATGAGGGCCGTGATGTCCTGTTTTTCGTGGATAATATTTATCGTTACACCCTTGCTGGAACAGAAGTATCTGCGTTACTAGGTCGAATGCCTTCTGCTGTAGGTTATCAACCTACGCTAGCTGAGGAAATGGGGCGATTGCAAGAGCGTATTACATCTTCTAAGGCAGGCTCTATTACTTCCATTCAGGCTGTTTATGTGCCAGCGGACGATTTGACTGATCCTTCTCCGGCTACAACATTCGGACATCTTGATGCCACGGTAGTATTGTCGCGTGATATTGCTTCTTTAGGGATTTATCCTGCCGTTGACCCACTTGATTCTACTTCTCGACAATTAGATCCTATGATTGTTGGAGAAGAGCATTACAATACTGCTCGTGCAGTACAGCAAACGCTGCAGCGATATAAAGAATTGCGCGATATTATCGCAATTTTGGGTATGGATGAACTTTCACCCGAAGATAAGCTAACTGTTAGTAGGGCAAGGAAAATACAACGATTCTTATCACAGCCATTCTTTGTTGCGGAAGTGTTTACTGGCTCAGCAGGAAAATATGTGTCATTGAAAGAGACCATCAAAGGTTTTAAAGGAATTGTTAACGGTGAGTATGATGACATACCAGAGCAAGCCTTCTATATGGTTGGTGGAATCGAGGAAGCGATTGAGAAAGCCAAGACAATTCAGTAGTTAAATCTATTTGGTGTGGAAAAATAAATGGGTACGATATTTCATCTAGATATTGTAAGTGCTGAAGAGTCAATATACTCTGGACCAGCGGAGTTTATAGCGGCACCTGCACTTATGGGAGAAGTGGGCGTTTTTCCTAATCATACACCTATGCTTACTCGTATTAAATCGGGGATGGTGCGGATTAAAGCTCCCTTAAAAGACGAAGAAGCAGTTTATGTATCAGGCGGTATGCTGGAAGTTCAACCAGACGTGGTAACAATACTGGCTGATACTGCAATACGTGGTAAAGATCTAGACGAAGCCAAAGCTTTAGAAGCCAAGAGAAGAGCGGAAGAAGCTATGAAAAATAAAGTATCCGAAATTGAATATGCGCGTGCACAAGCAGAATTAATTGAAGCTGCAGCGCAGCTTACTGCTATTCAGAAGCTTAGGAATCGCGGGCATTAGCTATTAGAATAAACTGGCAGATATCATAGTTCTCCCACTAGCGGCAAAACAGCTAAGTAGTATTTACAGTTCCTGTTATCGTGAGGAGTAAGAGTAGCAAAGAGATGATGGTGTCTTGACCGAAATCCAAGGCACCATCTGCTTTGTCATTGACTGGATAGGAGTTAGCTGTTGTCAAACACATGCATGCTGACAAGCCAGGTATCGTTGCTAATTAGTCAGCCCTGAAATATCGACAAGCTATTGATATTATGAATAGATTCTATTCATTGCGATGATCATGCCGACCAGAAATGTTAAAATATTCAAGTGTTTTCTGGTCGAAATGGTGATTAAA
>NZ_JAGFJM010000123.1 GCF_024102715.1 Nitrosomonas communis
GGCACGATGGCGCCCACCACAATGAGCAGGGTATAGATCACCCGGTAAGGCATCACAGCGCGTCCGCCGAACAGAAACTTAGCGCTGCGGTCACCATAATAGGACCAGCCAATGATAGTGGAAAACGCAAACAACGCCAGGCTGATGCCCACTACTACGGCGCCTCCGTTGCCCATGGCGGTACTGAACGCATGGGCGGTCAGCGCTGCACCTTCGACACCTTCCGGCGCATGAATATAAGCGCCGGTAACAATGATCGCAAGGCCGGTCATGGTACAGATCACCAAGGTATCTACGAACGGTTCTATCATCGCCACTAGTCCTTCGCGCACCGGTTCTTTGGTAGTGGCCGCCGCATGGGCCATGGGCGACGAACCCAGTCCCGCCTCGTTGGAAAACAGTCCGCGCGCCACGCCCCAGCGAATCGCTTCGCCCACGGCGGCACCCCCCATAGCCCAGGGGTTGAGCGCATAGTTGAGTATCAACATGATGGACGACGGAATTTCCGTATAGTGGATCAGCAATACAGCGAACGACACGGCAATGTACATCATGGCCATGAACGGCACGATGGCACTGGCCACTTTGGCAATACGGCGAACGCCGCCGAGTATCACCATACCCACGATAACCGCCATGATGACGCCGACCAGCCAGCTGTAATCCTTAAGATTCGGAATGGCATAGGACAGGCCGTCCACCACCGAGTTGATCTGCACCAGGTTGCCGATGCCGAAGGATGCAATCATGGCGAACAGGGCAAACGCCATGGCGGTGCGTTTCATATTCAAACCGTGCAACAGGGTATACATGGGACCACCGGCCACTTCGCCCTTGTCGATTTCGCGAAACCTCAATGCCAGCGTGCTTTCGGTAAACTTGGTGGCCATGCCGAGAAAAGCCGTCACCCACATCCAGAACAGGGCGCCCGGGCCGCCGAAGCTGATGGCAGTGGCAACCCCGGCGATATTGCCCGTGCCCACGGTCGCGGACAGTGCCGTCGACAGAGCCTGAAAGTGCGTGACTTCACCAGGGTCTTCGCGATTGGTGTAGTGGCCGCATATTACGGCAATGGAATGGCGGAACCCCCTGACCTGTACAAAGCCAAGTCGAAACGTGAGATAGATGCCGACGCCGAGTAATAGTAGTAGCGTGACCGGACTGTCCCATAACAGGCCCGATAACTGGCCTGTCCAGGCCGTGATGTGTTCAAGCATAACCCGTACCACCCCTTTTTTATTGTTGACTCACCATAATACGATTCCGGGCAAAATACAAAAAGTCGGCTATTCAGTTGCGGTTGTTGACACCAATACAAACGAATCGACATAAAAAAGGGAGCCAGCCTTTGCTCCCCTTTTTTTAGCTCTCTTCATGATTGAGCTGGCCTTCCCCTTGGGCGTCTTGCACGCAAATAGCGAAAAAGGACCCCAAACCAATACTTTTTGTTACTGATCGAACACAAATTTTGCCAATTTCGGATGACTTTCCGTTCATTTGATGATCAAACCGTTTCCCGGTACATTCGGTTCTTATTAAAAAGGGCATTTATTTTTTATACGCTTCCTATACACCATTCAATTATATTGACATTGAATGGATATTGGTCGACACTTGATAGCACTGATGTACGAAATGTTGTAGCACCAACAGCTTTTTACGTCGGTAAAGCAGCAAATACAGATAAGTATTACTTCCCCGAAGTTCCCCGACTCACAGATTGATAAAGGAAAAGGGAAAATTATGCTCTGGCTTTTGCTATTACATATCGTTGCCGTATTAAGTTGGTGCGCATCATTGCTGTACCTGCCCGCATTAATAGCCAGTTCGGCATCTCAACAATCGGCTACTTCCCAGCAGCGCCTTATGGACGTAGTGGTTCTGATCTACAGGTTATTCATGACACCCGCTGCGTTGATCGCGATCGTCACTGGCACAACCATTTTCTTGCTAGAGGAAATAGCCGAGTCCTGGCTCATTCTTAAGCTCACGCTGGTCTTCTTCTTGGTTTTATGCCATGCCTTCAGCGGCTGGATTATTTTGCATGATCAACGGGCATCCTCCCAAAAATTGGTTCTATCTTGCATATTGCTAGGAGCGGGGATCGTGATACTGATATTAGCTATTCTCTGGGTTGTGCTGACTAAACCTTTTTAGGAGTTGATCATGCGATATCTGGAGCTAATTACATGGGATACCACGTCAGGATTTGGTATTAACACCCACAGCGTGGTGGTAAACCATTTGTCCTCCCAGAAGGCTGGTGAGGGTTATCAGCACTGCTGTCAGCAACGAGATATGCAAACCCCAAGGGTCGAAGCCACTTTCATTGCTATAGCGCAGCAACCAGTTGAACGAAGCCAGTGCCAGCGTCATGATGGCCAGCAATGCATGAATCCAGGCAATGAGCAGGGAGCGAATACGCGGCACAAATACCAGGTCAATCAAGCCGGCAAACGCTGCCAGCCACCCACCCAAACTGCCCAGGCCAGCCAGCCACAAGCCTACGCGTATCCAGAAAGGGTCGTCTGTGTAGAGATAGGCCAAATCGGCACCTACCAATCCAAGCAGGAAGGCAACAGGAAAATGAATCAGCATGGGATGAATGGGATGTCCACCAATAGACATACGGCTGATAATCGATTGTCGTGCCATGATTATGCTCCTCATCAAAATTTGAGAATAAAAACATTAACGACTGCTCATAGTTTAGTGCTGTTAGCGGCGATTATCATTCTTTTTTTTCTAAGCGGCTGCAGTGGTCCACAATCTGCCTTGGATCCAGCTGGACCGTCAGCGCATGCTATAGCCAATTTGTGGTGGGGGATGTTCGGTTTTTTTGCATTAGTACTGTTGACTATGGTGGCATTATGGCTATATGCCATGTGGCGCAAGCCGGCGCCAATGACTAAGGTACAAGCGCACAGACTGTCCAGTTGGTGGATTATCGGTGGAGGGGTAGTGCTGCCGATTATCAGCATGATTGTGCTATTGAGTTTTAGCATTCCGATGGGCTTTCGCATGTTACCGTTGCCGCTGGAGGAACAAACGCCGCTACGCATTGAGGTGACTGCACGACAATGGTTGTGGCAGATTCGTTATGCCGACACACACGTGAAAACGATGAATGAGTTACATTTGCCGGCTGGCATGCCGGTTGATGTACACGTCAGTAGCGCCGATGTGATTCATTCCTTCTGGGTACCAAAATTGAGCGGCAAGATCGATGTAATTCCGGGGCGGACCAATACTCTGAGACTTCAAGCTGATGTGCCGGGGCATTTTCGAGGGCAATGCTCAGAATTTTGCGGAATCGGTCATGCTCACATGAAATTGTCTGTTGTAGTGCATACGCCAGAAGAATTTGAAGCTTGGCTGGAGGAAAAGAGCTATGAATGAGATAACTAGAAAAGATCCGGCTGCTCTCCATGACGATTTTATGAAGGTCTGGGGTAATCCGCGGGGCTGGCGGGCATTGACTATCGTCAATCACACGACGATCGGTATCCGCTTTATGGTCACAGGCGGGGTATTCTTTCTGATTGGTGGCTTATTGGCCATGTTAATGCGTACCCAGTTAGCGCTGCCACAGCAAGAAATCATCGATGCCGAGTTGTACAATCAATTGTTTACGATGCACGGCACCGTCATGATGTTTTTATTTGTAGTGCCAATGCTCGAAGGGTTGGCACTCTATTTGATTCCCAAAATGATCGGGGCGCGTGATTTACTTTTTCCGCGGCTCAGTGCTTTTGGTTATTGGTGTTATTTATTTGGCAGTATTATTCTGCTTTCGAGTTTGTTGTTGGGAGTCGCCCCCAATGCTGGTTGGTTCGCTTACACACCCCTGAGTAACGCAGTTTACTCACCTGGGCCTAATATCGACTTTTGGCTGTTAGGCATCACCTTCGTTGAAATTTCTGCTGTGTCAGCCGGTGTCGAATTGATCGTGTCAATTCTGCGTAGCCGTACTCCCGGTATGGGGTTGCTGCAAATGCCGCTGTTTTGCTGGTACATTCTAGTCATGGCATTTATGATTGTATTCGGTTTTCCACCACTCATTCTTGGCAGTATTCTGCTGGAGTTGGAACGTGCGGCGGGCATGCCCTTTTTTGATATCGCGCGCGGTGGAGATCCCATCCTTTGGCAGCATCTATTCTGGCTATTTGGTCATCCGGAAGTCTATATTATCTTTCTGCCAGCCGCAGGTATTGTCTCGACATTGTTGCCGGTATTCGCACGCCGGCCTATCGTAGGTTACCGATGGATTGTGCTGGCGGTTATCTCGACCGGTTTTATCAGTTTTGGCCTGTGGGTACACCATATGTTTACCATTGGGATTCCCAAACTGGCACAGGCATTTTTCTCGTTGGCCAGTATGTTGATCGCGATACCCACCGGGATTCAGTTTTTTGCCTGGCTAGCGACGCTATGGACCGGGCGACCGGTTTACCATATTCCCATGCTCTGGTTGACTGGATTTTTAGTTATTTTCGTGGCAGGGGGATTGACAGGTATCATGTTGGCAGTGGTGCCCTTCAACTGGCAGGTGCATGACACGCATTTTGTCGTTGCTCATTTGCATTATGTGATCATCGGCGGTGTGGTTTTTCCCCTGATAGCCGGTTTGTATTATTGGTTACCTCATTTCTCTGGGCGCATGCCATCTGATAAGCTGGCGCGCTGGGGATTCTGGCTGACGTTTATCGGTTTCAACACGACGTTTCTGGTAATGCATCTAACCGGACTGCTCGGTATGCCACGGCGTAATTATACCTATGAGCCTGATCTAGGCTGGGATTTACCAAATAGTCTATCGTCAATGGGCAGTTTTGTTCTTGCCATGGGTATTGCAATGATCCTGCTGGATATCATTCTGCATTTCCGTATGGGGCGACCGGCAGGGACAAATCCTTGGCATGCCGATACACTGGAGTGGGCAACAAGCACCCCTCCTCAGCCTTATAATTTCATCAGCTTGCCGGACTATCCCACGCGACATCCCATGTGGCGTAAACCTGATTTGCAAACATCGATTGCAGAAGGCTGTTATACACTTTCCGAGATCGATCATGGAAGACGTGAGACTTGGGGGTCAGATCCCATTACCGGCAAGATCCGCGAAATCATCCATTTGCCCGGTAATTCCTGGTTGCCTTTTGTTACAGCTTTGGTCTTGTCAGTATTGTGCATTAGCCTTTTGCTTCGAACTTATGACCTAGCTTTGGCAGCGGTGGCGATCAGTTTGATATTATTGCTGCGCTGGTCCTGGATAAACGGTGCACATCCTGGGGCAGCACCTGATGCCAGCGTCATGCCTGATTACCCTCCTTTACATTCACGCACTTTTGATAGTCCTGGTCTGTGGGGCATGATTGTAACGCTGTTGGCCGATGGTGCGCTGTTTTTATCCTTACTATTCGGCTGGTTCTATTTGATGATCATCGCGCCGCATTGGCAAGTACCCGATGTGACACCACTGCCCTGGTTATCGCTATTGATAGCTGGCGGATTGCTGACGGGTGCTGCCATCTGGTATAAACGTCTGCTGCAAAGATTACGTGAAGGAGGCTGGTTTCATCTCCAGAGCCAGTTATGGGGAATAGCGCTGGTTGGCCTGGTGCACTGCTGCATGTTAATTGGGATTTGGGCAACTTCGGCATTGGCGGTAACACAAACCGCCCATGATGCGGTCATTGCTGTTATCTTGATGTACTTGATATTTCACAGCGGACTTGCGGTCATCATGACTATGTTACAAGCAAGGCGGGTCACTTATGGTTATGTCGGAAAAACTGCTCCCTATGAAGTCGCAGTGGTGGAACCTTGGTGGCTATATACGGCGAGTGTATTCTGGATCGGTTTGGCTGCTATCTTGCTGTTACCTATCGCGTGGGGAGGTATTTGAAATGCTTTCGCCTTATCACCCATTGCAACTGGCATTAGGATTGGCGGTATGGATTACTTGGTTCGCATTGATGTACGGCGCATTAGTGATCGCCTGCGAAGTAGCGCCGCCACCGATTGCGCAAGGCTCATTTACCTGGATTAATATCGCATTACTGTTTACTACGTTGGCGATTACAGGATTGCTATTTTATTGGGCTTATCAGTGCTGGCGTGCAATGCATGCAACGAATAAGCCAAAGAATCCATCGCGCACGTTTATCGCCAAATTAGGAGCCAGGGTAAATTTGGCGGGTGCAATAGCCACGCTGAGTCTGGGTTTGATTGTGTTGCTGTTGCCGCCATGTTTGTAAGATTAGTTCTGTTAGTTGCTGTGGTCGTGTCGGCCAATCCTGTGGAAGCGCATGATGGAATTGAAAGCGTAGGGGATGCGTGGCTGTCATTTACTGTCAGCATGGTAATGCTCATGGTTTTCTGGTTTATGTATTGTATTGGAGCGCGACGCATTCCATCTTTGATTGAGCGTTGGTTAGCATTTAACGTAGCTAGCGTGGCCGCGATTTTAGCTTTGCTCATTCCCTTGGGAGGCTGGGTGGAAGAAAGCTCAGCCATGCATATGGCTCAGCATATGTTGATTATGGTTGTGATCATCCCGCTTTATATGCTGGCACGGCCGCTACCTCAATGGGTCGCGGTAGGCGGATGGCCGGTTGTCTGGCTAAGTAAGCCACTGCTGTATTTGAGCCGTTACCCAATGCAGGCAGCTTTTATGCAAAGTGTCGTCATCTGGTTCTGGCATGCGCCAAAATTTTATAATTTAGCATTGGCAAGCCCATGGTGGCATTTGCTCGAGCACATTTGCTTTGCGTTAAGCGCCTGCGTGTTCTGGTGGTCGGTATTAAACCAGCGCACTGCCGTTACCTTGCTGGCTTTGTTGTTTACCCTGATGCACACCAGCATGCTTGGTGCTTTGCTTACCTTTGCACAAATACCTTTATACAACGATTCACGTGATTTTCACGATCAACAGCTGGCTGGTCTGATTATGTGGGTGCCGTCGGGCTTGCCTTATCTTATCGCAGCTATCTGGTGCAGCTTGTATTGGTTCAGGCGTATTTCACGCACGCTGAGTTCCTAGTGCGTTCCCTCATTACTTAGAAACTTCGCGATATCCAGCCACGAATTTACAGTGGTTTATGGAGATAGGTTTCTAGCGCTGGAAAAAAGGCAAGATTGTTGTTATCAATCCGAACGTCTATTTTGTTATTGAAAATTAACCGACTATAACGTTTACTACGTTTCAAAGATGTGGGCGTACCCAGCAAACGTTGCCAACCGCGTGATTTTTTGCGATATCTGCGTGAGGAGTCGTGGACGATAATCAGGTAGTGGCCAAATCCTTAATTTTTGTCTTTTAGCTCGCTGTTGTGCTCTGATCATGGCATCAGCATGACGAATATTTGGAGGAAGCCAATTGACTACAGCCAATCCTTTTTCAACCAGCAGTAAGTTAGCGTGTTCTCCATTTGACGGCTTTCGATTTCAGGAGCATTGATGCCAAGCAATCTTATACGCTCGCCACCTTTTAACAGAATGGTATCGCCATCCAATAATACATTGGTAACCTGATGCAGAGATCGCCAATGGCGATGAGGAATTGTATGTCAGCCCCTTGATTAAGGATTACCCGCTCTTGCAATCGCGCCGCAATTTGAAGCAGCACTCGATGTTCCTTATGACGGCGTATTGTGCGCATTGCCAGTATGAGTGCAGCTCAATTTATCAGAACTGTTAACCGGAGTTGTTAACCCATATTTTTTAGCTTCTTTTTACAGCACGCTGAATATCCGTTACCCTTCCTCGACATACGACAGTTACCCACAGCCTTATCCACGGAATTTGTGGATAATAAATTTCGATTGTTAAAATTTGCTCACGCCTTGAATCGGGTAACAGCACAAATTTACCGTTCCTACGTGTTTGTACGTATTTTATTTGTCAGTTTATTTCAATAATCTACGGAAGCATCATCGCTTTAAAAAAGAGAGTTATTTTTTTCCTGGATATTTGCAGCTGAGGAATTGCTGCGGACAGGACAAAATCTGCAACCGGGTGTCAGCAAGGCAAAGACACTCAGCGACGCGGTTATGGCCGCGCCTACCTGAACCACATCTCACTTAAGAAGGAGGGAAATACCATGCGCGACTTACTCAGATTGATCATTGTCCTGCTGGCACTGGGCTTATTCACAGGTTGCGCCGCACTGGTAGGAGCTGGTGCAGCCGGCGGTGCTTATGAGTACCAGAACAAGCAGCAACTGGAGAAGCTGGAAGAGGACTTCAAGAAGGGCACAATGAGCCGCGACGAGTATCTTGAGCGGAAAAAACAAATCGAAGGTGGCTCGGTTATCTATTGACATAGCTCGCCGGGGCCGGGGCATAAAATAATGACACAGGATTGCGGTGCGGGATGAAGCGTGAGCTTGAATCAAACCATCCTGCATGGCAGTTCGCACTCATCAGCACGGCGGGAGATAATGTCAATTCCATTAAAGAATCAGCCAAATTACTTCAAAGGAGGTAACTGTTAGATTGTTTCATCGAAACACTTACAAAGACGCCATTCGGCCAGAACCTGCCCAAGGCCAAAGCCAAAGCTAGTTCCTGAGCGATTCGACTAGCTCACCGTAAACGGTATAGGTTTGCTAATACCTATACAACCATCGTTGCCACAGGCTGTAAACATGCCCACTGCAAGCCTCACGTCATATCACAGCCGGATCAATCGAATTCGACTTGACCGCTGAAATCACCTGTCGCTCCAAAAGAAAAAATTCATCACATAGTACAGCCAGACCAGAAACTGAGAGAAACAATGGTTTCTTCAATGTTGTTTCAAATGTCATTTGATGAGTATATTAACTAAATGATGCTGTCGTTAGCATACATAGCTTGCCTGATTGATCAGAACTGCAATGCAATTTTCATAAATTGGATAATTTGTGGTTAAATTCTCAGTTATTCATCCAGCGACTAAACCGGGTTTCAGTCGCATGGACATAACAAGAAAATAAACAGAATAGCCACAATGGATCGTCTGCAACGCATTTACAAATTACATCAGCTATTGTCTTCTGCACGATACCCCGTTTCACGGCAGATGCTCGAGGAAAGGCTCGCATGCTCAACTGCCACAGTCAAACGCATCATTGAAGAATTGCGGCTGTATTTCAACGCACCGCTAAAATACGATCGTGAACGCAATGACTATATCTACGATACCGGCGCAGGGGAAGTGTTTGAACTGCCCGGTCTCTGGTTCAATGCTGATGAACTGTATGCGCTGTTAACCGTACAGCAGTTGCTGCAACAAACTCAGCCAGGCTTGCTGGATGATCATCTCAAACCGATAAAAAGCCGTCTGGAAAAAATTCTCGCCACTGCGCAACTCAGCAACAGTGAAATCGCTCAACGTATCCGAATCCTGCAGATGACGGCCAGGAAGCCAGCCACGGAACATTTCCAGTCAGTAGCCAGCGCCTTGCTGCAAAGAAAGCGACTGCACATTCACTATCACAGCCGCAGCGACAACCAAATCAGCCAGCGCCAGGTTTCACCCCAGCGCCTTACCCATTATCGCGGCAATTGGTATCTGGAAGCCTATTGTCATAAACGTGATGCGCTGCGCAGCTTTGCCGTTGATCGTATCAGCGCGCCTCAGCCGCTTGGCAATGCTGCACTCGAATTCAGTGATGACGAACTCGATGCCCATTTTGCCGTGAGCTACGGCATTTTTGCCGGTAAGCCAAAGGAAATCGCCGTGCTGCTTTTTTCATCCGAACGCGCCCGCTGGGTCGCCGATGAACAATGGCATCCACAGCAACAAGGAACACTGTTACCCGATGGCAGCTATGAACTGCGTATCCCTTATGCTGATAGCAAAGAACTCGTGATGGATATCCTGAAACATGGTGCAGAGGTAGAAGTTATCGAGCCTACCGAATTACGGCAGGAGGTGATCAAGCAGTTGCGGGCGGCAATAAAAAAATATGGTTAGGCAGGATCAGGTTTTGAGCTTGTCATGAATGTAAACTCTCGAAATGTCCTACAAAGCTTTAAAGTAAAAAATAATGGAACAACTAGAAGACGAGATTCTTAACTACTGGGGTAAGGCAGATCCTAATTATCCAGGTGAACAAAAGTGGCATCCACTTGTTTATCATTGTCTTGATGTGGCGGCAGTGGGGTTGGAATATTTAAATCAAGAAACTATTTTTTGTGATTGGATCTGCACTCAGTTACAGTGTGATCACACTGATGGAAAACAGTGGGTTGCATTCTGGTTGTCACTGCATGATTTAGGAAAATTCAGCGAAGCTTTTCAATCACAAAAACCTGAACTATTTGAAGCATTGCAAGGAAGGAAACCTGATCCGGCAAAATCCTATACGGAACGTCATGATTCTCTAGGACAGTGGTTATGGCGTGACTATCTTGCTGACCGCGCTGTTGAGGATGGCTGGTTTGGCAGTTCGACTGAATCTCGAATGACGGGTCTCGATAGTTGGATGAGAGCTGTCACAGGACATCATGGCCAGCCACCAAAAACTTTCCCTACTTTTTGTGATATTGGTGACTATTACTCAAAGCGTGACAAGAAAGCCGTGCTCGCGTTTATCAATGGCATGCGTGAACTTCTACTGCCGCAGTCGGCGGAAACGTTATTTATCGTACTTGATTCAGTCAAATTTGAGCATGTCAGTCAGGCTTTGTCATGGTGGCTTGCTGGTATTGCCGTATTGGCTGATTGGCTTGGTTCCAATACCGGTTATTTTCCCTATCAAGAGACAGATATGTCACTAGAGAAATACTGGCAACATGCGTGTCAGCGGGCAAAGAAAGCATTGAAAGATAGTGGTGTAACGTCACAAAAAATTATTGCAAGTTATACCTTCACCGATCTCTTCAAGAATAAGAATATTTCGACCCCATCACCCTTACAACAATGGGCAATAGATACGGAAATATCTGGGGAACCGCAAATATTTTTACTGGAAGACGTAACAGGGGCGGGCAAGACAGAGGCTGCCCTAATGCTTGCTTACCGTTTGATGGCAAAGGGTGCGGCTCAAGGTTTTTTCATAGCTTTGCCCACCATGGCCACTTCTAACGCAATGTATGATCGCGCGGCTCATTTTTACCAAAAATTGTTTGCCGGTAATGCTAATTTGGTCCTGGCGCATGGCAATCGCCAGTTGGTGGAAAATTTTGCGAAATCAGTTTTGCCATCTTCCGGTGTAGAAGATGATCTTGAGCAACAGGATGAAACTGCATCGGCGCGCTGTACGGCCTGGCTGGCTGACCATAACAAGCGTGCGTTATTGTCCCAAGCTGGTGTTGGTACCATCGATCAAGCCTTGCTTAGCGTGCTACACAGCAAACATCAATCACTACGGTTGCTTGGTTTATTCAATAAGGTGTTGATCGTGGATGAAGTTCATGCTTGCGATGCCTATATGCAAGGCATATTGGAGGTACTGCTTGAATTTCACGCGCGAGCTGGCGGTAGTGTGATTCTGTTGTCGGCAACCCTACCATCACGCATGAAACAAGCACTCTTGGATGCTTATGCCAAAGGGCGCAACAATTTATGCCAAACTATCCGACAAAACTTGCCATATCCACTGGCCACCACTTGGCATGCCGTATGTACCCAGCCAATTGAGAATGCTTTGGGTACGCGCGATGCAGTAAAGCGCACAGTTACTATTGATTACCAACATCAGCAATCCAAAGTTGTCGCGATGATCAATGATGCCTTAGCCTCCGGTCAGTGCGTCTGCTGGATTCGCAATACCGTAACGGATGCCACGGAAGCTTTTGCGTTATTTTCTGAATGCTTACCCCAAGAGAAATTGACTCTGTTTCATGCCCGCTTTGCTTTGGACGACAGGCTGATGAAAGAAAGTGACGTAACTACTACCTTTGGTCCTGATAGTGATGCAAGCAAACGCTCAGGTCGTTTGGTGATTGCTACCCAAGTAATCGAGCAATCACTAGATGTGGATTTTGATTTACTAGTTAGTGATTTGGCTCCAATTGATCGCTTAATCCAAAGAGCTGGACGTTTACGACGGCATAATCGTGATGCATCCGGCAATCGTTTGGCAAATGGCGAACCGGATCAACGGGGCATGCCGCTTATGGTGGTATTTGGTCCTGCTTGGAGCGCCGAACCAGCAGTACATTGGTTCAAGACCGCTTTCCCAAAGGCTGCGGGGGTTTATCCCCATCACGCGCAATTGTGGCTAACGGCCAAAGCCTTGCAGGTTGGCAAGTTTACTATGCCAGAAGATGCTCGTGCCTTAATTGAAGGAGTATTTGGCGAATCGTCGAGTATTCCTCAAGGATTGCAACAAAATAATCTGACTGTGCAAGGGCAGCAGATGGCTGAAGCTAGTCATGCGAAGAGTAATGCTCTAAATTTTGCGAATGGTTATAAACGTGGGGACGTGATGGATTGGTGGAGCGAAGCCAAAACGCCGTCGCGTTTGGGCGATGTGAGTGTCAATGTAGTGTTAGCTCGTTGGGGAAGCGGACAACTCTTGCCATGGGCAGAACGTCCAAATCACGCTTGGGCTTACAGCACGGTACGGGTGGCTGAGCGTTTGCTTGCCAGTGTTCCACAGCCTGATGATAGCGTTCAACAGAAAGAATTTTTGCGCGTCAAAGATCAGCTCCCGAGCAAAGGCAAGTGGTCGATTTTGTTGGTGTTAGAACAAACCAAAAACGGGTGCTGGCAAGCACAGGCATGGAGTGGAGAAATTCCGGGGCAAGCAGCACAGCTGCAGTTGTGGAAATATGATGGCAAGATGGGGCTGCGATTGGCAGCAGATGAAAAATCTATTATCGAGGAGACTGAATGAATCTGCTGGATGAAGCTTGGATACCTGTGCGCCGCAAGGACGGTGTTCAGGATTGGATTGCACCTTGCCAGATCGGCGAGCCGGATATTGTTGCGCTGGATGCTAGGCGGCCAGATTTTAACGGTGCGTTAGTTCAGTTTTTGATCGGCTTGGTACAGACTACCACACCCATGAACAGCCATGCCGAATGGCAACAGTGGTATGACGAGCCACCTTCAGCTGAAGTCCTGAAACATTGGTTTACGCCAATAGAAAGTGCCTTTGTATTCGATGGTGATGGTGCGCGGTTTATGCAGGATTACAGTTTGCACACGGCCGGGATGCAAAACTCAGAATTCAATGAGATTGGTTCGCTCTTAATCGAAGCGCCGGGTGATAACACGCTCAAGGAAAACAAAGATCATTTCATCAAGCGTGGATTAGCTTCTGGCCTGTGTCCTCATTGTGCCGAGACGGCGCTTTTTACCCTGCAAACAAATGCACCAAGCGGTGGAAACGGACACTTTACTTCACTTCGAGGTGGAGGCCCATTGACAACATTGATTGTTGCGACACCTACACGTTCGCTTTGGCATACGATATGGCTGAATGTGCGTGACCGCGATTCTTTTCTGGGGACCGGCGGCGACGCTAACAAGACAGCGCTGCATTTTACTTTCCCTTGGCTGGCTGACATGCAATCTATACAGGCTGCGGGAGGAAAAACCGTTCCTATTCAAGTTCATCCTGCCCATGTGTTCTGGAGTATGCCTCGCAGAATTCGGCTCGATCAGGACAATACAGTCAGTGGCCGTTGCGATACCTGTGGTCGTGAATCTGCGAAGTTATTGACCCGCTACATTACAAGACCAAAAGGATTTAATTACAAAGGCGCATGGAGGCATCCTTTGTCGCCATACTATGAAAGCAAGCCTGAAGAATGGCTACCTATGCATCCACAACCGGGTGGATTGGGCTACAAGCTCTGGTTGGGCTGGGTTCTTGGAGTGCAGGGGGACAAGAAAAAAACTCAACCCGCTTCACAGGTTTCATATGTACTGGATAGTAGAAGACTCAAAGGGCAATTCAGGTTATGGGTCTTCGGCTATGACATGGAAAACATGAAAGCTCGCTGCTGGTATGAATCCACCTTCCCTCTGTATGGTTTGGCAGAACGTAATGTGGAAGAACGCAAGCTCGTTCAATCCGAAGTAGCTAAATGGATAGATGCGGCTGACCATGCCGCATTTCTGTTACGTACTGCCGTTAGGTCAGCTTGGTTCAGCGATAGCTCGGAAGCTAAAGGTGATTGGGGGTTTGTTGATGCTGCTTTCTGGTCGAGAACTGAATCGGGATTTTATGGATTGTTGAGCGAACTCATCGAGCAGGCGCGAGATGAAGATGGTGATTCAAGCTTGACTCCTTGGCGTGAACGTTGGCGCAATAAATTGATTGATGCAGCAGTAAAACTGTTTGATGCCGAATTGGTAGGTATAGCCCTCGTCGAGCGACAAAACCCTCGTCGTGTGGCTGATGCACACAACCGGCTACGTGCAAGTTTGTACGGTGATAAGCTTAAAGTAATTCTGAGATTACCGGTTGAGAAACCAAGCAAGTTAACGAAAAAGAACGCCAAAGTATCGGCCTGAACCCAAAGGAGAAAATAGTATGAATGACAAAATTTCTTTTCATCCTGAAACTGCTCTCGGACAAGTTTTACTGCGATGGTGGGAGGGGTTGGAGAATAATCGGGGAGATCGTGCCGAGTTGCGTCGCGCCCATAATTTGACAGCGATCGTACTTACGGGGGGGTATCAGCATCTTTATCAAATGCTGTTAGCGACTGGCTGGCCGAAAGAGGATAAACCGGAAAACAATTGGCGAAATGAGCGACTCGCTGCTATTGCTGGCTTGCTTGCGCATGTAAAAGTTCAGGATGAACGAAGCTTGCCATTAGCTATGTCCGAAGGAGAGCGTCCGCCATTTTCAGAATTACGTTTTCGGCGTTTGCTAGATTCATCTTCGTTAGATGAGGTGTTCGGCGGTTTGCGCCGGGCGTTGCCATTAGTTTCCTATCAGGCCAATGTACTGGAATTGGCTAATGACGTGCTGCTCTGGAGCGATAACGTGAAGAAACGTTGGGCCTATACCTATCGCTGGCCCGCCAAATCGGCGGTTTAAATTTCATTTTTTTAAAATAATGGAGAATACAATGTCACGTTTTGTTCAGATTCACCTGCTCGTCAGCTATCCGCCTTCCAACCTCAACCGCGACGATACGGGGCGACCAAAAACAGCTATTGTTGGCGATGCCAGTCGTTTGCGGATTTCTTCCCAAAGTCTTAAGCGTGCATGGCGAACATCTGATGTTTTTGAAAATACGCTCCAAGGGCATATTGGCATCAGAACTAAGGAAATGGGTGAAAAAATTTATCATGCGCTTCTTGAAAAAAAGGTATCTGAAAAGAATGCTCGCGAGTGGGCAAAGACGACTGCCGGTCAGTTTGGTAAATTGAAATCTGACAAAAAAACTGAAAATAATCAGGACTTGCATATTGAGCAGTTGGCGCACTTCGGTCCCGAAGAGGAAGCTGCCATAATGTTGCTGGTGGATAAGCTGGCTACATCGGGTGCAGCTCCCACAGAAGATGACTTAAAACTGTTGAGAAAGCCACGCCAGGCAGCGGACATTGCCATGTTTGGCCGTATGTTGGCATCGTCCCCAGCTTTTAACGTCGAGGCCGCTGTGCAGGTGGCACATGCCATTACCATTCACAAGGTGGCCGTGGAAGATGATTATTTTATCGCGGTTGATGACCTTAACCGAGGTGAAGAAGATGTGGGTGCTGCCCATATTGGCGAAGCCGGTTTCGGTGCCGGAGTTTTTTATCTCTATTTGTGTATCAATCGCGAGCTTTTGTTTGAGAATCTTGGTGGCGATACCGCATTGGCAGCCAAAACATTGGAAGCACTGGTGCATGCGACCACCAAAGTTTCACCAACCGGGAAACAGAACAGCTTTGCCTCACGCGCTTATGCCGCTTATGCACTTGCTGAAAAAGGTGATCAGCAACCACGATCGCTGGCGCAGGCGTTTCTCAAACCAGTAACGGGTGGAGATATGCTGGAACGGGCCGTCAACGAGTTAACCAAGCGCTACAAAAATTTTGACGCTGTTTATGGAGCCTGCGCCGATAACCGTTACCAATTCAATGTGGAAACAGGTGAAGGTAGTGTGGATGAGTTAGTGAAGTTTGTAACGGAATAATAACCATGAACTATCTGGTCTTTCAGTTACAGGCACCATTCTCTGCTTGGGGTGAAACCGCCGTCGGTGAGTTTCGCCCTACGGCAAATTACCCCAGTGAATCGGCTTTGTTGGGATTACTGGCGGCAGCACTAGGCATGCGTAGAGAAGAGGAAGATGCACATGCTGCTTTGCACAGAGGTTATAGCTTTGCTATCGGTGTGCTGGCGTCAGGTTGTTTGCTGCGCGATTACCACACAGCGCAGGTACCTGGACGAGTCTCGCTAAAGAATCTCCCGCACAACTCCCGGCGTGACGAACTCAACTTGCCCAAAATAGATCTCAATACCATCCTTTCCACTCGCGATTATCGGCAGGGTGCCGCGAATATGATTGCCGTCCAGGCGCATGACGGTGCACCTTATGCCTTAGATGATTTGGCACAAGTGCTTGCGAAACCCCGTTTTACTCTCTATCTCGGGCGCAAAGCTTGCCCACCGGCATTGCCACTTAATCCACAAATAATTGCGGCAGAAAACTCGCACACCGCTTTGTATAATTACCGCCAGGAACTTGTCAAACGTAGTGGCGAAACGATTCCTGAATTTGAGCGCATAGTTTGGGGTGAAGGAATTGAATCCGGCACGATTCATGATCTGGAAGTCGTGCGCAAGGATCGTGTACTGTCGCGGGAACATTGGCAATTTGGTGATCGGATTGAATACGTAGCCTTAAAGCCGCAAGGAGGGCAATAATATGTATTTCAGTCTTATCACTCCCATGCCCGGTGCTGAGCGCGAAGCTGCCATGCAGTGGGCTAAAAATCCCTATGACGATCACCAGTGGTTGTGGCGATTTTTGGCGGCAGAGCCAGGTACTGCACGGGATTTTCTTTTTCGTCGACGCGATGGTGAAGGCAGGATGCCTGGTTTTTACGTGGTATCAGCGCGTAAGCCGCAATCGTTCTCCGGTGCTTGGCAGGTGCAAATCCGTGATTACGATCCACAACTGCAAGAAGGGCAGCGACTGGCTTTCGAGTTAAGAGCTAATCCGGTTGTGACGCATAAGGTAAATGGAAAATCACGTCGAGATGATGTGGTAATGCATGAGAAAAAACGTTTACTGGCAGAACGAGGAATTAAATGCTGGGCGGATTGGCCTGATATGGATAAGACTAAGCCCCCTTTATATGAATTGATTCAGACAACTTGTTTACACTGGTTAGAACGTCGTGGAGAAAAAGCCGGATTTTCCATCCTGACTCGTGAGTTACATGATAAGGATCGTAGTATTCTTACAGAGAAATCTGTGCGAGTTGATGGTTATATCCAACATCGTAGTGGACGTAAAGATATTCATTTTTCTACTGTAGATTTTGCTGGTGAACTGATAGTTACTGATACATCGGCATTTCGTAAAATTTTGCTGAATGGTATCGGTCCAGCCAAAGCCTTCGGATGCGGCCTGTTGCTGGTGCGCAGGCTATGAATTTTATCCTTAAACTAGAAAGTATGGATCAGAGGAGATGATGATGGACTGGAAAGATCATATTATAACTGACTCCAATGTGCTCGTAGGCAAGCCTATAGTAAAAGGAACACGATTGTCCGTCGAGTTTCTGTTAGGTCTTAAAGCAGCAGGCTGGTCAGATGAGCAAATTCTTGAAAACTACCCGCAATTAACGGCAGAAGATTTGCAAGCAGTATTTGCTTTTGCTGGTGCGCTTGTTAAAGATGAAGAATTTTTGCCGTTGGAGATGGTCCCTTGAGCCTGCTGTTGCTGGCAAACGAGAATATTCCGTTTACTTCGATTAAGGAGCTTAGATCTGAGGGGTTTGATATTCTTGCAATTGCCGAGAGCTACCGTGGTGAAAGTGATCGCAAGGTTTTATCAGTTTGTGCCGATGAACAAAGAATTCTGATCACTTTCGATAGAGACTATGGGGAGCTTATTTTTAGAGAAAAAATGCCTATTCCGCCAGCAGTCATTTATTTGCGTTTTATACCCGCCACCCCAACAGAATCCGCCAATATTCTTAGAAGCTTTTTAATGACTGAAACAGCACGACTGTTGGGTCGCTATTGGGTAATTACACGAAGCGGCATCCGTTCCAGAAAATTACTATCTAAGTGACATACTATGCCAGAGCCTCTTCCGCCTCTCAAACCCTTGGCAATAAAAGAGCGATTATCTATCCTGTTTATCGAAAAAGGCCATCTTGATGTACTGGATGGTGCATTTGTTGTGGTCGACAAAACGGGTGTGCGCACACATGTTCCGATAGGTGGCGTTGCCTGTCTGATGCTAGAACCAGGTACAAGAGTTTCTCATGCAGCGGCTGCATTGGCTGCACGTGTGGGCACGCTGCTAGTGTGGGTTGGTGAGGCAGGGGTGCGGCTTTATTCGTCAGGACAACCGGGTGGTGCACGTTCAGACCGACTGTTGTATCAGGCTAAATTGGCTTTGGATGAAACGTTGCGCTTGAAAGTGGTGCGTAAGATGTACGCTATGCGTTTCGGTGAGGAACCGCCTGCTCGCCGTAGCGTTGAGCAATTACGGGGTATTGAAGGTGCTCGAGTGCGGGAAACGTATAAACTGATTGCCAAAAAGTATGGTGTGGAATGGAAAGCGAGAAATTATGATACAGATGATTGGG
The DNA here is from genome assembly GCF_024102715.1 of Nitrosomonas communis. Taxonomy (GTDB): domain Bacteria; phylum Pseudomonadota; class Gammaproteobacteria; order Burkholderiales; family Nitrosomonadaceae; genus Nitrosomonas; species Nitrosomonas communis_B. Next base: position 18,715 of record NZ_JAGFJM010000123.1, read on the forward strand.
ATAAAGGAGATATTCCTAATCGCTGTTTAAGTGCGGCTACTGCTTGTCTTTATGGTGTGACGGAGGCAGCCGTACTGGCAGCGGGTTATGCACCCGCGGTAGGTTTTATTCATACTGGCAAGCCTTTGTCTTTTGTTTATGATGTGGCTGATATCTATAAGTTTGATACCGTTGTTCCACTTGCATTTAAAATTGCTGCAAAACATCCGAGTAATCCAGAACAGCAAGTAAGACTTGGCTGCAGAGATGTATTTCGTGAAAGCAAATTGCTGGAAAGAATCATTCCTGGAATTGAGGAAATGCTTTCTGCTGGTGAAATTATCCCACCTGCTGCGCCGGATAACGCTGTGCAGCCAGCCATACCAAATCCTGAGAGCCTGGGTGATGCTGGTCATCGTGCTTGAAAACGCTCCACCTCGGCTGCGTGGACGATTGGCTATTTGGTTGCTGGAAATTCGAGCAGGCGTTTACGTCGGTAATTATTCAGCTAAAGTGCGCGACTATATTTGGAGTCAAGTTGAAAAAGGAATTGAAGATGGTAACGCTGTGATGGCATGGCGTACCAATAATGAAGCTGGCTTTGATTTCGTGACATTGGGTACTAATCGAAGAATACCGAATGAAATAGACGGTGCGAAACTGGTTTCTTTTTTGCCTGAAGAAACAGGAGGAGTTCCTTAAAAATTTGGTAGAATTTTACCTTGCCTTTTATCGCTGACTAATCAGCGAGATAGGAGAAGTGTGTTCCCCACGCCCGTGGGGATGAACCGTTGAACCCCGAAACTGCGCCTGCCCGGTGATCGTGTTCCCCACGCCCGTGGGGATGAACCGTCGATAACTGCATTGTAGTCAGCATTTGTATAGTGTTCCCCACGCCCGTGGGGATGAACCGGATTGATGGTGCACCAGTCGAAACAGGTTAGAGTGTTCCCCACGCCCGTGGGGATGAACCGAAATGGCAGAACAAAGAAGGGGTTGATCATTAGTGTTCCCCACGCCCGTGGGGATGAACCGCCACGATCAAAAAGCCGATTTGGATAGGCAACGTGTTCCCCACGCCCGTGGGGATGAACCGGTACGGCACACGGTCCAGTTCTTCTTTCCTGAGTGTTCCCCACGCCCGTGGGGATGAACCGACGCTTTGGCGCTTTAAAGCTAACTATCCAGTGTGTTCCCCACGCCCGTGGGGATGAACCGAATTAATACCAGCTACAACATTCACTAACTTAGTGTTCCCCACGCCCGTGGGGATGAACCGCTTGCTTGCTTCATATCATATAAGGTTTAAATGTGTTCCCCACGCCCGTGGGGATGAACCGCAACAGTAGTCCGAAGGGTAGGATAGGGCTTGGTGTTCCCCACGCCCGTGGGGATGAACCAGATGCGCTCAGAAGAGAAGGCAGAAGCTGAAAGTGTTCCCCACGCCCGTGGGGATGAACCGGTACCTGCCTTCTGGTGATCAGGTGGCAAGTTGTGTTCCCCACGCCCGTGGGGATGAACCGGAGCCGTGAAAAATGGGAAAAAGTTTGACAGAGTGTTCCCCACGCCCGTGGGGATGAACCGTTCAATGTGTATGTATTTACCATTAACGCGGCGTGTTCCCCACGCCCGTGGGGATGAACCGCGTGTACTGGCCAGATAACACTCCTGAGCAAAGTGTTCCCCACGCCCGTGGGGATGAACCGGCGAGTATGCATACGATGCTGCGCCTTTGTCCGTGTTCCCCACGCCCGTGGGGATGAACCGTATTGATGCTGTTACCGATCGGGGAAATCGGCGTGTTCCCCACGCCCGTGGGGATGAACCGTCAGAGTACGTGGCAAATCTGAATCAGCGACGGTGTTCCCCACGCCCGTGGGGATGAACCGGTACCACGGCGGTCATTAGCAGTGGGGCTTCAGTGTTCCCCACGCCCGTGGGGATGAACCGAAAATCCAGACAAATCTGGACAACATTTCTAGAGTGTTCCCCACGCCCGTGGGGATGAACCGGTGTATTGAAATCGGTTTGGGATTCAAAAGGCGTGTTCCCCACGCCCGTGGGGATGAACCGCCCTAGCGTAAATTGCGCGCTGGTATTCGCCGGTGTTCCCCACGCCCGTGGGGATGAACCGCATCACAACGAACAACACGTCAGGGAGGGAGTGTGTTCCCCACGCCCGTGGGGATGAACCGTCATTATTCCACGTGAGATTCAGGTACATTTCGTGTTCCCCACGCCCGTGGGGATGAACCGCCCCGCGTATATGCATCGATCGCGCCGTCTTCGTGTTCCCCACGCCCGTGGGGATGAACCGTCCCATTAGTACCGTCACTATTGTATACGCCAGTGTTCCCCACGCCCGTGGGGATGAACCGAGGAGGATGGAGATGAAAATATCAGAGATTTTGTGTTCCCCACGCCCGTGGGGATGAACCGCGATAGCTCATCTGCGGATACATTAACACTAGGTGTTCCCCACGCCCTTGGGGATGAACCGCGTCGAAACTTTCGAGTTTCTATTAGATTTGAGTGTTCCCCACGCCCGTGGGGATGAACCGCCAAATTATTTTTTGCAATAATCATGCAGGGAGTGTTCCCCACGCCCGTGGGGATGAACCGGCACCACTGCGGTCATTAGCAGCGGTGCCTCAGTGTTCCCCACGCCCGTGGGGATGAACCGACACCCGCTGCTGGTAATCGGTGGCGTGGCCAGTGTTCCCCACGCCCGTGGGGATGAACCGCGCCACGGCGTTTACGAGTCGTATGTGCGTAAGTGTTCCCCACGCCCGTGGGGATGAACCGTTCAATCCAGGTGTTTTCCCAGGAGGTGTACAGTGTTCCCCACGCCCGTGGGGATGAACCGAGTCTTATAGATGCTATTGCCGCTAGTTACGAGTGTTCCCCACGCCCGTGGGGATGAACCGTATTTTATCGAGCCGGGCCATCATCGGCATGTGTGTTCCCCACGCCCGTGGGGATGAACCGCCTTTGATCGGGCTATCGGTGCGGAATACCGCGTGTTCCCCACGCCCGTGGGGATGAACCCAGATGATTACTGTGGGATTTACCAGAATGAAAGTGTTCCCCACGCCCGTGGGGATGAACCGATTGAGCCGTGACTTGAACAGACCAGTGCCGTGTGTTCCCCACGCCCGTGGGGATGAACCGCAGAATTCAATGTAATAATCTTCCCTATTGCAGTGTTCCCCACGCCCGTGGGGATGAACCGACTCTGCGTTCCACAGCAACCGTGCCTGAATTTTAGACCATTTGCCGTATCTGCTGCCGAGCTCTCGGAAACAGTCATTTAAAACAATCACAAATAATTTGTAGCAGACTGCTACAATATAGTGGTTTTGTAATGATATGTGAGGCATGACTATGGCAAAATCGGCATCCCCCATTCGGTTGCAAGAAGAGCTGATGAAAGCGGCAGAGCTGACTGCTGACCGTTTTCATCGCAGCACCGCCGAACAGATAGAGTTTTGGGCGGAGCTCGGGCGTTCTGTGGCTGATACGCTTGATCCTGATGTGATGTTATCCGTCAAGTCGGGGCTTTCAAGAATAAAAGTGGAACCCGTCTATGGCATTCCAGTCGATCCGGCTGAAGTTTTTAAAACACTTGAGAACGACCGGAAAAACGGATCGCTGTCCGGGCGTGTTACATCCGCAGCGATCCGCTATCAGGCTTCATCAAAACATCCGGGGTATCTGGAGCGTATTGATCAGCAAGGCAATATCACTACCGGCCGTTTTCAGAACGGCCAGTTTATTCCATTGAATGAAAGCGTCACTTGAGAAAAGAAAAACAACTCTGGCTGCTTGCGGGCGGCAACGGCGCCGGAAAAACCACGTTTTACCGGCTGCAACTTAAACCGCTCGGTATGCCTTTTGTGAATGCGGATATCCTGGCGAAGCAGTTACATCCGGATCAATCCGAGCAATACAGCTATGAAGCCGCTAAAATTGCCGAAGCCATTCGTTTGCGGCTATTACAGGACGGACGCACATTCTGTTTTGAAACCGTTTTTTCTCATCACTCTAAAATCGATTTTGTTGCCAATGCAAAAGTGCTGGGTTATGAAATTGTGTTGGTCTTTATTCACCTTGAACAGACACAACTCAACCTCGCGCGTATTGCGCAGCGGATGAGCGAAGGCGGCCACGCTGTGCCGGATGAAAAAGTTAAAGCGCGAATACCCAGAGTATTGCAATTGGTTAAGCAGGTTTTACCGCTATGTGATCAAGCATACATCCTGGACAACTCTCGGGCGGATAGCCCGTTTCAGCAAATAGCGGTGATACGCGACGGATGTCTTGAGTTAAAGCAAGTATCGATTCCAGAATGGTGTGAGGAATTGCTGTCAGATTATCTGTGATTTTTATACCTATTTTTTTCGTTCTTTAATAATTTGCAAAGAATCAGTTACTTATTAATTACTGAAAAATTATTAGGTATTTTATTCACTTCACATTAAACGATTGTTGTTTATAGTTTTTTGAGTGCTATACTCCAGTTCGCTGCCGCACAGGCAGCTTAGAAAATGGGAAGAAGAACGTGATTATATTGACGACGGTTCGCTGCCGCACAGGCAGCTTAGAAATAACGGCGCAGAAAAAATTATTAAATTAGGAAGTTCGCTGCCGCACAGGCAGCTTAGAAACCTTCCATTCGCTTTCGGGCGCATCATGCATGGTTCGCTGCCGCACAGGCAGCTTAGAAAGATCGCCGCCGGAATCACCGGTAGCGAAATCCGTTCGCTGCCGCACAGGCAGCTTAGAAAGTGAGGTTGACGAGTTCCGGCCTGTTTACGGTGTTCGCTGCCGCACAGGCAGCTTAGAAAGTTGACAACGCCAGGTAGTCGAGCTGGCTGGAGTTCGCTGCCGCACAGGCAGCTTAGAAATTGAATGTCAAGCGCCCGGCTGTTAACAATAAGTTCGCTGCCGCACAGGCAGCTTAGAAATCAACAAGGATGCAGCGGATCGCCGATTGATCGTTCGCTGCCGCACAGGCAGCTTAGAAATCCACGATATCCATGTCATGCGTCAACCGCGCGTTCGCTGCCGCACAGGCAGCTTAGAAAGTATTTAAGATACGTTTTTGTCAGGATATTCTGGAGTGGCAGGCGCAGCAGGGTTGGGGCGCTAAGGTGATTGAGCAGCTGGCGCATGATTTGCGCATGGCTTTTCCTGAGATGAAGGGGTTTTCGCCGTGTAACCTCAAATATATGCATGCCTTTGCCGAGGTGTGGCCGGATAGCGAATTTGTGCAAGCGGTGCTTGCACAATTGCCTATCACCAGCTTGTGCTGCTGGATAAATTGCCTACGGAAGATGAGCGTCACTGGTGTGCGGCAAAGGCGATTGAACATAATTGGTCGCGGAATGTTCTCGTGATTCAGATTGAAACGCGTTTGCGTGAGCGCACCGGTCAGACTATCACCAATTTTGAGACTCGCGCTGCGTGACACCAACAAACCAATCGGCGTGGCTGAGTATCAGCTCGTTCATTCTTTACCCAAGAAATTGCAAACCAGTTTACCGAGTATCGAACAGATCGAACGGGAGTTGGGGGTTACTGGGGAGGCGGAATCTTGCCTTTTATCGCTGACTAATCAGCGAGATAGGAGAGATGTGTTCCCCACGCCCGTGGGGATGAACCTCGCACGCAATCACAGTATGCGCTGGCCTGGCAGATGAAAAAGGCTGGAAAAATGGCTCAAGTCTTTTTAGGTTTCATAACTTGAAGTACCACTTTCCTATAACCCATATCGGTATATAGAAAAACAAGAACGATGAAATGACGATCGTCCAGTCAGGGATGACTGCCAGGCAGACAAACCAGATGAACAGGATTAAAAATAATCTTGACATGATGCGATCATGGCTGATAAAGAAATAAAGATAAAGATTACCGCCAATGATAATGCATCCAACAACGTTGGCAAGATTCGTAAAGAGTTTGACAAGCTTGCCAATTCAGCCGGGAGCAAGAGTCCCAAGCAGAGCATTCAAAGCATATCTGATCAACTGGCAAGGACGAAGCAACAGTTCTTTGGATTTTCCTTGGCTTTCCAGCATTAGGGCAAGTAGTCAATGGTTCTAGGCTTGCTGAGACATTCAAGGAAATCAACGCTGGCATCAGGAATGCTGCGAAAAATTCGGAAGAATTCAACCAATCCCAACGTGAAACGGCTGTAGCGCCCAGCCATCGAGTTGGGCGAGGGTTGAAACCTTACGAATCTTGCCAGCGTTTGCAGATGCGTTATTATTGGCGGTAATCTTTATTTTGATTTCTTTATCGGCCACGGTCATATCATGTCAAGATTATTTCTGGTCCTGCTTGTCTGGTTTGTTTGTCTGGGCGTCATGCCGGGATTGACTTGGCTCATTACAATTGTCTTTGGTTATTGGCTGTTGGTCTGGAGCGTGATCAAATTTGTTTTCAAGCTGTAACCTGCCTAGGAAGATTTGAGCCATTTTTTTCAGCCTTTTTCATCTGCCAGGCCAGCGCATACTGCGATTGCCTGCGCCTTGAGGTTGTCGGCTTCCATTCTGCCGAGCGCTTGCGCGTAAAGCTTAACCTGGGCGAGCGTTATTTCCAACATGCTCCCTAAGACTGCGTTTCTCAAGCGGAGGTCAAGTTCTGCTCAGCTTGCTGGTTGATTTTGCTTCCCAGGCGCGTTTTGACAGAACATCACCGGTAGAACGCTATACAACGGGAATTTCGAGGGGTGCCTCTGGATCAGGCATGCTATATCCTACCTAACTACATTTTTTTTCGAATGAATAATACCTTGCAACCCACTATACTACAGCAGGGAAATTGCTATAGGGAGCTACTGATGAAAGTTGAAGTGACAGTTGAATTAGATATCAATCTATCCAAAGCCAGTGTTGAAGATATCAAAAAGATATTGGAAGAAATGATGAATCCCACACGATTTGATGCTTTGGAGACAGTAACGATTAAAGACATAAAAATAAATAGCATTTAATTGTCGCAACTTACCAAGCACGCCAATATCAGCGCAATATCGCGGTCAACTGTTTGCTGGCATGCTGGAGTCATCAATTTCAGCTTGGAAACCAAGATGTGCCTTTCATGAATGAGATACTTGAAATAATTCAACAATGGATTCCAGTCCATGTCCTGATCGGTATTACCATCGCTTCGATTATTGGTCTGGTTGGTTCTGTAATCACCATTCCGGTGATTCTGGTCCGCTTGCCGGCGGATTATTTTGACACGCGCATTCCACGCTATTGGATGAAAGACCGTCATCCGGTATTGCGCATGATTGGATTGGTCATTAAGAATCTGGTCGGTACTGTGTTCGTGCTGGCTGGCTTTATTATGCTTTTCTTGCCAGGGCAGGGTTTGCTTACTATGCTGATCGGAATTTCTCTGATCGATTTTCCCAAAAAACGTTTGGTGGAAGCGAAAATTGTTAGCCAGCCTAGCATACTGAAAGCGATTAACTCCCTGCGCCATAGATTTAATAAACCGCCGCTGATTCTTGCGCCCGATCGTTAGCGGTAAGTGGTAGGGATGCTAATGTCGTACTTTTGATGAGAGATCATGCTTGCCACTGATTTGACGCCAGAGTTAGAGTACTTCACGCCGTGTTGAAACTGATCGTTCCGGCCAATAAATTGTCAGAATTTTCTGTAGAAAAAAGCTGTCGATGTTTTGAGGGCGATATTTTTATCTGATTTTTCGTGGTGTTTTGACAAGAATGCTGCAAACAGGGTGATTAGTCAGCACTTTTTGACCTCATATCAGATCTTTGGTACTTTAACTTGCAAAATGATTGTTCAGGTTAGTTTCCCTATTTTCGCCTGCTGACTGGGAGCACGCAGCTCCTGGCCATGCGCGACTCATCCCACTGGAAGGGAGGAATATCATGAAACATGCTGCCGAAATAAATATCGCTGATTATCGTGTTAAACCCGGAACCCAAATGGATCTGACCCAATGGCCTACCTGGGTCGAGCCATTTTATGATTCGAAGGAGTCATATAAAGAGAAACTCAAGGGAGGGATTAAACAGCTGACCAAACTGCAGAGCCTGCTGTACGCGCATAACCGCTATTCGCTGCTGCTGATTTTCCAGGCCATGGATGCAGCAGGAAAAGACGGCGCTATCCAGCATGTCATGTCCGGTGTCAATCCGCAGGGCTGCCAAGTATTTAGTTTCAAGCATCCCAGTGAAATGGAGCTGGAGCATGATTTCCTGTGGCGCACTCACCATGCATTACCTGAGCGCGGGCGCATCGGCATTTTCAATCGCTCATACTACGAGGAAGTGTTGATCGTACGGGTGCGACCGGAGGTGCTAAAGGCGCAGAATCTGCCTGAATCAGAGCTGAAGCGGGATAATTTCTGGGAGCTGCGCTACCGCTCGATCGTTGAATCGGAGGCGCATCTTTACCGCAACGGTACGCACATCATCAAGTTTTTCCTGCACCTGTCCAAAGAAGAACAGCGCCAGCGTTTTCTGGCGCGCATCGATGATCCTGACAAAAACTGGAAATTCTCGGATGCTGACATGGCGCAGCGTCGTGCCTGGGATCAGTACATGGCTGCTTATGAAGCATGCCTCAGCGCCACCAGCACGACTGACGCGCCGTGGTATGTGGTGCCTGCTGACGATAAAGAAAATGCCCGGCTGATCATCTCGCAGATCATCCTGAACACCCTTTCTGAGCTGGATCTATGCTACCCCCCAACCAGCGATGCGCGTCGCAAGGAGTTGCTGGCTATCCGGCAGCAACTGGAGCTGGAAAAAGATGAGAAAGCACACCATCACGGTAAATTGCCCGACGATGACCTGCTGGAATGATTCCGTTTAACAGCCTGTTAAAGCAATGTGGTTACATTGTTTCTGTCAGAGAGAATGGTTAAACGGTTACAATGCCAGGTTTCTTTCTAAAATAAGAATACGTATAAATGTCCATTACTCAACTGGCTCCGCACGAGCTTCGCCTGACAATTGATGCTGCTACGCTGGGATTTGCCGATACCTCGGAACTGATTAATCAGCCACTTTCCTGGATCGGCCAGGAGCGCGCTGAGAAGGCTGCGTACTTTGGTCTTGGCATGGAGCAGCCTGACTATAATTTGTTCGTGCTCGGTGAAGTCGGCAGCGGGCGATCTTCATTGCTCCGGCAGGCGATGGCGAAAGTGGCGTTGCACAAGCCTGTGCCACCCGATTTATGCTATCTGCACCGCTTTGATGTGCCAGAAAGGCCAATTGCTTTGCGCTTACCAGCAGGGCAGGGACGCTTGCTGCGAGAAAAGCTGGCGCAACTGACAAAATATTTGCAGAAGGAAATACCGCGCTACCTCGAGCAAGCGGATTTCAAAGCGGAAAGTAAGCGCATTGAAAAGAATTTCAAGCTGGAAGAGGCCAAAGCCTTTGCTGAGCTGGATGCATTCGCCGAAAAACATGATTTTGCCATTCAGCGCGAAGCTGATCGTATGGTTTTCACGTTGCTGGATAAATCAGGCAAAATTTTAACCGAGACGGAAGCACTGGCGCTCCCTAAGGAGCGAAGAGCTGAAATCGAGCAAGCCGAGCAAGCATTGCAGGCTGAAATCGCGCATTATTTTGAGAAGGTACGCCCACTGGAGCGGGCTAAAGAGGAAGCCCTGATAACGCTACAGCGCAATAAGATCAAACTGCTGCTGGAAAGTGAGTTAGAGCCAATCCGCAGTGCACTGACATTGTCCCCTGAGGATAAGAGTAAATTCAATCATTATCTGCAAAAAATGGAAGCAGATATTCTCGATAATCTAGCGCTGTTCAAGATTGCTGATGCCGACGAAGATAAACACAAGGAAGAGGTTAAATCCTTGCTAGCGCGCTATCAGATTAATCTGGTGGTAGATAATCATGATTTGCAGGGTGCGCCGGTTATTATTGAAGAAAGCCCATCCCTCCGCTCATTATTTGGCAGCATCGAATATCAATCGGTGGAAGGCGTGCTGGAGACGAATTTTACGCGCATCCGGGCAGGCAGTCTGCTCAAGGCGCATGGTGGCTTTCTAATGCTGCATCTTGATGACGTATTAGCGGATAGTCTGGTATGGGAGAAATTGTGCCGCCTGCTGCGCAGTAGTCTGCTGCAAATGGAGGAACCTGGCACGGCTCTGGCACCGGTAACCGCTGTTTCGCTTGAACCGGAAGCAGTGCGCATTCGGGTCAAACTGATCTTGATCGGTTCGCGCGAACAATATTACATCTTACAGGAAGACAATCCGGAGCTTGCCAGGCGTTTCCGTGTGAAAGTTGATTTTGCTGATAGTTTTATATCTAACGAGCAAAGTCGCCGTGCTTCAGCCGTTTTTGTAGCGCATGCCTGTCATGAAGCGGATTTGCCTCATTTTACCGCTGCTGCTGTTGCGCGCTTACTGGAAGATTGTCACCGGGCAACCAATGATCAATTACGCCAGAGCGCCATTTTCAGCCGTACTGAAACACTGGTATTGGAAAGCGCAGCCCAGTGCAAAACGCGTACTGGTTGCCTGGTTGATGTGGCTGATGTCGAAGTGGCGCTGCAAGCGCGTATCCATCGTCATAATTATCCGGATCAATGCTTGCAGGAATTGATCGCGGATGGTGATATTTCGATCGTGGTCGATGGCGAAAAGATTGGACAGATCAATGGACTGACGCAAATAGACTTGGGTGATCATTGTTTTGGTGCGCCAGTGCGGATCACGGCGCACGCGTTTGCCGGCGAAGATGGCGTGTTGAATATCGAGCGCGAGGTCGGACTATCCGGTCCTATCCACGACAAAGGCATGTTTATCTTGCAGAATTATTTATCGGCTTTGTTTGCCCATGTCGCTCCGTTGGCGCTTAATGCTTCCATCGTGTTTGAGCAGGAATACAATGGCATAGAAGGAGACTCTGCCTCGTGTGCGGAATTGTACGCCTTGCTTTCTGCATTATCAGGCGTGCCGCTGAAGCAGAGTATCGCCGTGACAGGCGCCATCAATCAATATGGGGAGATTCTGCCGGTAGGCGGAATCAATGAAAAGATAGAAGGTTACTTTAATGTTTGTCAGACAGCCGGGCTGGATGGTACGCATGGGGTATTGATTCCTCATCGTAACCGCAGGCATCTGATGCTGTCGCATCATGTCATCGAAGCAGTTTCTCAGGGATTGTTTCATATTTATGCGGCAGAGCATATAAGTGAAGGCATTGAACTGCTGACTGGTTTTCCGGCTGGCATCACTGCTGAAGAGAATCTGAATGAAGTGATTCACTATCCACATGACAGTGTGCTGGGCTATGCGCAAAAAGCACTGCGCGTTTACCGCCTTGCCTGCCAACTGATACACCACCCCAAAGTAGAGCGCAAGCGTTTTGGTCATGGTGAACGGTAGCGATCATGGCTGGCCATGATGTAATGCCTTTGACTTGAATCTTAAAGCTGAATCAGCGCTTCGCTGATTCAGCAGTTCAGAGTTTATCGGTTGCTATCTCCAGCCAGGCAATTCCTGCCTCTTTCTCAACGACGATATGCTGTGCCTCAAGCCGGTAGGTTAGCTGGCAATAGTGGCGTGGGTTGGATAAAACAGTGGGATTGAACACTGCATAGTTTTCTCCATCCTGATAGCGTGCTGACGATATGAGCAGGCCTGGATGGCCCTCACGGTGAATGCGCGCGCCGATCGATTGCGTGAAGGAATAGTCCGTCTTGTGTATCAGATCTGGAAATTGTTCATGAGCCACCAGCCGGAAATCCAGTAAGGCAGCGTTGCATGCGACTGAATAGAGCTTGCGCTCACTGAGGACCATTTCCCGTTCAAAACCGGCATCGCTGAGCAAACCCCGGTACCAGTGATAGGCAGACTCGAAAACTGTCGTCTGTACCGAATCACATCCATACCACACACCAAATGAGCCATCCGAAAAACGGCTGGCTTGCCAATGCTTGAATGGCCAGCTAATGGCATTGAACCATTCCGCTTCCTCAAAGGGACGATGAATTACCGGCGTGTGCGATCGATATGGCGGTGGCTTGATCTCGTCTTCAACGCGCTGAGCGAGCAACCATTCCTCCGCACTCTCAGTCAGGTCGTCAAATAAATCCTGGGATTTTCTGAGTGAGACGATATTGCGCATTACATCCCGGTGAACGTCTGCCAGGGTGAGGCATGAGAATAACTGATTCATCCGGTCTGGCTGTCAGACACCACGTGCTCGATCCAGGTATGACCGCACCATTAATAAACCAGCAAAGCCCCATTCTTTGATGACATCCACCGGGGTGAGGTTGTCAAACGCCTTGTTGCGGGTCGACATCCAGCGGTATGCCAGCTCCCGGTTTTGCGGGAACAGCAAGCGCAGGTTTTTGTGGATACCCAGCAAGTGACCCACGCGTTCGTATTGATCGCGGTTGGTACCGATGGGTTCACCCTTGCGATAGCGGGTTAGCGCCGCCCGGTTACTGGGCGCAATCCCCAACAATGCTGCTTGATCCTCGGTTGACAGTTTCCAGTGGTCAAGCAGTGTCATCACCATCCTGGCCAAGGCGCTGCGATCCTGTGTCGTCGTAGCCTGATGCTCAAGCGCAACACTCATCTTTCTTCTCCTTTAAGCAATTGGTCCTGTTTTATTAGGTTACTAAAGATACAATATATGTTTCTGTTGAAACAAGAAAATATTCATTGACCGACGAACGCTTGATTTCATCGCTGGACAGTATGCTCTTCTTCCACAGAAAATCTGTAAGAGTTATTTTTGTAGGATGCGCCAAACAGCGTAAGACGCATTAATCGCACGTTGCACTGGTTTTCTAACGCCAAAATATGGAAATACCGGCAGATTAAAACTTAGGGCTTTTCCGTTTCGAACAGTATGGCCTGCATCGGATAGCGCATGGGATTTGAGCCATATTCTTTTTTAAATGCCGCCGTCAACACTTCCACGATTTCTTCCGGGTTAACACCGCCGCGGTCTTTTATTTCAAAAATGACTGGCGAGTATACAAGTGCGCGCGCGAAGGCCGGCACATCGAGAATATCGTATTCATAGCGCTGAACCGAGATCACTATGGAATCAAAGCCAATGTGTATCAGCTGTTCTTTGAGCGGATCGATTTGGTGGCAGGAAACGGGATCAAACAGAAACTGGGGTGTATCCGACGGAAAGAATTGCTTAAATACCTCAAAGATACCTCAAAGCTCAAACTGGCGAATGGATTGTACCGCTCCGAATCCCAGACACGGAACAGGTAGCGGCCTCCACGTCTCAACACCCGGTACGCCTCATGGAGCGCCGTTTTTTGATCGAAAAACATGCTCCCGAACTGGCAGACTACCGCATCGAATGCCTCGTTATTGAACGGCAGTGCCGTGGCGTCTGCATTTTGAAACGTGACCTGCTCATTGGGGAGAAATTTTGTGCGCGCAAGATCCATCATCGAATCGCTGACGTCAATCGCAGTCAAGCGGGTGTCTTTGGCCAGCAGGTTACGCAAGTGCCGGGTGACAATGCCGGTGCCAGCGGCAATCTCAAGCACATCGCGAGGTGATTGTTCTGCAATGCGTTGCGCGGTGTCTAACCCATAGTGATCAAAAAGTACAGGACCCAGATCGCGATCGTAAGGAATGACGACTTCATCAGCATAACCTGTCATAGATAAATAACCCTCTGCAAAATGAAATTGATAAAAGATGAAAAGAGAACTCAATTGCTTATTTCATGATCGTTAAGCGCCGGCATGATGAAAAAAAGCCCAGTTCTATTAAACATGAATGTAAGAGAAAATATTTGTCAGAAATGAGTCGCTCGATTATTAACTGTTGTCAGCCGTTTGCCTTGAAAGGTTTTTCGCCATTCACTTGGTGTTACATCAAGCCTATGCTTGAAATGTTGGCGCAGCGACATAGCAGATTGAAAGCCTACCTGTGCTGCAATGGCATCAATCGGCAAAGAAGTAGATTCGAGCAACTCCTGACTGCGTTGTATGCGCTCAGCTATCAGCCATTCACCGACAGACATTCCCGTTGCCTTGTAAAATTGCCGCGTGAAGGTGCGGCGGCTCATCTTGCTGTATTGTGCCAGTTCGTCCAAACCATGTGCTTGATCTAAATTATTTCTCAAGTAGTCCAGAAGCGTATTGATTCTGATGTCTTGTGTTGAAACAGGAACGGGCCGCTCAATAAATTGCGCCTGACCCCCTTCCCGGTAAGGGGGAATCACCATGCGTCTGGCTAATTTATTAGCGATCACGCTGCCGTAATGCTGACGAACCAGGTATAAACAACAGTCGAGACCGGCTGCTGTTCCTGCGGAAGTAATCAAACGATCATCATCGACATACAATGCATTGCTGTCCAGTTTTACATCAGGAAAACGGTGGATGAAATCCTGTTCAAATTCCCAATGCGTGGCAGCCTTGTGATTTGTCAGTAGTCCGGCATAGGCAAGCACATAAGTGCCCAGACACAACCCGACAACCTGACCACCTCGTGCATGTGCCGCCACCAAGGCATCAAGCATTGACTGGTTTGGTTTTTCGGCAGGATTCCGCCAGGAAGGTACGATGATGATATCAGCTTGCGCCAGTTCATCTACGCTCAGTGACGATTCAACACTCAATCCCTCATTCGAACGTGGTGTTTTGGATTCGTCTGCATAGATCTTGAGTTCAAATAATTTCTGATCATGCAACAGATCGCCGAAAATAATGCACGGTACCGATAAGTGGAAAGGGCTGAAATGATTAAAGGCAATAACTGCAACTAATGGGACAGGCATGATGAAACCTCGCTGATTAGACCGTTTTCATTGTTTAATTTGTGAAAATAATTAGACAGTATTAAAAAGTGACTGATCTGACAAAGCTGATGTATCGTTCCGGTCTTGAATCAAAACGTATAGGATTCGCCGTCTTCGGGTACTAATACCCGTTGCATCATTTCCTTCTCGCTAAGAAATTCGCGCAGTTCCTTTCTGGATAGCGTAGCGTGGTTCACCGCTTCCATGTGGCTGGCAATGATGGTTGCTTCAGGTGCAGCTTTATAGACTTCGTAAATATCTTGCTTGCCCATGATAATGGATTCGTCGCCGGTGACTTTGGCGTCGCAGCTATTGAGGACGACGATGTCAGGATGGTATTTCTTCAGGCTATCTTCAACTGCCTGGCACCAGACCGTATCCCCGGCGATATAAAATGTTTTCTCATGCGGATGCTTGAAAACAATGCCACTTACATCCCCCAGCAATTCTTTCATGTCTTCCAACACCTTCGGTCTGCCGTGCTGGCCCGGTGTTTTGATCAGCGTAATACCCTCATAATCATTAATTTTGTTTAGAACGCGAACGTTACTAAACCCCGCAGACGTCACCGCTTGCGCATCTTTTTCGTGCTGCACAAAAAATGGTATATCTTTGGGAATCGCATTCTTAGCTGCATCGTCCCAGTGATCCGGATGATCGTGAGTTAAGATAACCGCATCTACATCAACGATTTCGCTGACAGGCATCGGCAGTTCAGCCGTCGGATTGCGGATGTGATCGTTGATCGTCCCGCCAAATCCCGGCACCGCTCCCTTTTCTGCCAGCCAAGGATCGATCAGTATTTTCTTGCCTGCATAGTTAATCTTAACGGTAGCGTTTCTGATTTGCGTGAATTGCATTTTTATGTACTCCTCTATCAGCATTTGATGGAGTTTATTATGAATAAACTGCTGGGAAATGGCAGTGGCCCGCGGGACATTTCTCGTGGCATTTGGGCCAAAAATCATTGAATTGATCGGCATTCCTATCGCGCCCGCTTGATCGGAGGCAAAACCGATTGTTAAGTTAGCGCGCATCGCGGCGTTGTATATACTGATTATCGGTTTTTGGTTGGTGAGGAACCAAATTAGGTTGTTACTGTAGCGGTTATGGTTGATGCGGATAATGCTGTTGCAATAGCTGCAGGCTGGTATGATGTATCTGTTTACTGCAAAACGACACATCATCAGTTAAGGATTGTATGGTCAGTATGGTTGATATGGCGCTAGTCCTGGTATGTAAACGACCTGCACTAGGGGTCGGCAAGCAGCGGATGGCCACCAATTTGGGTATGGAAAGGACGCAGCAGATCGCACAGGCACTTTTAAACTGTGCACTGGAAGATGCCAAAAGTTGGAATGGACCCGTTGTTATTGCACCCGCATCGGCAGAGGATCATGATTGGGCGGCAACCTTGCTACCTTCATCAAGATTCATCCAGATACAACCTCAGACAGTGGGTAACCTTGGTCAGCGTCTTAATGAACTCGATAATAAGTTGCGATACGAGGGATTGAAACAACTGATTTATATCGGCAGTGATGCGCCTTTACTGATGCAGCTTGATTATGCAGCTTGCCGGGTTGCTTTACAGCATCATGATACCGTGCTGATACCGGCAACTGACGGCGGCGTTGCATTGATGGCAAGCTGTTGCCCTTGGCCGGAGTTAGCTGATCTGCCGTGGAGCAGCGGTCAGTTGGGGGCGGCATTGATTGATTGTTGTCGTAGTGCAGGGCAGTCTGTGGCGATACTGGAATCACGTTCTGATGTGGACGAGCTAGCGGATTGTTTAGAATTAGTCAGATTACTGCAAAATGACGGCCGGCCTGCCCGGCGACGACTTCACGCGCTGGTGTGTGATATTGCTAACACCATGAAAATCAACCATGCCTAGTTTTAGCGTTATTATTCCATGCTATCAGGATGAGGAAAAATTAGCCCAACTGCTTGGGCAATTACAAAAATTACCGCAACATCCTGCGGAAATTATCGTAGTGGATGGTGCCAATAATCAAATTTGTCACGATGTGTGTGCTCAGTACGGTGCGCACTGGCTAGCGAGCGAGCCTAGCCGGGGACGACAGTTATTGCAAGGTGCTGCAGTGGCGCAAGGTGAGGCACTCTGGTTTTTGCATGCCGATGTGCGCTTGCCTGCTGATCCGTTAACAGCGATGGCACAGGCGCTTGAGCAGGGCGCAGTAGGAGGCTATTTTCGTTTCCGGTTTGACGAGCCGCGCGCCTGGCCAGCACTGATTCTGGAGCCTGCTATTGCTTTGCGCAGCCGTTTCGGTGTGCCCTATGGCGATCAGGGGATTTTTGCCAAACGGGATGCTTATTTCGCGGTAGGCGGGCATGCACCCTGGCCGCTGTTCGAGGAAGTACCCTTGGTGAAAGGATTGCGTCGCCTGGGACATTTTCAACCATTACTGCAACCTTTATGGGTTGATCCTCGCCGCTGGCAGCGTGATGGCTGGTGGCGGCGCACCTGGCATAACCGTAAATTGGCAATCCGCTTTGCATGCGGTATGCCGCCTGATAAATTAGCAGAACAGTATCACGCACGTCGTTCCTGACAATTTACAATAATAGGAGAAATCTCATGCAAGAGATTGTTCAGAAATACTATGGTGAAACACTGGCCAGTTCTGCTGATCTACAAACCAATGCTTGCTGCACTGATGTGAATTTACCTGAGTATGCTAAACCTTTACTGGCAAAAGTTCACAGTGAAGTGCTGAGCCGCTACTACGGTTGTGGCCTGGTATTGCCGCAATTAGTGAGCGGTTTGACGGTGCTTGATCTCGGGTGCGGTGCAGGGCGAGATGTTTATGTATTGTCCCAACTGGTTGGGGAACGAGGTCAGGTCATTGGCGTGGATATGACCGATGAGCAACTGGCGGTGGCGCGCCGGCATGAAGATTACCATCGTCAGGCATTTGGTTATGCCAACAGCAATGTGCGATTTTTGCATGGGGATATCGAACGGTTACATGAGCTTGATCTAGCCGATGCGAGTGTGGATGTGATCGTGTCCAATTGCGTGATCAACCTTGCACTGGATAAAGCAGCAGTATTGCGTGAAGCCTGGCGAGTATTGAAGCCCAGCGGGGAGCTGTACTTTTCAGATGTGTATAGCGACCGGCGCATTCCTGCCATATTGGCTCGGGACCCTGTTCTGTACGGCGAGTGTCTGGGCGGCGCCTTATATTGGAATGATTTTCTGCAGCTTGCACGCCGTTGTGGTTTTATCGATCAGCGGCTGGTGGAGGATCGCCCTGTGGCGATAGGAAATACACAATTGGCTGAGCGTACCGGCAATATCCGCTTCTATTCAGCGACTTATCGATTATTTAAACTGGATAATCTGGAGCCTGCTTGCGAAGACCACGGTCAATCGGTGGTGTACCGTGGCACAATTGCGCACCATCCGCATCAGTTTGTCCTGGATAAGCATCATGCGATCGAGACGGGGCGGCAGTTTCCCGTCTGTGGTAATACCTTGCGCATGCTGCACGACACACGCTTCAGGGAGCATTTCGATTTTTACGGTAATTTTAATCGTCATTTTGGCATATTCCCCGGTTGCGGGATGGGGTTGCCTTTTGACGATGAAACTGTCAATGTGAATGGTAAAGCGGGTGGTGGATGCTGCTAAAGCATGGACACAAAAGCTATCCACAGTTCAGTCCTGGGTAAGGAACGATCTGATTTATGGTATCGCACGTCAGAGGGAGCGCCACGTGGTTTTATCCAATCTCATGGCCTGGAAGAAGTCTGGTTTCATACCGGTACCGCTTGTAATTTGGCATGTCCGTTTTGTCTGGAAGGTTCTAAACCAGGTGACGACCGCCTGCAATTAGCACGGTTTGATGACGTGAAACCGTTCATCGACGAGGCCGTGGCACTCGGTGTGCGGCAGTTTTCCTTTACCGGTGGTGAGCCGTTCATCAATAAAGATATCGTGCGCATACTAGATACGGCATTGCAGCATCGGCCGTGCCTGGTGCTGACCAATGCGACAGATCCGCTCAGCAAGCGGTTTAATCAACTTAAACCGCTGCTCAAACAACCCCATCCATTACATTTCCGCGTCAGCCTCGATCATTTCGACGCAATACGCCATGACAAGGGCAGAGGACAAGGCATGTTTGCTCGCGCGCTACAAGGGATGCGTGGCTTATATGAAATGGGATTTTCGCTTTCTGTCGCGAATCAGCTTATCCCTGATATGGATGCAGTAGAAGTGGCCAGCCGCTTTAGCGAAGTCTTTCTATCTGCCGGTCTGCCGGGCGATTTGCCGCGCATTGAATTTCCGGAATTCCATTCTCCTGCCGCGGAGGTATCCGTTCCGCAGATCACTATGCATTGCATGACTGCCTATCAAACTGAAAAGACCCGCAAACAATTCATGTGTGCTTTTAGCAGGATGGTTGTCAAAATCAATGGCAGAATGCAGGTATATGCCTGTACGCTGGTAGATGACGACCCCGATTACGCACTGGCGGAGACGCTTGCGGGCAGCCTGCAGGTACCGGTCAGTATGAAGCATCATCGGTGCTACAGCTGTTTCCGTTTTGGAGCGTCATGTAGCGAGCTGAAGTAATGGGCATAATCCAGGAGGCAGGATGAACAAACGCTGGTGGTTAGTTGGCTCCCTGTTGGTGTTGACTGGATTGTTTTTTGCTTTTGATCTGGAGCGTTATTTTAGTTTGGAGGCACTCAAGGAAAGCCATGATGAGCTTCGGCAGATTTATCAGGAGCAGCCATTCTGGGTGATCAGCCTGTATGCCCTGATTTATATTGTTATGGCAGCGCTTTCATTACCGGGTGCTGCCGTTATGTCGCTAGCAGGCGGCGCGGTGCTGGGGTTCTGGGTTGGCGTGCCTGTTGTGCTGATTTCAGCTACCTGCGGCGCAACATTGGCATTTCTGGCGACGCGCTACTTGTTTCGTGATAGGGTGCAACGCCGTTTTGGCGATCGGCTCGAAGCGATCAACAAGGGGCTTGAACGGGATGGGGCGTTTTATCTTTTCTCGTTACGCTTGGTACCCGCTTTTCCTTTTTTTCTGATCAATCTGCTGATGGGGCTTACGGCGATCCGTATCAGCACATTCTTCTGGGCGAGCCTCATCGGCATGCTGGCCGGATCCGCAGTTTATGTCAATGCAGGTACCCAGCTTGCCGCTGTCACCAGTTTATCTGATATTGTATCGCCCGCCTTGATCGGTTCATTTTTGCTGCTGGCTCTTTTTCCGTGGCTCGCACGCTGGATGATCGATATGGCCAGGCAGCGACGATTGTATGGGCGCTGGCCGAAGCCAGCACAGTACGATCGCAATCTGGTGGTGATTGGTGCGGGTGCAGCCGGGTTGGTGACTTCCTATATTGCAGCCGCCACGCGCGCCAGGGTCACACTGATCGAAAGCCACAAAATGGGCGGTGATTGTCTCAATTATGGCTGTGTACCCTCCAAGACGCTGATTCGCACAGCCAGCTTTGTCAAGCAGGCAGGTCATGCTAAATCTTTGGGGATAAACCAAGTAGCGCTCGACTATGATTTCGGCGATGTGATGGCGCGTGTTCAGCGCATTATCCAGACCATCGAACCACATGATTCCGTGGCACGCTATACTCAACTAGGTGTGGAGGTGATGCAGGGCGAAGCGCGCATTACTTCACCCTGGAGCGTGACGGTGAATGGACAAACATTGACCACGCGCGCCATCGTCATTGCAACCGGTGCCCGGCCTTTTATACCGGACATTCCGGGATTGGAGCAAGTAGACTACTATACCTCGGAAACTATCTGGACGTTGACCCAGCGGCCTGAACGGCTGGTGGTGCTGGGTGGCGGACCGGTCGGTTGCGAATTGGCGCAGGCGTTCGCCCGTCTGGATTGCCGCGTGACGCAAGTTGAGCGTGATCGCTTGATGATGCGTGAAGATGAAGAAGTCGTCACGCTGGTCGAGGCAGCATTGCAAGCGGATGGGGTGCGGGTGCTGGCGCAAACGGAAGCCGTGCATTGTGAAAAAAGCAATGATGAGCAACGACTGATCGTGCGCGATCGAACGGGGCGAGAGGAAGCGCTGCCATTCGATGCCTTGCTATGCGCGGTCGGCAGGGTTGCGCGCACGGAAGGATTGGGCCTGGAGGCGCTCGGCATTCCGTTAACACCAAAACACACCATTGAGACGAATAGCTGGCTGCAAACGATTTATCCCAACATTTATGCTTGTGGGGATGTGGTCGGGCCTTATCAGTTCACGCATGCAGCAGCACATCAGGCCTGGTACGCATCGGTCAATGCCTTGTTTGGTCATGTTAAACGCTTCAAAGTCGATTATTCCACTATGCCGTGGACGACCTTTACCGACCCTGAAGTTGCGCGTGTGGGGTTGTCCGAACAAGAGGCAATGGCCCGCAAAATTGGCTATGAAGTAACGCGCTATAGCTTGAAAGAGCTTGATCGCGCTATTGCCGATGAAGCTGCGCATGGCTTTATCAAAGTGCTCACTGCTCCAGGCAGAGACCGGATATTGGGTGTGACCATCGTGAGCGAGCATGCTAGCGATCTGCTAGCTGAATTCGTTTTGGCCATGAAGCATGGCTTGGGGCTCAACAAAATTCTTGGTACGATCCATACTTATCCGACCTGGTCGGAAGCCAATAAATATGTCGCGGGGGAATGGAAGCGGCAGCATGTTTCACAGCAATTATTGGATTGGGTAGAGCGCTATCATGCACGCAGGAGGGAGCATCCATGAGATTTTTAAGGCGATTTGTCTGGGTCACAATCGGAGTGCTGATGTTGACGGGCTTGAGTGCCGTGTCTATAGCTAGCTCGCACAAACTGGTATTGACCGGATCGAGCACGATTGCGCCGTTAGCTGTGGAATTAGGGCGGCGGTTTGAATCGCTGCACCCCGGTATGCGTGTGGATGTGCAAACGGGCGGTTCTGCCCGCGGGATCAATGATACGCGTAAGGGTATTGCCGATATCGGCATGGTGTCACGCGCCATGAAAGCCGATGAGCAGGATTTGCAAGCTGTTACCATTGCGCTGGATGGGATAGGGATCATTGTGCACGCGAGCAATCCTGTTGCCGCTTTGACCCGGCAGCAGATTGCCGATATCTTTACCGGCAAGATCACCAACTGGCACGAAGTAGGCGGAAAAGATGCGCGCATTACCGTGGTCAACAAGGCGGAAGGACGCTCCACGCTGGAATTGTTTCTAGCCTATTTTCAGTTGAAAAACAGCGAGATTAGGCCGCACATCGTCATCGGCGACAATCAGCAGGGCATCAAGACCGTGTCCGGTAATCCGCATGCAATCGGCTATGTCTCAATTGGCGCTGCAGAATATGATGCTCAACGCGGTGTGCCGCTCAAGCTGCTACCTCTGGATAGTGTGGCTGCGTCGGTGGTCAATCTGCGCAATGGGGATTATCCCTTATCCCGTCCGCTCAATCTGGTTACCCGCATGACACCAACAGCGCTGGCTAAACGATTCATCGATTTTGCACGTTCAGAGCAAGCATATGATCTGGTGGAAATGCAGTATTTTATTCCAGTCAGTGTCGATTGATCGCTGGTTCAACGCCGGATTGCGCTTAGGCGCCACGGTTGCAGCGCTGATCATGGCGTTGATTTTACTGTTTTTACTGCTGGAATCCTGGCCGGCGCTGCAGCATATTCCACTCATGCGGTTTGTAACCGATGACGCCTGGCATCCATTGGAAGATCGCTACAATCTATTACCAATGGTGACGGGGACGCTTTATGCCAGTAGTGGCAGCCTTTTGCTGGTAATTCCTCTGGGAATTGCGTCAGCCCTGTTCATGGCGTTTTACGCTTCGCCCCGCATGTCCATGCTCTATCGGCGGCTGATTGAATTACTAGCCGGTATTCCTTCGGTGGTGTTTGGTTTCTGGGGACTGACCACAGTGGTGCCATTGATCAATCAATGGCAGCCACCCGGTGCAAGCTTGTTGACTGCAATATTGATTTTGACGCTGATGATTTTGCCTACGCTGGTGTTGACGAGTTATGCCGCGCTGATAGCTGTTCCCGATGAATATTTGCGCTCTGCGGCGGCGCTTGGGTTGTCACGCTGGGGTATGATTTATGGTGTGGTTCTGCCTGCAGCACGTCAAGGCATCGTGGCGGGAATATTGCTCGCAGCCGGTCGTGCAGTGGGGGAGACCATGGCGGTGCTGATGGTGGCAGGCAATGTGGTGCAGCATGCGGATAGTTTGTTTGCACCCATTCGCACCCTGACTGCCAATATTGCATTGGAAATGGCCTATGCCATGGGCGATCATCGCGCCGTGTTGTTTGTTTCGGGTTTGCTGCTGCTCTTATTGGTGATGATACTAACTACGATGGCAGGATGGTTTGGTAAGGAGCATCATGGCGAATAAACAGATAGTTGATACAGGCAAACCTAATCATCTATTGCGCGATCGGGCCATACAGTTGCTGATTTATCTCGTGGTGCTGTGTGTGAGTGGGATATTTCTATGGATTCTGCTCGATCTGATCCGGGGCGGCAGCGCGTTGCTGTCTTGGGATTTTCTGATCAGTATGCCGCGAGATACGGGCCGTGCGGGTGGGATTGGCTCGATACTGGTGTCTACTTTGCTGGTTTTGTCGATCGCACTGCTGGTTGCGTTGCCGATCGGCTGGGCGACTGCCGTGTTGCTGGCGGAATTTATCCCTGCCATGAGTTCATTCGGGAGTTGGGTGCGTTACAGTCTGCAGGTGTTGGCGGGAGTGCCTTCTATCGTGTTTGGTCTGTTTGGCTATGCTTTTTTCAGTATTTATCTGGGTATGGGGTTTTCCATTTTGTCTGGCGGCCTGACCCTGGCGTGCATGCTGTTACCTATTCTGGTAAGTACGGCGGAAGCGGGGCTGCGCGCGGTGCCCGAGAGCTACCGATTATCTGCGGCGGCGCTAGGCATGTCGCGTGCGGCCACGTTGTTTCATGTGTTGCTGCCGGTAGCAGTGCCAGCCTGGGCGGCAGGATTGTTGCTGGGAATCGGGCGGGCAGCAGCGGAAACAGCAGCACTGATGTTTACCAGCGGTTATGTCGATCGTATGCCCGAGTCACTGCTCGATTCCGGGCGGGTGCTGGCGCTGCATATTTTTGATTTGTCGATGAATGTGCCGGGTGGTGATGCGCCTGCCCATGCCTCAGCACTGGTATTGATTTTATTGCTGCTCATGATTAACCTGGTTGCCATGCATTTGACCCATTTATGGCAGCGCAGGAAGCTGAACACAGAATGAGATCGAAACCGGATATCACCACTGATGCGCACGAAGGAGTAAATCCAGTGCAATCAGGTTGCGCTCAGGGCAGCACCTATACGCTCAGTCCCTTGCAAGCAGGGCCGTATTGCTGTATTCCCGAGCCTGTCATTCAAGTCAAGGCGTTGTCGTTGTTTTATGGCGGTAAATGTGCACTCGACACAGTCACACTGGATATTTACCGTGGTTGCATTACTGCACTGATCGGTCCTTCCGGTTGTGGTAAAACCAGCTTTTTATCTGCACTCAACCGTTTGACCGATTTGATCCCGGCTTGCCGGATTGACGGTGCAGTGCATATTGAGGGTGAAAATATTTTTGAGGACACTTGTAATGTGCAGCAGTTGCGCAAGCGGATCGGCATGGTTTTTCAGAAACCAACCCCGTTTCCATTGTCCATTCAACGCAACATCGCCCTGCCGTTGCGTGAGCATGGCATCACGCGGCGAACAGATGTCGATGTCATCACGGAGCAAGTATTACGCGATGTCGGCTTGTGGGATGAAGTGTGCGACCGGCTGGACACCCCGGCATTGAGTCTGTCAGGCGGTCAGCAACAACGACTCTGCATCGCCCGCGCACTGGCGCTCGATCCGCAGATCTTATTGATGGATGAACCCTGCAGCGCACTGGACCCGATTGCCTCTGGCGTGGTAGAAGATTTAATCAACCGCTTGAGCGGGCGTTATACTA
Organism: Nitrosomonas communis; assembly: GCF_024102715.1. Classification (GTDB taxonomy): domain Bacteria; phylum Pseudomonadota; class Gammaproteobacteria; order Burkholderiales; family Nitrosomonadaceae; genus Nitrosomonas; species Nitrosomonas communis_B. Next base: position 43,508 of record NZ_JAGFJM010000123.1, read on the forward strand.
TTGTGATCGTCACGCACAACCTGGCACAGGCGCGGCGTATCGCCAATTACGCCGCATTTTTCTGGGTCAAGGAGCGCGAACGCACCGGCCATCTGGTCGAATTCGGTCACTGCCAGCAAATTTTTGAAACCCCTGCGCATCCTCTGACGGCGGCGTATGTGAGTGGGGTAAAAGGATGAAAGGGCATGAGGTTGTACTTTCATCCAATTTTCCTTTAATTAATCCGCTTTGCCCGGCTTATCTGGCGGAATCAGTAAACCAAGAGGGCATTGTTCTTTGTATTCAATCTCTGGCGATATCCATTTGTGTCATTCCTGGCGGCTCTATTGCGACCGAGCTGTTCGAATTTGACCAAGTAAAATGAAGTAGCTCAAGTGGACGAATATTTTTGTGTCAACTGATCATCCTACCAATTGCTGGTAAATAATAGGCAGAACATGCGAAAGTCGATCAGGCCGAGCCACGATGGCGTAACCCCTCTTGCCGAATAAGTAAGGGAAATAATCCTGCGCCTTGCGATCTATTGTAATACCGAAAACTGCAAGACCTGCTCTCCGGGCCTCCAGAATCGCCTGTCGGGTATCTTCAATACCGTAACGGCCTTCATAATAATCCAGATCATTGGGCTTGCCATCGCTTAACAAGAGTATAAGACGGTTACGTTCAGTTCGCTTGTTGAGTAGCTGCCGGACATGGCGCAAAGCTGCGCCTATGCGGGTATAGTAACCAGGGCGCAAGGCGGCAATACGACGCAATACCTGACTATTGAAAGCTTCATCAAAATCTTTTACGGCAGCCACGCGTACATAGTGTCTTTTGCGTGAAGTGAAGGTATAGACTGCAAAAGCATCTCTACAAACGGCAAGACCGGAAGCCAGCGTGATCAAAGCTTCTTTCTCAATATCAAGAATACGCCGACCGTTAATCCAGCTATCCGTAGAAAGTGATACATCCACCAGTATGGCTACAGCCAGATCACGAGCCTGCTGACGCGCCTGTAGATAGATCTGATCAGAATTATTTCCATTGGCAAAGAAATCACAGTGCGCACGCACCAACGCATCCATATCCAGTTCAGCACCATCCAACTGGCTACGTAGAATCTCACGCCTGGGCCTTAATGTTTCAAATTGGCGCTGGATTTTACGAAAACGACGCCTAGCCGCAAGATCAGGCGCCCATAACTCACTTTTTTCCTCAGCATTCTGAAAAAGTACCCGGCATTGCTGCACATGATATTCCTTACGCCGATAATCCCATTCAGGGTAGGTCAATTCGGAAATCAGAGCAGCCGGATTGACATCGTCCGGCGCAAGATCAAGATCAAATTTGAGCTTGGTCGCAGCCTGGCGTTGATGCGGACTCAGCGTGATTTCTTCGATCGTCTCGGCAACCTCTTTGGCGGTATCTTCATCGTCATCCTGCACAGCGCGGTTGACATTGACCATTTCGGACCAGCTCATGAGTTTCTCAAAGCGATTCAGCAACAGCGGATCATCCCGTTCACTTTGCTCGTATTTTTCTCTCCGGCCTTTTTTCTTGCGATGATCCTCATTTTCCTGCTGGCTACTGCCGCCGTCATCCTGATCTGAAGACTCTGTTATCGCACTTGATGAAGTTTTACTTGAATGGATTTTTCCCCACAAAGGAACAGGCAGGAAAGTATGGTAGTGCTTTGTGGCTTGCCAGCGGTGGAGATCAGGCTCAGGCTGCATGACGGCTTGCAAGAATGCTTCACCGAGAGAATTTACGCAATGCTTTCCTAATAATGCCTGGATAACGGTTTCGACAGCCAGCTCTTGCCCCGAGAGCAGTCGATGCGGCCGCTGTTCACACAGCGCGTCGCAGAGTTTCTGATAATCCAGCGCAAGTCCGGGATAACGCTCAACCACTTTTAAACAGTTCCAGTAGGTGCTATGCAGAAAAGAGAGATCGGCTTGCAATGGATCATTCGGCGCCTCAATGGCAGAATCTTCAGCGACGGAAAAATAAGCAGCCAGCCAGAAATAAAGTCGCCGGTTTAATGCGGCTGATGGAAAACACGCAATGGTTGCAGGCAGCAGCATCCGATCGGCGTTACATTCTATCCGGGGCAGGGATTCCTGATTCATACCCAGGCGTTGCCGCAGTTTCAGACGATGTCCTGATGATTGCTGCGTTCCCGCTGCTAAAACTATGCCAGGCGCACCCCCCAGGCCTCGAAAAAAAACACTCAGTGCAGGACGCAGCGAATCCAGCGTGACAGCAGCTTCTGGATAAGAGGGATAACTATCCGCCTTGCCGACGAGATGGTGCCAATAGCGGCCAATTTGTTCTTCCAGTTCGATGAATTGCCACATACTTTAGCCGTAAGTGGCACGTATCAGTTCCAACAAACCTTCCTTGATATCCACATCATCACACAGCGGTTCCACCAGGGCAGTTTCAGCCGCCTGAAAAGGATCCAATCCATTTTTAATCAGAATGGCACAATAGACAAGCAAGCGGGTGGACACGACTTCTTCCAGATCAACTTCCTTCAGTGCTCGTAACCGTTTCCCGAGATTCACCAAGGGTACGCAATGCTCCACAGGCAAACCGCTTTCACTGGATACGATTTCGACTTCCACTTCCAGTGGGGCAAAATCAAAACTGATGGAAACAAAGCGTTGGCGTGTACTCGGTTTTAATGATTTCAGAATATTCTGATAGCCCGGATTATAGGATACCACCAGCATAAATTCGTCAGGTGCTTTCAAAATTTCACCGGTACGTTCCAGCGGTAGAATCCGGCGATCATCTGTCAGTGGATGAAGCACCACGGTGACGTCTTTGCGCGCCTCCACGATTTCGTCCAGATAACAGATGCCGCCTGTGCGCACAGCCTGTGTCAACGGGCCATCCACCCATACCGTCTCGCCTCCTTTGAGAAGATAGCGCCCCGTCAAATCAGCCGCGGTCATGTCATCGTGACAGGAAACTGTATAGAGTGGACGCCCCAGCCGAGCTGCCATATGGGCGATAAAGCGGGTTTTGCCACAGCCCG